>NZ_JADNQW010000005.1:1541071-1849285 GCF_015709455.1 Methylosinus sp. H3A
GCGCGCGAATCTCCCGGTTGATGCGCGGACCCTCCTTCTGTGGGGCCGCGGTGCTCTTCATTGGACGGCGAATGGATGTTCTCCCTTCAGGATGAAACCGATCGTCTGCCGACCGAGCCGATTCGCGAGAGAAAGCGGCAAAAGCCCCCGCTTCCCCCGGAACGACCCGGCGGATGGCCGACGTCGAAAGAATCTCACTCTCTTCGACGAAGTCAACCGTCGATATGGAACTATTCGCGGCGAAGTGGTCGAATTCCTCCGTTCAACCGCAATCGTCAACCGCAATCGGCGAAGGCGGGACAGGATGCGCCGCAGCCTCCCGCTCCGCCCATGGCGGCGCAGGACGCCTCCGCTTCGCCGCCGCTCGCGGGCTTGGCGATGAGCGAGAGCTGGCGCGTCAATTCGACGCTTCCGCAGGCGGGACAAGCGGGAATGTCGTCCGAGCGCACCAAGGTCTCGAATCCATTGTCGCAGGAATTGCAGCTATAGGCGTAGATCGGCATCGAAATCCTCGTTACCGGGAAGAGCTCCTCGCGATTACATGCGCCCGAGGCCGCGCCATTGCAAGCCGGGGCTCGTGCTCACTCGGCGCCGCGGGCCAGGCGCAGTGCATAGGCGCGGACATCCTTCGGCCATTCCGCCATTTGCGATTCGAATCGCGCATCGTCTCCGGCGAAGAGCGCGCGCAGAGCCTCCTCGTAACCCGGAAGATTTCCCGAGACGGCCGCTAAAAATCGATAGGCGGCCTCCCGCGCCATGCGCAGGCGGCTCTCCGCCCCGCCTTCTCGGCGCGCGGCGTCCACCAGCCGCCGCAGAGCCGCCGAAGCGCCGCCCGGCTGCGCGCCGAGCCAGTCCCAATGGCGCGGCAGCAAGGTGATCTCGCGCGCGACGACGCCCAGTCGCGGCCGCCCGCGTCCGCGCGCGCCCTCCTCTGCGCCCTCCTGCTCCGTCGCCCCGCTTCGCGCCCGGCCGCTGGCGGCGGGGGGCGCCGAAGCGAGCCTCGCGATGATCTCCGCTTTTGCGCCGCGCAGATCGAGATCGACGACCTCGCCGGTCGCATCGTCGAAAGTGAGAATATAGCCGTCGGCGGCGTCGGCGTTCTTGACCGCAAGAGCGACTTCGACCAGCGGACCGGCGGCCAGCATGCGGCCGTCGGCGAAAGCGGCGCAGGGCCGCGACAAGCGGGAGAGCGTTTCGTTTTCCATGGGGAATTTATACCCGTTATAAAATGCAAGAGTCAATAATACCCGGAATAAATAATCAGCGCGGGCGGCAGGCGTCCGCGCCCCTATCTGTCACGGGGCGCGGCTCCTTCCGGGGTCGCGACGGAGATCGCTCGCATGATCCGTCGCTTTGGCTTCTGCCTTTTTGTGTGTTCGACGCTGATTCTCGGTTCGACGCCGAGCCTCACGGCGCGCGCGGAGCCTTCGGCGGAGGCCGAAGCGAAACGCATAGAGGCGGATTTGCGCAGCATCCGGCTGCCGGAGGGCTTTTTCATCTCGCTCTATGCTCTGGTTCCGCATGCGCGCACGCTCGCCGTCGGCCGGCGTGGCGAAGCGATCTTCGTCGGCACGGATGCGAGCCGCATTCTTGTGCTGACGCCGGGCGGCGAGCGCGCCGCTTCCGTCGATATTTTCGCGCCGGACGCCCCTTTCGTCATTCCGCACGGCCTCTGCTTCGACGCGGAGGGAACATTGTTCGTCGTCGAGCAGAATCGCATTTCGAGCTTCGCCGAGGCCGAAAAGGACTGGCGCCGGCTCGTTTGGAAGGATGCACGCAATCTCGCGCCGCAGGGCGGGCTCGTCCCCGCAGCCGAGCAGAGCGCCAATCACACGACGCGCGTCTGTCGCGTTGGGCCGGACGGCAAGCTCTATGTCGCGCTCGGCCAGCCCTATAATGTCACCCCGCGCGAAAAGCTCGAGCTCTATGACCGTATCGGGATGGGAGGACTCATCCGCATGAATCGCGACGGCTCCGGTCGCGAGGTTTTTGCGCGCGGCATTCGCAATTCAGTGGGGCTCGACTTCGACCCGGGAGACGACGCCCTCTGGTTCACGGACAATCAGGTCGATCGCATGGGCGACGACGCGCCGCCGGGCGAATTGAACCGCGCGCTGCGGCCGGGGCTGCATTTCGGCTTCCCCTGGTATGGCGGCGGCCATGTGCGCACTTACGAATATTCGCGCGACGAGCCGCCGCCGAATGTCGTCTTTCCGCAGGTGGAGGAGGCGCCGCACGCCGCCGATCTCGGTATGGTCTTCTACCGGGGCGCGGCTTTCCCGCCCTATTACCGCGGCGGGATTTTCTCCGCCCAGCATGGCTCCTGGGATCGCACCATGCCGATCGGCGCGCGGGTGATGTTCACCCGCGTCGGCCCGGAGGGAAAGCGCGGCGTCAGCGAGCCCTTCGCGGAGGGGTGGAACACCGGCGATCCGCAATATCTCGGTCGCCCCGTGGATGTGGCGGAACTGCCGGACGGCTCGCTGCTGGTGACGGACGACCAGAATGGGGCGGTGTATCGGATCGGCTATAAGGCGCCGTGACGCCGCCCAATGCGATTATGTATTGACATTGTCCCTACTCGCGCTTTTGTTTATCGATCACAACCCCCTGGAGGAGAGGCGCATGGCGACCGATGCGTCGAAACGACGATCCGCTGCGCCGGCCCGAGAGCGGCATGACTCCACAGTGAATGTGCGCATGTCGACGACGACGCGGAATTTGATCGACACGGCAGCGTCGCTCATCGGCAAGACGCGCAGTGAATTCATCACGGAAAGCGCTCGCCGGCACGCCGTCGACATATTGCTCGACCAGCGCCTGTTTCTGCTGAACGCGAAAGACTTCGCGGAATTCGAGGCGGCGCTGGATCGGCCGCCGCCGCCCAATGACGAGCTCAGAGCACTGCTGAAGAAGAAGCCTCTATGGGAGAGGTAGAACGCGGGGCGATATTTCACCCGCCCACGCGGCTCGACCCGACGAAGCATGATTGTCGCAGCTTCGACTGCGGCAAGCCTCAGTTGAACGACTGGTTGAAGCAGCATGCGGCCGCGAGCGAAGGACGCAGCGCGAGAACCTATGTCGCCTGCGTGGGCGACAAGGTCATAGGCTATTACTGCATCGCCGCGGGATCGATCGAGCGCGAGGCGATTCCCTCCAAGGTCAAGAAACATGGTTTGCCCAATCCGATCCCGGTGAGTATCATCGGCAGGTTGGCGCGGGATGTCGGCTACGCCGGCAAGGGACTGGGCGCGGATTTGCTCGCCGATGCGCTGAAGAGAATTCTCTCTGCGTCCGAGACGATCGGAGTGAGGGGCGTGATCGTTCATGCGCTCGATGCGGAATCGGTCCCTTTCTACGTGAGAAACGGATTTCTTCCCTGCAAGTTCGGCGATCGAACGTTTTTTATGCCGATCGAAACGATCGAGAGCGCGATCTAAATCCCACTCAACGCCTTGCCGTCATGCCCCGTCACGCGCACATCCAGCATCCGCCCCGCCTCCGCGTCGGGCGTGCGCAGCGGCGTGAAATCTTCGGCGCGGGCCATGCCGCCTTTTTCGGTCAGCACGCGCAAAGTCTTGCCGATCTGCACGCCCAGATGGCGCGTGAGCGCCGCCTCTCCGGCCGCGCGCAGGCGGGCGGCGCGTTCTTTCACCAATGCGCCATTCACCTGCGGCATCAGCGCCGCCGGCGTTCCGGGACGCTGCGAATAGGGGAAGACATGCAGATGCGTCAGCCCGCATTCTTCGACGAGATCGAGCGTGCGGGCGAACATCTCCTCGGTCTCGGTGGGAAAGCCGACGATGAAATCGGCGCCGAAGACGATTCCCGGCCGCGCCGCGCGCAGCTCCGCGCAAAAGCGAATCGCGTCCTCGCGCGAATGGCGGCGCTTCATGCGCTTCAGGATCAGATCGTCGCCCGATTGCAGCGAGAGATGCAGATGCGGCATGAGGCGCGGCTCCGCGCCCATGCAGTCCAACAGCTCGGCGTCGGCTTCTATGCAGTCGATGGAGGAGAGCCGCAGGCGCTCGAGCTCCGGCAGCTCGCGTAGCGCGGCGCGCACGAGTCCGCCGAGCGAGGCGCCCTGCGCAGCGTAGCTCGTCAGATCGACGCCGGTCAACACGATCTCGCGCTTGCCGCTTTCGACGAGCCGCCGCGCCTCGGCGAGAATCTCCGCCGCCGCGATGGAGCGCGACGGTCCGCGGCCGAAGGGGATGACGCAGAAAGTGCAGCGATGGTCGCAGCCGTTCTGCACGGCGAGAAAAGCCCGCGTCTGCCCCTCGGCGGCGCTCTCGGCGCGCGCCTCGTGAGGCTCGGCGAGAACGCGGGCGACGCCGTCCATGGCGGCGAAGCTCTGGGGATCTATGCGCGCCGCGCAGCCGGCGACGACGATCTCGGCCGCGGGGCGCTCGCGGGCGAGGCGCCGGATCGTCTGCCGCGCCTGGCGCGTCGCCTCCGCCGTCACGGCGCAAGTGTTGACGATGACGCGCTCGTGTTGCGCGCCGGCGCGCGCCTCGCGCAGCAGCCGCTCCGAATCGACGTAATTGAGACGGCAGCCGAAAGTGACGATGTCGACCGCCGCGCTCACGCGCCTTGCTCGTCGAAGACGCGCGCCTCGAGCCTTGTTTCGAATTCGAGCTCGACGTCGCCGGTCATCAGCACATGATCGTCCGGCCCCCAGGCGATGACGAGATCGCCGCCCGGCAGACGCACGCGCGCCTCCCGCGCGGAGAGGCCGGCGCGCGCCGCCGCCACCAGCACGGCGCAGGCGGCCGAGCCGCAGGCGCGCGTCTCGCCCGTGCCGCGTTCCCAGACGCGCAGCAGGATATCATCCGCCGCCACGACTTTGGCGAAGGAGATATTGGCGCGCTCGGGGAAGAGCGGGTGATGCTCGAGCTGCGGCCCGAGCGTCGCGAGATCGACGGCCGACGGGTCATCGACGAAGAAGACCGCATGGGGATTGCCCATATTGGCGGCCGAAAAGACAGTGGGCGCCCCCTGGACGGCAGGCGCAAGCGGCACATTTGAGGTGTCGGGCGCCGCGGCGGCGAGCGGGATCTCCCGCCAGCCGAGCCGCGGGCGGCCCATATCGACGGTAAAGCGCGTCTCGCCCTTGCGCCATGTCCGCACGGGGCCGGCGTCGGTCTCCAGCGTCAGCGCGTCGCCCTCGCCCGCGCGGCCGAGTATATAGGCGACGCAGCGCGTGCCATTGCCGCAGGCGGAAGAGAGCGAGCCGTCGGTGTTGTAGATACGCATGAAGGCGTCGGCGCCGGTCTGGCGCGGCTCATGCAGGACCATGAGCTGGTCGAAGCGCAGGCCCGGCGCCCTCGCTATGGCGCGCGCCTCCGCGGGCGCGACCGTGAGGTCGGCGCCGCGCAAGTCGAGCACGAGAATTTCATTGCCGATCCCGTTCATGCGATAGATCGGGCGGCCGGCGAGCGGGCTGGTCATCATGCCGTTCATTTCCTGTTACAGGCGTATATAGAGAATCGAATCGCGACGCTATGGCCGGCGCGCGCGCTTTCTGAAGGACGAGACCATGAGCAATTCGAACGGTGAGGGCTTCACGCAGAAATTGAAGCGAGCCTGGCCCTTTGTGGCCGCTCTGGCCGTCCTCGCCGTCGCGGCGGGCGCCTTTTTCGGCGCGACATCGGCCCCGCCTTCATCCGATCCCGCCGCCCCGCCGCCGCACGCGCAGGCTGCGGCGGAAGCGCCGAAGCCGGCGCCCGCCGCGCCGGCCTCTCCGGACAGCCCGGTCGCTCCCAAGCCGACGCTCGATCTCAACGAGCCGCCGGCCGACGCGCAAGCGGAGGCGCAGGCCGAGGCCATCGCCGGCCAGGCGAGCGAGATCATTGCGCGCCCGGTCGCCAAATTGCGTGGCCAGGGCACTTGGGCGGATGGGCTCAAGACGCTCTCCGACGCCATCGCCAATGTGCGGATCGCCGCCTCCAAGGCCGGCCTCACCGTGGATGGGCGTCCGCTCGTCGCCTTCACCGAGACGGATGACAATGGGTTTCACTTCGAGGCGATGCTGCCGCTCGCCAAGGCGCCAGAGGGCAAGGCCAAGCTCGACCACGGCGTCGAAATCGGCGCCTCGCCCGCCGGCAAGGCGCTGAAATTCCAGCACCGTGGCCCCTATGAGGAGATCGACTCGACCTATGAGGCGATCACCGCCTTCCTCGACGAGAAGGGTCTCGACACGAAGAATCTGTTCGTCGAGGAATATCTCACCGATCTGAAGACCAGCGACGACGATGGGCTGCAAGTGGATATTTATGTGTTCTTGAAGTGAGGGTCATGCGCGGCGCATGAGCGTGACATTCGCCATCTGCCGCGGCCGTCGATGAAATCGTGAGGGCGTCCCCCCTCGCCGACCCCTCCCCCACCTTCCGCGGGAGAGGGGGCTTTCCCTTTTCGCTTCGGGAAGGCGCGCGTCGAATTTCTGCTGTGCGGATCACCGCGAGGCGGCGCCGTTTTATCGACTATCCTTCGTGTCTTTGTCCGGGCGATATTCGAGAATGTCGCCCGGCTGGCAGTCGAGAACCTCGCAGATCTTCTCCAGCGTATCGAAGCGAATGCCCTTCACCTTGCCGGATTTCAGCAGGCTGACATTCTGCTCGGCGATGCCGATGCGTTGTGCGAGGTCGCGCGAGCGCATCTTGCGCCGCGCGAGCATCACGTCGAGATTGACGATGATCGCCATGCCCGCTCACACGAATTGCGCGTTTTCGCCGGCGATCTCGGCGGCCGTCTTGAAGATATGCGCTATCGCGATCAGCATCAGCAGGAAGATGACGTTCAGCAGATCCTCGAGCCTGATGTAGCCGTGATGGTTCTGCTCGGCGGGGAGATGCGAGGCGATCGCGAGAATGACCGCCGAGCGCATCGCCACATCCAGAACAATGGTTACAAGGCCGATGACGCCCGCGCGCCGCAACCATAGCGCCGCCTCGGCGGAGAAGACGCCGCCCTGCAGATAGAGGCTGAATACGCGCCACAGGCAAAAGCAGATGACGGCGGTGAAGACCCAGACGACGAGGCTCAGCGCCATCGCCGCCGCATATTGGCCTTGCGATGCGCCCGACACGTCGATCTGCAGCAACTCGCGAAAATGGCGCTCGACCTTTCCGCTATCGGCCCAGAAGATCAAAATCACGAGGAGGTCCGCCACGGCGAAGAAAATGACGAGCGCGCGGATCGTCTGGCAGATCCAACCGATGCGTTCTCGCAGAGCCGAGAGGCGCGGATCCTGAAAAGCGGCGATGTCGGTCATGCAATCCATCCTTTTCGGTGATGCGCGGCGACGCCGAGCCTGCGCGATGCAAACCATTTGACACATATTAATTTTAATGTCAAACATGAAAATATCATCGGATTTTCGGAGCTCGTCCATGACACCCCGGCTCGCGCCTCTCACGGTCGCCCTCGCTCTCGCTCTCGCCCTCTCCGCCTGCAATGGCGTGTCGCTCTCCACGCAATGGAAGCTTCGGTCCTATAGCCTTTCGACGGCGGATGTCTCGCCGCTGCGTATCGCTCTGCGCGCGCCCGATTGGCTGGAGCCGACGCCGGTCGGCGCGCGCGTCGTCGCGACCTATTGGCGCGATGGCGAGGAGGAGGCGAAGCATGTTCTGACCATCCGCCTCGTCGCCGCCGCGCATGAGGAGGATCGTCACGCCCTCGCCGGGCTGGACGCGGCCGCGGCCGGAAATCTCGCGATCTTCGAAGCCGACCGCCGCGATCTCGCCGCCATCCGCGCCGCGCAGGAGGAGGGAAATCGCTGGCGCGAGAGCGGCGCGAAATCGCATGGCTCTCTCGATATCGAGGGCGGCTTGTTCTGCCGCCACGCCGATATCCCCAAGGGGCCGCTGCTCGTCGACGTCTATGTGCATACGGATGACGCGCTCGGCTGGCTGCCCCTGCTGCTCGGCCATGACGCTCATTCGCCCGGCGCGGACGAGAAAAAGCTCGACGATTTCATGCCGCCCTGCGCCGCCGCGCCGGCGAAACTCTCGGCAAAAGCGCGCAAATAACCCGAAGACTTCGCTGTCCCGGGCGGACCGGGCGACGGGTGGGAGCCAGCGCGAGGGGGCCGCCCGCCGCCCGCTGGAGTGGGAGGCCGCTCGGCGGCTCGCCCGATTGCCCGGCGCCGCTGTCCGATCTCGCTGGCGCTGCCCCCCCGCGATCCGATATGATCCGCGCACACTGCCCACGGGCAGGGCTGGATAACCAAGTCAATGAGCGGCGACGAACTTTCCGTCGGCTTCGAAATCTTCGAGATCATCTGGATCGATCTGCTTCTCTCCGGCGACAATGCGATCCTCATCGCGCTCGCCTGTCACAAGCTCCCGAAACAGCAACGACGATGGGGCATTTTGCTCGGCGCGGCCGGCGGCGTCCTATTGCGTATCGCCTTCGCCTTCGTCGTCATTCAGCTGATGTCCATTCCGGCGCTCAAAGCGGTCGGCGGGCTTTTGCTGCTCGGCGTCGCGACCAAGCTTTTGATCGACGAGACAGAGCATCACGTCGACGCGAAAGAGGATCTGTGGGGCGCGGTGGCGGCCATCGTCATGGCCGATGCGGTGATGTCGCTCGACAATGTCATCGCTATCGCCGGCGCCGCGCGCGGCTCCATGCCGCTCATCATTTTCGGTCTCGCGGTCTCGGTGCCGATCGTCGTCTTCGGCGCGGGATTGCTGATGCAGGCGCTGTCGCGCTTCCCGATTCTGATCTGGGCGGGCGCGGGCCTGCTCGGCTGGATTTCGGGCGAGCTCATCGCCGGCGATCCGATCTGGCAAAAGTTCGGCTGGGTCGCGCCCGAGCATTTCGAGCTCGCGGCCTCTGTCGCAGGCGCGGTTCTGGTGCTCGCGGCCGGCGGGATCGCGTCGAAGCTCGAGGAGCGCGCCGAGGCGCGGCGCAAGGCCCAGAGCGGAGACTGATCGCATGGCGCTCGCGCTGCTGAAATGGGCGCTGCTCGTCGTCGTCGCGACCTATTTCGTCGCGGCGGCGGGGCTCGGCCTGTTTCAGCGGCGCCTGCAATATCTGCCGGATACGCGCAATGTCTCGCCGCGCGAGGCGGGCCTCGAGGGCGTCGAGGAGCTGAGGCTCGCGACCTCCGACGGCGAGACGATCGTCGCCTGGCATGCGCCGCCGCGCGCCGGCCGGCCGGTGCTGCTCTATTTCCACGGCAACGCCGGCGCGCTCGTCGACCGAGTCGCGCGCTTCCGCAATTTCATGGCCGAGGGCTATGGTTTCCTCGCCATCGCCTATCGCGGCTATGGCGGCTCCAGCGGGGCGCCGACGCAAGAGGGCCTCTTGCATGACGCCGAGGCCGCCTATGCCGCCGCCCGCGAGCGCGGCTATGCGCCCGCTCGCATCGCCCTCGTCGGCGAATCGCTCGGCTCCGGCGTCGCCACCCAGCTCGCCGCGCGGCGGGAGGCGGCGGCGCTGGTGCTCGATTCGCCCTTCTCCTCGGCGGCGGATGTCGCCGAGACGCGCTACGGCTTTCTGCCCGTGCGTTGGATCATGCTGGATCAGTTCCGCTCCGACCTCGCCATTCGCGACGTTCGCATGCCGGTGCTGATCGTCCATGGCGACAAGGACGGGGTGGTGCCGATCGCGCTCGGGCGCCGGCTCTTCGAGCTCGCCAATGAGCCGAAGACATTCGTCCTCGTGCCCGGCGGCCAGCATCTCGTCATCGGATTGGTGGATGTGTTTCCGCGCGTCGCGCGCTGGGTCGACGTCGCGCTCTCCACGCCGGGCCGGCTGGAGGCGAGCGACTGAGCGCGTCGCTCAGCCGCGCGAGGCGCCTTGTCTCGCGATCGGCTGCTGCGGATCGAGCGCGAGAGCGCGCTGGTAGGATTCGGCCGCCTTTTGGCGATTGCCCTTGCGCTCATAGGCGAGGCCGAGCCAGGCCCAGGCCGGCGCGCTCTTATTGTCGACATTGAGCGCCGCGTTGAAATCCTCGATCGCCTTGTCGTAATTGCCGAGCGTCACCAGGCTCTCGCCGCGCGCCTGATAGGGCGCCGCCGCGAAGGGGTCGCGGTCGATGGCGTTGTCGAAATCGGTGACGGCGCGTTGATTGTCGCCGCGCTTTTGATGGATCAGCCCACGCGCGTGAAAAGCCTGGGCGCTCTCGGGATTGAGCTTGATCGCCGAATCGAGGTCGGCGAGCGCCTGATCGAGATTGCCCTGCGCGCGCAAGAGATTGGCGCGGCCGATATAGGCCGGCGCATGATTGGGATTGACGTCGATGGCGCGGTCGAAGTCGAGCCGCGCCTGATCGTTGCGGCCCGTCTGGCGGAAGGCCAGCGCGCGATTGGTGAAGGCGGCGGCGTTATTGGGCTCGATCTTGATCGCCTGCGAGAAATCGGTGATCGCCTCCTGGAACTGGCCGATCTTGGCCAGCGCTACGCCGCGCGTGTTGAACGCCTCGGCGCTCGGATTGCGGCGGACGACGTCGGAGAGCGAATCGATATTGGCGGAGGCGGCGCGGGGATCGGCGGCGTCCGTCTCGGCGAAGCCTCTTCCCGGCGGACGCAGCATGCCGGCGGTCTCACAGCCCGCGAGCGCGAGCAGGGTCAGCGCCGCAGCGCCCGCGCGCAGAGACGCGCGGCGGAAAAATGCGGGGGACGTCCGGCGAACCGCCGAGCCGAGCGGCAATTCCATTCCGTCCGACCTCCTCGAACAAAGTCCTGAAAGCGCGGAAAGCGCGATGACGATGATCTAAACCGGGCAATTCGGCGAGAATTCGACCGCGCGCCCGCTTTTCGCCGCTCAGCGGCCGCCGACGGCGGGCTTCGGCTTCATCGGCAGCAGGCCTTCGCGCTGCAGCTTCTTGCGGGCGAGCTTGCGCGCGCGGCGCACGGCCTCGGCCTTCTCGCGGGCCCGCTTCTCCGAGGGCTTCTCGTAATGGCCGCGGAGCTTCATCTCACGGAAAATGCCTTCGCGCTGCATCTTCTTCTTCAGCGCCTTGAGAGCCTGGTCGACATTATTGTCGCGGACGAGAACTTGCACGAAGCGATCCTGTTTCTTGGGGCGGCGGCGCCCCGGTTGGAGACGTTGCTGCGGAGGGTGAGAATAGTCGATCGGGCGCTGACGGAGCGCCTGATCCGTGCGCGGGGAATTAACAGACTTGCCCGGCGTTGTCCACAAGGAGCAGCTCTGGCGAGGCCAGCCTCCGTACAAACCGAGGGGATCGGCGGAGGCGGCGGTCGCCAGGGTGGATTTTTGCGGCGGCTTTCGCCACCATGCCATAAAGCGCCCGTCACGCGGCATTTTCTGGAGACGACATGAACAAGCCGATCACGAGAGGGGAATTGAGCGCGGCCGATGGCGCGGAGGCGATCCGCGCCCGCTATCGTCGCGACGATTCGCCGACCCCGCCCGTTTGGAACGAGACGCTGGATCTTTTGCTCGCGCATCGCTCCATCCGCGCCTATCTGCCGGAAAAAATTCCCGCCGAGACTCTGGCGACCGTCGTCGCCGCCGCGCAATCGGCCGCCACCTCCTCCAATCTCCAGGTCTGGAGCCTCGTCGCCGTGGAGGACGAGGCGCGCAAGAGCCGTCTCGCCGATCTCGCCGGCAATCAGCAGCATATTCGCGACGCGCCTTTGTTTTTGCTGTGGCTCGCCGATCTCTCGCGGCTCGAGAATATCGGCAAGGAGCAGGGGCGCGACGGGGCGGCGCTGCCCTATCTCGAAATGTTCCTCACCGCGGCGATCGACGCCGGCCTCGCCGCGCAAAATGCGCTGATCGCGCTGGAATCGCTCGGCTATGGCGGCGTCTATATAGGCGGGATTCGCAATAAGCCGGAGGAAGTGGCGAAGGAGCTGGACCTGCCGCCGGGCGTTTTTGCCGTCTTCGGCATGGCCGTCGGCCGTCCCGATCCGGCCAAGGCCGGCGGCGTGCGCCCGCGCCTCGGCCAAGGTGCCGTTCTGCATCGCGAGCAATATGCCTGGAACGAGGCGCAGCGCGAGGCTGTCGCGACTTATGACGAGAAGTTCCGCGATTTCCAGAAGGAGGCGGGCCTTCCCGAGCAGGGTTGGATTCGTCAGGCGCTCTCTCGCGTGCGCGGCCCGGAGAGCCTCAGCGGCCGCGACCGGCTGAAGGAGGCGCTGCGCGCGCTGGGCTTCGCCCTGAAATAACCGCGGAGCGTTCCACCCTCCCCTTTAGGCCCCTTTAGGGGGAGGGTCGGGCGGCGAAGCCGTCCGGGGTGGGGTTCATCGGCAAAGACTCGGCGGCGTCACCCCCTCCCGAACGCCTCATCGGCGTCGCGTTCGTCCGATCGCCCTTCCCGTCAGGGCCGCGCTCAGCCCGCCTCCGGCCGCACCATATGCTCCTTCAGCACTTGCTCAGTGCTGGCGTCGATCTCCTGCAGCAACACCTCATAGCCCCACAGATTGGCCAGATGGCCGAGCACCATGGAGGCGTTGGTCAGCTCCAGCATCTTGCCGTCGCGGACGCGGTGATGCAGCACCAGCTTGCGGTTGCCGGCGAGATCGACGTCGACGATCTGAATGTCCGGCGCATAGCCGCCTACCTCATATTGGGCGGCGAGGCTGCGGCGCAGATCGCGATAGCCGCGCTCATTGTGGATCGACGAGACCTCGAGATGCGGCTGCTCGCGATCGTCGACGACATGGAACAGCCGCCAGTTGCGGATGAGCCTGGGGCTCAAGAATTGCGCGATGAAACTGTCGTCGCGATAATTCGCCCAGACATTGCGCAGCACCTCCATCTCGTCGCCGGTTCCCGCAATGTCGGGGAACCAATAGCGGTCTTCCTCGGTCGGCTCGCGCACGATGCGTTCTATGTCGCGCATCATGTCGAAGCCGAGCGCATATGGATTTATGCCGCTATAGGACGGGCTGTCGTAGAAGGGCTGGCGTGTCGCGTTGGTGTGCGAGGTGAGGAATTCGAGGAAGCTGCCGTCGCCGATCTGCCCCGTCTCATGCAGGCGGTTGAGCAGGCGATAATGGCAATAGGTCGCGCAGCCCTCGTTCATCACTTTGGTCTGCTGCTGCGGATAGAAATATTGCGCGATGAGCCGCACGATGCGCAGCACCTCGCGCTGCCAGGGTTTTAGACGCGGCGCGGCTTTCTCCAAGAAGTAGAGGATATTTTCTTGCGGCAGGCCGAGCAGGGCGCGGCGCTTGTCGCCCGCCATCTGCTTGGAGCCGCGCGCGCTGCCCGGCACGGTGCGCCAGAGATCGTCATAGACGCGCTCGCGCTCCTCCTTGCGATCCTGCTCGCGCTTCTCCTCCATATGCAGATTGAGCGGTCGTTTGCGCGGATAGCGGTCTATGCCATGCGGCATCAGCGCATGGGCGGCGTCGAGCAGGCGCTCGACCTCCGCATGGCCATAGCGCTCCTCGCAATTGGAGATATAGGCCTTGGCGAAGGAGAGATAGTCGAGAATCCCCTCCGGGTCGGTCCATTGGCGGAACTGGTAATTGTGCTTGAAGAAGTGGTTGTGGCCGAAGGCGGCGTGCGCGATCACCAGCGTCTGCATCGTGGCGGAATTCTCCTCCATGATGTAGCTGATGCAGGGATCGGCGTTGATGACGATCTCATAGGCGAGGCCTTGCAGCCCCATGCGGTAGATGCCCTCGTGCTGGGCGAAGCGCTTGCCGAATGACCAATGCTTGTAGAAGAGAGGCATGCCCGTCGACGCATAGGCGTCGAGCATCTGCTCGGCGGTGATGATCTCGATCTGATTGGGGAATGTGTCGAGGCCGAGCTCCTTATGCGCGATGTCCGCCACCGCGTCATGGATGCGTTGGATCGTGCCGAAGTCCCAGTCCTTGCCTTCATAGAGAAGTTCGCCGCGCATCAGCTGGCCTCCGCAGTCTTGGCGGCGCGCCGTTGGAACAATTGCCGGAACACCGAATAAATGTGCTCGCGCCGCGACACGCGCCGCATCTGGAATTTTTCATTCTCCTTCTGCAGCGCCGCATAGGTGAGCCACAGCGAGCTCTGGCCGTGATGGGGCACATAGCCATGCGTCTCGACATTGGGCCCGCTCACCTCGACATAGGCGAAATATTGGCAGAGCGGCAGAATCTGGTTCTGCAGCAATTCGCGCGTCTGCGGATTGTCGCTGGAGAGATTGTCGCCGTCCGAGGCCTGGGCGGCGTATATGTTCCACACGCCGGGATCATAGCGCTCGCGAATGACTTTCAGCATCTCCTGCAGCGCGGAGGAGACCATCGTGCCGCCGGTCTCGGCGGAGCGGAAGAAGGTCTCCTCGTCCACCTCGCCGGCGCGATCCGTATGGCGGATGAAGACGATCTCGACGCGCTTGTAGCGGCGCGTGAGAAACACATGCAGCAGCATGAAGAAGCGCTTGGCCAGATCCTTCATATGCTCGGTCATGGAGCCGGAGACGTCCATCAGGCAGAACATCACCGCCTGGGTGACCGGCTTGGGGAAACGCTCGAAGCGGCGATAGCGCAGATCGATCGGATCGAGATAGGAGATGCGCGCCCGCTTGTTCCGCAGCGCCTCGAGCTCGGCTGTGAGCCGCTCGACCTCGGGAGCGTCGAGCCGCAGCGCCTCCTCGAGCCGTTGCGCGAGATCGTCGAGCGCTTCTTGCTTTGGGCGCTTCAATGCGATGCGGCGCGAGAGCGAGGTCTGCAGCGTGCGGTGGAGCGCGAGATTGGCCGGCGTGCCGGTCGTGGTGAAGCCGGCGCGGCGCAGCCCTTCTTTCTCGGTCTGGGCGACGCGCCGCTTGGCGAGATCGGGCAGCTCGAGATCATCCAGGAAGATGCTCAAAAATTCATCGCGCGTGAGGATGAAACGGAAGGCGTCCTCCTGGCCGTCGCCGCGGCCGACCTGGCCGCCGGCTCCGTCGCCCTCGCCTTCGCCGCGCGGGCGCTCGATGAGATCGCCCTCGACATAGTCTTTGTTGCCGGGCAGCACGAGGTCGCGCCGCGAGCCCTGCGTGTGGCGGAATGTGGGCTCGCGCGTGCCCTCGGAGGGAATCGAGATCTCGCCGGGACTCTCGAGATCGCCGATCGCCCTGTCCTTGCTCGCCTCGCGAACCGCCTTCTCCACCATATCCTTGGCGCGGCGGAGAAAGCGCTGACGATTCGCGAAGCTCTTGCTTCCGGGGTTCAACCGACGATCGACGATGTGCATCGTTTCATCACCCGTTTTTCGCCGGCCGCCTTTCGGTCAACCGGCTTGTTTTACGCGCATGTACCACTCGACCAGACGGCGCACTTGCCGCTCCGTGTAGCCGCGGGCCATCATGCGGTTTACGAATTCTGCATGTTTTTTTTCTGTCTGAGTGTCTTTTTTCGATCCGAATGAAATGATCGGCAGCAGCTCCTCGACTTGCGAGAACATGCGCCTTTCGATGACGTCGCGGATCTTCTCATAGCTCGCCCAGGAGGGATTGCGTCCCTCGTTGGCGGCGCGCCAGCGCAGCGCGAATTTGACCACCTCATTGCGGAAATCCTTGGGGTTGGCGATCCCCGCGGGCTTTTCGATCTTGGTCAGCTCCTGGTTCAACAGGTCGCGGTCCAGAAGCTGGCCGGTGTCGGGATCCTTGAAATCCTGATCCTCGATCCAGGCGTCGGCGTAGTCGATATAGCGGTCGAAGAGATTTTGGCCGTAATCCTGGTAGGATTCGAGATAGGCCTTCTGAATCTCATGGCCGATGAATTCGGCGTAGCGCGGCGCGAGCTCGGCCTTGATGAACTCGAGATAGCGCTTCTCCGTCTCCGGCGGCATTTGATCGCGGCGCAGCGACTGCTCCAGCACATACATGAGATGGACCGGATCGGCCGCGACCTCGACCGTGTCGTGATTGAAGGTCGCCGCCAGCACTTTGAAGGCGAAGCGGGTGGAGCAGCCGTCCATGCCCTCGTCCACGCCGGCCGCGTCCTTATACTCCAGCATGCTGCGGGCGCGCGGGTCGACCTCGCGCAGGCTCTCGCCGTCATAGACGCGCATCTTGGAGAACAGGTTCGAGTTCTCATGCGGCTTCAGGCGCGAGAGCACGATGAAGCGGGCGAGCATTTCGAGCGTGCTCGGCGCGCAGCTCGCCTCGGCGAGCTCGGAGCCCTTCAGCAGCTTCTCGTAGATGCGCTGCTCCTCGGTCACGCGCAGGCAGTAGGGCACTTTGATCACATAGATGCGATCGATGAAGGCCTCATTGTTGCGGTTGTTCTTGAAGCTCTGCCATTCCGCCTCGTTGGAATGGGCCATCACGATGCCGGAGAAGGGAATTGCGCCGATATTCTCCGTGCCGATGTAATTTCCCTCCTGCGTGGCGGTGAGGAGAGGATGCAGCATCTTGATCGGCGCCTTGAACATCTCGACGAATTCGAGAAGTCCCTGATTGGCGCGGTTGAGGCCGCCGGAATAGCTGTAGGCGTCCGGGTCGGCCTGGGCGAGATTCTCGAGCTTGCGGATATCCACCTTGCCGACCAGCGAGGAGATGTCCTGATTATTCTCGTCGCCCGGCTCGGTCTTGGCGATGGCGATCTGGCGCAGGCGCGAGGGCGTGATCTTCACCACGGTGAATTGCGTGATGTCGCCGCCGAATTCGTCGAGACGCTTCAGGCACCAGGGGCTCATCAGCCCGCTGAGGCGCCGGCGCGGAATGCCGTAGCGCTCCTCGAGCATATCTCCCGCAATGGCCGGATCGAAGAGGCCGAGCGGGCTCTCGAAGACCGGGCTCAGCTCGTCGCCTGCCTTCAGCACATAGATCGGATCGATCTCCATCAGCGCCTTCAGGCGCTCGGCGAGCGAGGATTTGCCGCCGCCGACGGGGCCGAGCAGGTAGAGGATCTGCTTGCGCTCCTCGAGGCCCTGCGCCGCATGGCGGAAATAGCTGACGATCCGCTCGATCGTCTCCTCCATGCCGAAAAACTCGGCGAAGGCCGGATAGACGCGGATGGTGCGGTTCATGAAGATACGGCCGAGCCTCGGGTCGCGCGAGGTGTCGATGAGCTCCGGCTCGCCGATCGAATCGAGGATGCGCTCCGCGGCGCTCGCATAGGCTTTTGGATTTTCGCGGCATAGGTCGAGATAGTCGGACAGCGTCATTTCGACGGCCCGCCTCCCCCTGTATGATCTCGCAAAATCCGTAAAAACGTCGGAGTTCGTCATGGGGCACCTGTCGCTCGAGCTGCTACGGCTCACGATTCTCGAGACGGCGCGAAACCGATCGGGCCGCCTCTCGTCTTCGCCGTCGACCGCCCCACCCCTGTCGACTGGTCGAAGACCGAGTTCAGGACTTTCGAGGCAAAGATTGTGCCGGTCGCGGCGGGAAGCCTGTCTCCTGTCATATGAGCATCGATCGCTGCTCAGGGTAGACGTAACGGTTGATTCCCTCATCACTCGGGATGGGAACATCACTCGGGGCGCGAAAGCATCACTTGGGGCGCGATCGACGATATTGACGAAGATCGGCGGCGGCGTCGACACCAATCCTTTGTCCGATGGTAAAGTTCTCGAGTAGGAGGCTCTCGGGAGGATCGCCTCAGCCCTCCTTTCGCCCCGCGGCGGCGCAGCGTCCGCAGAGCCCTGCGATCTCGACGACGCGCGTGCGCGGCTGGAACCCGGCGGCCGCCGTCATTCCCGCCAAGCCGCGCGTCAGCTCGGGGCTGGTCGCCTCGCTCACCTCGCCGCATTCGTCGCAGATCAGGAAGATCACCGGCTCGCCCGCCTCATGCGAGTGGCCGCAGATTACGAAGGCGTTGCGGGAGGCCAGCCGATGGGCGAGGCCCTGGTCGAGCAGATAGCCGAGCGCCCGATAGACGGAGATGGGCGCCGGCCGTTTGCCCTTCTCGTCGGCGAGAAGATCGATCATCTCATAGGCGCCGACTGGTCGGTTCGCCTTTGTGAGAATGTCCAGCGCGGCGCGGCGCGCCGGCGTGAGGCCTCGCGCCGCCGTCCCCGGCGCGACTCGCTTCGTGCTCATGGCGACATTGTAGCGCGCCGCGGCGGCGATGACGAGACGGCGGATGGAGGGCGCAGGCTCCGGCTTGCGCGCGCGCGGCGCGTCTCTATAGTCGCGGCGCGACATGCGCCCGCGCGAGGCGGCGCCGAAAGAAGAACCTCGAATGACCCGCTCCAAGAAAGACATCAAACGCGTCGTCCTCGCCTATTCCGGCGGCCTCGACACCTCGATCATCCTCAAATGGCTGCAGACCACCTATGGCTGCGAGGTCGTGACCTTCACCGCCGACCTCGGCCAGGGCGAGGAGCTGGAGCCCGCCCGCGCCAAGGCCGAGCTGCTCGGCGTCAAGCCCGAGCATATTTTCATCGAGGATCTGCGCGAGGAGTTCGTCCGCGACTTCGTCTTTCCGATGTTCCGCGCCAATCCCCAATATGAGGGGCTCTATCTGCTCGGAACCTCGATCGCCCGCCCGCTCATCGCCAAGAAGCAGATCGAGATCGCCCGGCGCCTGGGCGCCGACGCCGTCTGCCATGGCGCGACCGGCAAGGGCAATGATCAGGTCCGCTTCGAGCTCGGCTATTACGCGCTGGAGCCGGATATCACCGTCATCGCCCCGTGGCGCGAATGGGATTTGACCTCCCGCACCGCGCTCATCGATTTCGCGGAAAAGAACCAGATTCCGATCGCCAAGGACAAGCGCGGCGACGCGCCCTTCTCGGTCGACGCCAATCTCCTGCACACCTCCTCCGAGGGCAAGGTGCTGGAAGACCCGGCGCAGGAAGTGCCGGACTACGTCTATTCCCGCACCGTCGATCCCGAAAAGGCGCCCGACGTCCCGCAATATGTGACGATCGACTTCGAGAAGGGCGACGCCGTCGCCGTGGACGGCGAGGCGCTCTCGCCGGCCGCGCTGCTGACCCGGCTCAACGAACTCGGCCGCGCCCATGGCGTCGGCCGGCTCGACCTCGTCGAGAACCGCTTCGTCGGCATCAAATCGCGCGGCATGTATGAGACTCCCGGCGGCGCCATTCTGCTCGTCGCCCATCGCGGCATCGAGAGCGTGACGCTGGACCGCGGCGCGGCGCATCTCAAAGACGAGCTCATGCCGAAATATGCCGAGCTGATCTACAACGGCTTCTGGTTCGCGCCGGAGCGGGAGATGCTGCAGGCGCTGATCGACAAGAGCCAGGAGCTCGTCACCGGCCGCGTGCGGCTGAAGCTCTACAAGGGGAGCGCCTGGGTCGTCGGCCGCGAGAGCCCCTATTCCCTCTATGACAAGGAGCTCGTCACCTTCGAGGAGGGCGCCGTCGCCTATGACCATCGCGACGCCGAGGGTTTCATCAAGCTCAACGCCTTGCGCCTACGCACATTGGCCAAGCGCAGCGCCCGCGGCGCAAAGGAAAAGCCGTAGCCTCCACGACTTCGCCTCTGTGAAAACGAGAATTGGTCGCACTATATGAGCACATTCGGCTTCGCAACCGAGGCTGATCCGATGCTGCGAACAATTCTCGCGGTGCTGATCGCCTGCCTCGTCCTCGTCGGCGCGGCGGCGACAGCCCATTATCTCTACAATCGACCGACGGAGCTGCGCGTCGCCGTCGCTCAGGGGACGCAGGACTTCCGCCTGCTGACTGCGGCTGCGCAGGCCTTCTCCCACCAGCACGAGCAGGTGCGGCTGAAAGTTGTTCCGGTCGTCGATTCGGCGGCCGCCGCAGCCGCGCTCGAGCAGGGCTCGGCCGAGGTCGCCGTGGCGCGCAGCGACGCGCTGCCGCCCTCGGCGCAGGCGCTCGTCGTCCTGCATCGCAACGCCGCCGTGCTCGTCGCGCCGGGGGGCTCCAAGATCAAGCGCGTCGCCGATCTGCGCGGCAAAAGGATCGGCGTCGTCCAAGAGATCGCCGGCGCGCGCGGCAATCTCCGGCTGCTCGAGACAATCCTGGCTCAATATGACATTCTCGAGCGAAACTTCGCGACAGTCACGCTCCAGCCGGCGGAAGTCGAAACCGCGCTCCGCGCACGTAAGATCGACGCGGTCTTCCTCGTCGCCATTCCGCAGATCGGCCCGGCCAGCGACGTGATCCATCAGATCGTCGCCGCCGGCGACAAGAAGCCGCCGGTCTTTCTTCCCATCGCCGAGGCCAAGGCCATCGCCAAGCGCTATCCGACGCTGGAGGAGACCGAGATCGTCCATGGAGCCTTCGGCGGCGACCCGCCCCGCCCGGATCAGGCGCTCGAGACCACGAGCGTCGCTGTTCTTCTCGTCGGCCGGCCGTCGATTCCGGCGAATGTCGCCGGCGAGGTGACACGCCAATTCCTGACCCATAGATCGATGATCGCCGCGCTCGCGCCGCTCGCAAATAATATGGAAGCGCCCTCCACCGACAAGGATTCGGCGGTCCCGGCGCATCAGGGCGCGATCGACTTCATCGATGGCAACGAGCACGGCTTCTTCGATAAATACAGCGATTTCTTCTATCTCGGCGCGATGCTGGCGTCGCTGCTGGGCTCGGCGGCGGCGGCGCTCGCCAGCCGCATGAGGACGAAGACGCATGAGCGCTCCGAGCAGCTGATCGAGCGCCTGCTCGAGATCCTGCCCGCCGCCCGCGGCGCGCAGGATGTCGCCGAGCTCGACGGCTATGAGCGCGAGCTGGACCAGGCGCTGGTCAGCTCCGTCGCCGATCTGAGGTTGCGCAATATGGATGCGACCGCGCTCCATGTGGTCTCGCTGGCGCTGGATCAGGCTCGGCTCGCGATCCAGGAACGCCGCCGCGCGCTCTGCGAGGCGAAAGGGGAGCTGGCGAAAGGGGAGGCAGCGAAGGGGGAGGTGACCGCCTTTCCGGCGCTGCGCAAGATTCCGGCGGCGGAATAGGCCGGCGAAGAGCGAAGTCGCTGTGCGCCAGCGCACATTCGATCATGGCGCGGGCGCATAAGTCGATCGTGACGCGGAATTTTACCGCGAGATTTTTTTTCACGATCGATGGAGCGCGCGATGTTCCGACCCACTGGACCCGGCAAGGTCGAGATCGACCAGTTTTTCAGCGGCGCCGGCATGTTGAAGGCCCTGCTCTATAATTTTGACTTCGACGACTTCGACAAGCGCAAATTTCGGCCGCTCAAGACAGAGCATCAGAAGTTTCTGTCGGAGCGCGTCGTGCCGCTTCTGGAGCGCAATCGCGGATTTGTCTGGATGACCGGCTCGGCGAGCCGCATCGGATCGAATGACTGGAACATGGAAACCGCCATGGTCCGGGTGGGGACCGTCCAGGCCTTTCTGCTCGATCACGGCGTCGATGGAAACCAGATCGAGCCCAACGCCGTCGGCGAGGAAGAGGCGCAGACGCACGCGTTGGACGATGAGCGCGATCGCGGCGTCCGGCTCTGGATCATGCCCAAGCTCGAGGATGACCCGAGGCCGCCGAAGAAAGTCCCGCCCCGGCCGAAGGTCAGTCGAAAATTCCGGATCGCGATGGTGACCGCGATCTCCGCCTCGCACGCCTCCAGGCTGGCCAAATTCTCGCGGTTCAAGCTCGGCGGCGGCCCTTTGGTCGACTTCGCCGTCTTCACGGTCTGGGATATGACCAATAATATCGCCTGCATGTACGCCTATGTCGGCCTCGGGCTCGGCGTCGGACTTCCGTCCCTGCCCTCGGGATCCGTCACGACCCATGGGCCCTGGAACGATTTCACCACCGAAAAGCCGATGGCCGTCTGGCAATTCGGTCGATGGTCGCGCTTCACCACCGCGGGCGCCGGCAGCCACTCCGTCAATTGGATCACCATCGAGACCCCGAGAGGGATCGACAATGTCTATGAAAAGATCGACACGGGCGTGACCTACGGCGTCGGAATGTCCTCCTCTGTCGGCGATTTCATCCGGGCCGCGCCGCCGGAGCGATTCTCCGGTCCGTGAGGCGGACTTTCCTCTCCGGTCTCCGGCGGGGCCGCCGCACGGCGGAAGGTGGCCGCCGTCCTGCCGCCACGCTTCCCATTCGCGCCGCGCTCCTGTATGAGATGCCGCACTGCAAAAAGCCGCGGTCCGCCTCGCGCCCCGAAAGGAGCGCCGGGCCGCGCTTCGCCCGCGAACCGATCGGCCCTATCCCATGAAGCTGCGCAACATCGCCATCATCGCCCACGTCGACCACGGCAAGACGACGCTCGTCGATCGCCTGCTCCAGCAGTCGGGCGCCTTCCGTGACAATCAGCGCGTCGCCGAACGGGTGATGGACAGCAACGACCTGGAGAAAGAGCGCGGCATCACCATCATGGCCAAGGCGACCTCGATCGCCTGGAAGGACACGCGCATCAATATCGTCGACACGCCCGGCCACGCCGATTTCGGCGGCGAGGTGGAGCGCATCCTGTCCATGGTCGACGGCGCCATCGTGCTGGTCGACGCGGCCGAGGGCCCGATGCCGCAGACCAAATTCGTGGTCGGCAAGGCGCTCAAGATCGGCCTGAGGCCGATCGTCGCCATCAACAAGGTCGACAAGCCCGACGCGCGCATCACCGAGGTCGTCAACGAGGTGTTCGACCTGTTCGCCGCGCTCGACGCCACCGACGAGCAGCTCGATTTCCCGATCATCTATGGCTCGGCCAAGCAGGGCTGGATGGCCGAGGAGCCGACCGGTCCGCAGGACGGCATGGGGCCGCTGTTCGATCTCGTCATCAAGCATGTGCCCGAGCCCAAGATCGAAGAGGGCGGCTTCCGCATGCTCGGCACGCTGCTCGAGGCCAACCCCTATCTCGGCCGCATCGTCACCGGCCGCGTCTTCGCCGGCAGCGTGAAGCCCAATCAGGCGGTGAAGGTGCTGGACCGCACCGGCAAGATCGTCGAGCAGGGCCGTGTGTCCAAAATTCTCGCCTTCCGCGGCATAGAGCGGCAGCCGATCGAGGAGGCCGAGGCCGGCGACATCGTCGCCATCGCCGGCCTCGAGAAGTTCAACGTCGCCGACACGCTCTGCGCGCTCGAGGTCAATGAGCCGCTGCAGGCGCAGCCGATCGACCCGCCGACCCTGTCCATGACCTTCCTCGTCAACGACTCGCCGCTGGCGGGAACGGAGGGCGACAAGGTCACGAGCCGCATGATCCGCGCCCGCCTGTTCAAGGAGGCCGAGGGCAATGTCGCGCTGCGCGTCGAAGATTCGCCCGGCGGAGAGAGCTTCATCGTCTCCGGCCGCGGCGAATTGCAGCTCTCCATTCTCATCGAGACCATGCGCCGCGAGGGTTTCGAGGTCGGCGTCTCACGTCCGAAGGTCGTGTTCCAGAAGGACGAGGACGGCGAGATTTTGGAGCCGATCGAGGAGGTCGTCATCGACGTCGACGAGGAGCATTCCGGCGTCGTCGTGCAGAAAATGTCCGAGCGCAAGGCCGAGATGATCGAGATGCGCCCCTCGGGCGGCAATCGCCTGCGTCTCGTCTTCCATGCGCCGACGCGCGGCCTCATCGGCTATCAGGGCGAATTGCTGACCGACACGCGCGGCACGGCGATCATGAACCGCCTGTTCCACTCCTATTCGCACCACAAGGGCGAGATCGTCGGCCGTCGCAATGGCGTGCTGATCTCCAATGAGCAGGGCGAGGCCGTCGCCTACGCCATGTGGAAGCTTGAGGATCGCGGTCCGATGATGATCGAGCCGGGCTGGAAGGTCTATCGCGGCATGATCGTCGGCGAGCATACGCGCGACAACGACCTCGAGATCAACGTCCTCAAGGGCAAGCAGCTCACCAACATCCGCGCCGCCGGCAAGGACGAGGCCGTGCGCCTCACCCCGCCGATCAAGATGACGCTGGAGAAGGCGCTGGCCTATATCGAGGACGACGAACTGGTCGAGGTGACGCCCAAGTCGATCCGCCTGCGCAAGACCTATCTCGATCCCAACGAGCGCAAGCGCGCGCGCGGCAAATCGGCTGCTGTCGCGTAAAGCTCGACGCGCGCTTCCTTCTCCCGCCCGCGGGAAGAACGAAGCGCGCTCGTCACGCCGCGAGCGGCATGCGGCAGGCGCTGAGCGCGCGCAAAAAACCATCCATCCAATTGAAGGAATCATGCTTGCGCACGCGTGTCAGCAGCGCGGCGTGGCGCTCCTTGCGCTCGGCCAGCGGCATCACGATCGCCTTCTGCATCGCATTGGCGACCTCATCGGCGTCGTAAGGGTTGACGATCAACGCCTCTTGCAGCTCCTCCGCCGCGCCGGCGAAGCGCGACAGCACCAGCACGCCAGGATTTTCCGCATCCTGCGCGACGACATATTCCTTGGCGACGAGATTCATTCCGTCGCGCAGCGGCGTCACCAGCCCCACTTGTGAGCCGCGATAGAGCGCCGCCAGCGTGTCGCGATCGACGCGGCGATGCAGATAGCGCACAGGCGTCCAGTCGAAATCGCCGAACTGCCCGTTGATCTCACCGGACAGCGCCTCCAGCTCGTGGCGTATGTCGGCATAGGCCTGCACATCCTCGCGCGTCGGCGGCGCGATCTGCATCAGCGTCACCGCCTTGCAATTCTGCGGATAGATCTCGAGCAGACGCTTGAAGGAGCGCAGGCGATCCGGCAGGCCCTTGGTGTAGTCGAGCCGATCGACGCCAATCACATTTATGCGCGGCTCGCCGGCGCGATGCAGGCGCTGAATGCGCTTGGCCGCGCTCGGGCTCTCGGCCATGGCGGCGAAGGAATCGACGTCTATGCCGACCGGAAACACCGAGGCCGTCACCGTCTTGCCGCCGACGCGGACGAGGTCCGGGGTCAGCATCTCGCCCTGCATGAAGTCGCACATGAAGCGGAAGAAATTCGCCTGATCCGCCTTCGTCTGAAAGCCGATGAGATCATATTCGACGAGCGCGTTCATCAACCATTCGTGCTCGGGCATGGCGACGAGCACGTCGGGCGGTGGAAACGGAATGTGAAGAAAAAAGCCGATGCGATTGGAGACGCCGCGCTCGCGCAGCCCGGCGCCGAGCGGAATGAAGTGATAGTCATGCACCCAAACGAGATCATTGCTCCTCAACATGGGCGCGAGCTTCTCGGCGAAGCGATCGTTGACGCGGCGATAACCGTCGATCGCCTCCTGCGCGAAGCGGGCGAGATCGAGCCTGCAGTGATGCACGGGCCAGAGCGCCGCATTGGCGAAGCCGAGATAATAATCGCGATAGTCACGCTCGCTGAGCGGCATGGTCGCGAGCGTCAGCTCGTCGAATTTGACGCAGGATACGTCGATCTCGGCGTCGTCGGCCACGATCTCGCCATTCCAGCCGAACCACATGCCGCCGCGCTTGCGCAGAGCGTCGAGAATGCATACCGCGAGGCCGCCGGCGGCCTGGCTGCAGCCGGGGTCGGCGACGCGATTGGAGACGACGACGAGGCGTTTCATATGGCTTTCTCCCAAGAACGCGACAGCCTCATGGCGCAGTTGATGATGCCGACCATGGAATAGGTCTGCGGATAGTTTCCCCAGGCTTCGCCGGTTTTGACGTCTATGTCCTCGGACATCATGCCGAGTCGATTGCGCTGTGCGAGCAGCGCCTCGAAATACTCCCGCGCCTCCTCGCGCCGACCCATGCGCGCGAGCGCGTCGATGCGCCAGAAGGAGCAAGTGGTGAAGGCGGTGGTCGGCTCGCCGAAATCGTCGGCCGCCTCATAGCGCATCATATGCGCGCCGCGGCCGAGCGCGGATTCGATGCGCTCCAGCGTCGAGACCATGCGTGGATCATTGGCGTCGATGAAGCCGACCTCGATCATCAGCAGCACGCCCGCGTCGAGATGTTCTCCGTCGAGCGATTCGACGAAGGCCTGGCGCTTTTGCGACCAGGCCCTCTCGAGAATCACCTGCTTGATGCGCTCGGCCTCCACGCGCCAGTCGCGGGCGCGCTCAGGCTCGCCGATGTAATCGGCGATGCGGGCGAGGCGATCGGCCGCCGCCCAGCACATGAGGCTCGATGTCGTATGCACGCGCGCGCGCGAGCGCAGCTCCCACATTCCGGCGTCCGGCTTGTCGTAGCAGGCGAGCGCCTGTCGGCCCATATCCTCGAGGCGCAGGAAATCCATGCGCGTCGGCGGAGACAAGAGACGTCGGTCGAGGAAGGCCTGCGCGACGCCGAGAATGACATTGCCGTAGGAATCGTGCTGGAAGTGCTGATAGGCCTGATTGCCGACGCGCACCGGCCCCATGCCGCGATAGCCGGGCAGATTGGGAATGATGCGCTCGGTGAGCTCCGATTCGAGGCCGAGGCCATAGACCGGCTGAATATGCGAGCCTGCAGCCGAGGCCACGACATTCATCAGCCAATCGAAATAATTCTCCATCTTGCGCATGGCCGCCATGCGATTGAGCGCGCGCACGACGAAATAGGCGTCGCGCACCCAGCAATAGCGATAATCCCAATTGCGCTGCGTGTCCGGCGCCTCCGGAATGCTCGTCGTCAGAGCCGCGACGATGGCGCCGGTCGTCTCATAGGTGCAGAGCTTCAGCGTGATCGCTGCGCGGATCACCGCGCTCTGCCATTCGAAAGGAATGGCGAGCCGATGCACCCAATGCCGCCAATAGTCGCGCGTGCGCTCCTCGAAATTGCGCGCCGTATGCGCTATGCCTTCCGTCAGCGTCTCATCCGGGCCGAGCACGAGATCGACCGAATTGCTGAGATTGAACAGCGTCTCCTCGGCGATATAGTCGATCGGCGCATTGGTGGTGAGACGCAGCACCGTATGCGGTCCGACATACCGAATGTGATGCGAGCCGAAGGTGAGCGTCGGAACCGCCGATCCATAACCGAAGCGTGGCCGCACGCGGATGCGGATGCGCGGCGTGCCGGAGACGGGCGTCAGCCGGCGGATCAGCATATGCGGATGATAGAGCCGGTCGCGCCAGAAGAATCGCGGCGCGAAATCGGTGACGCGCACGGAGCCCTGCTTGCCATGCAGCACGGTCTCGAGAATGGCCGTGTTGCCGCTATATTCCTGCTCGCTATGGACGCGATCCTCGAGATCGACGGCGAAGAAGCCGCCATCCTCCATGTCCGGCGGCGAGCCGAGCAGGCTGTGGAACACGGGATCGCCGTCGAAGCGCGGCAGGCAGCACCAGACGACGCTGGCGTCGCGATCGATGAGCGCGGCGAAGGCGCAATTGCCGACGACGCCGAGCTCGAGATCGCTGATTTTTCGTTCGTTCTGTTGCGCGTCGCTCATCTCGCGCGCTCCGCTTGCGATGCGCGCGCGAGCTCGGCGAGCCATCGATGCAATTCGCGCAGATCCGCGGCCCTGTAGCGCGCCAGAGTGGCGCTTCTCCCCACTTTGATGGAAAGACCGCCCAATGCGTTGACGGCGGCGAAGGCGACTTCATCCGTCACATCGTCGCCGGCGAAAATAGGTTTGCGGCCGCGGAACGGCTCTTCCTTCAAAAAAGCCTCGATGACGTCGCCCTTGTCGCCGCCCTGCAGGCGAATTTCGAAGACCATTTTTCCGGGCAGTATCTCGACGTCGGGGCGCTCGCGCGCCGCGCGCTCGGCGACGGCCCGGCATTTGGCCTCGAGCTCGGGCCGTAGACGGTAATGCAGCGCGACGGCGCCGGTCTTTCGCTCGACGATGACGCCGGGCTCGCGACCGAGCTCCACCTCGATCGCGCGAATGACGGAGTCGAGATCGGCGGAAGGCTCGCCCGTGCGATGCATGCGCCCGGCGGCGTCGCGTCGCTGCAATCCATGCACGCCCGCCACCGGTAGCGTGAGCGGACTCAGCAGCGCATCGATAACCGCGATATCCCGGCCCGAGACGACGGCGACAGCGTCGCCCGCAGCGCGCCGCAGCGCGTCGAGAAGCGCGATCGTCGCCGCATCGACCCGCACCGCATCCGGCCGCTCGGCGATTTCCGCGACAGTGCCGTCGAGATCGAGAAATAGCGCGAAGCGGCCGATATCGTCGACATTGGGCAGCATTATTCGAGCGTCTCCCCTTGGCCGCATCTTGCCGCGGCGACCCGCTATGCTCATTTCGTTTGCTAGGAACGGCGACGTTCGCGCCGGTTCGCGCACGTCGCGACCCCGTGTTCCCGCCCTCGCTTGTGAAACAACTATGGACGACTTCCTCGTTTTCAATGACGATGTCCGACATCGTGACGGCGACGCTCGCGTTTATGTCTCCTCGAGCTCGGCCGGCGATCGCCGTCGTTCAGGATGAACCCGATGCCGGGACTGGCCCCGTTTCACGCGCCTTATTCTCCCGCCGATGAGCAGATCGCGGCGCATCTTTTGTCGGCGCCTGTCGATGCGGAGCGGAGCGCGCGCGTCGAGCCGCTCGCGCGGCGCCTGCTCGCGGCCGTGCGCGCGCCGAAGGGCGCGGCGAATGTCGAGCGGCTGCTGCAGGAATATTCGTTGTCGACGCGCGAGGGACTCGCGCTGATGGCGCTGGCCGAATCGCTCTTGCGCGTCCCCGACGATTCGACGCTGGATATGCTCATCGTCGACAAGCTCGCCGCTGGCGCCTTCGATCGCCACGCGCCCGCCTCCGACGCATTGCTGGTGCAGGCGGCGGCCTTCGCGCTCGGATTGTCGACGAAGATTTTCGCCGCGGAGGAGACGCCGCGCGGGCTCGTCGCGCAAGCCGCGCGGCGGCTCGGTATGCCGGCGTTGCGCGGCGCCGCGCGACAGGCGATGAAGCTGATGGGCGGTCATTTCGTGCTCGGCGAAACGATCGACGAAGCGCTCGCGCGCGCCGCCGCGCATGACGCGCGTCGCTGGCGCTATTCCTTCGATATGCTGGGCGAGGGCGCGCGCAGCGGCGCGGACGCCGATCGCTATTTCGCATCCTATGCCGCAGCGATCGCGGCCATAGGCGCAAAGGCCGGAGCGTGCGCGCTTCCCGAGCGGCCGGGCGTCTCCGTCAAGCTGTCTGCGTTGCATCCGCGCTTCGAGCCTTTGTCGCGCGAGCGCGTGCTGCGCGAGCTCACGCCGCGTCTCGTCGAGCTGGCGCGTCTCGCCAAGCGTCATGATCTCGTCTTCACCGTCGACGCCGAGGAGGCCGATCGTCTCGAGTTGTCGCTCGACGTCATCGACGCCGCCGTCGCCGATCCCTCGCTCGCCGGCTGGGAGGGTTTCGGTCTCGCGATTCAGGCCTATCAGAAGCGCGCCGCCGCGGTGATCGATCATGTCGAGGCGCTGGCCGAGGCGCATGATCGGCGCTTCATGGTCCGCCTCGTCAAAGGCGCCTATTGGGACACGGAAGTGAAGCGCGCGCAGGAGCGCGGCCTCGCCGATTATCCGGTCTTCACACGCAAGGCGATGACGGATTTGAACTACATCGCTTGCGCCGATCGTCTGCTCCAGGCGCCGCGCATCTTCCCGCAATTCGCGACGCATAATGCGCTGACCGTGGCGACGATCGTCGAACGTGCGGGCGACGCCTCGGCCTATGAATTCCAACGTCTGCACGGCATGGGCGAGGAGCTTTTCGAGGCGCTGCTCGACGAGGAGAAAAGCGCCGGCTGCCGCGTCTATGCGCCGGTCGGCCCGCATCGCGATCTGCTTGCCTATCTTGTGCGGCGCCTCATCGAGAACGGCGCCAATTCCTCCTTCGTCGCGCGCGCAGCCGACGCTTCGGCGCCGGAGGGCGAATTGCTCGCGTCGCCGCGCGCGATCATCGGCGAGGCTTCGCGCGCCCGCCATTCACGCCTGCCGCCGCCGGCCGATCTCTATCGTCCGTTGCGCGCCAATTCGAGAGGCGTCGAATTCGGCGATCGCCAAGCGCTCGCCGCGCTGCTCGCGGAGCGAGACGCGGCGCGCGCTCCCGCTCCGACGGCGGCGCCGTCTTCCGGACACAGCAGCGTCGCCCCGTGCGACTTGCGCTCGCCGATCGACGATTCGCTCATCGGCTCCGTCACCGAGGCCGATGCGGACGCCGCGCGCGCCGCAATGACGACAGCCGCGCGCGCCTTTCCGGCATGGGAGGCGACGCCGGTCGAAACGCGCGCGACGATCATCGAGCGCGCGGCCGATCTCGTCGAGGCGCGGCGCGGACGGCTCATCGCGCTGCTGCAGGAGGAGGGCGGCAAGACGCTCGACGACGCGCTCGCCGAAGTGCGCGAGGCGGCCGATCTCTGCCGCTATTACGCGGGCCAGGCGCGGCTCGTTTGCGAGGAGGAGACGCTGCCCGGACCGACGGGAGAGGACAATCGCCTGTGTCGCCGCGGGCGCGGCGTGTTCGTCTGCATCTCGCCGTGGAATTTTCCGCTGGCGATTTTTCTCGGCCAGATCGCGGCGGCGCTCGTCACCGGCAACGCCGCTGTCGCCAAGCCGGCGGAGCAGACGCCGCTCGTCGCGCAGGAGGCCGTCGCGCTTCTGCTCGAGGCCGGCGTTCCGCATGGGGCTCTGCAATATGTCCCCGGCGATGGCGCGATCGGCGCCGAGCTCGTCGCGCATGAGCATGTCGCCGGCGTCGTCTTCACCGGCTCGACCGAGGCCGCGCAATCCATTCATCGCGCGCTCGCGGCGTCGAGCGGCCCCATCGTTCCGCTCATCGCCGAGACCGGCGGCGTCAACGCCATGATCGTCGATTCTACGGCTCTGCTCGAGCAGGTCGTCGACGACGTTCTCATCTCCGCCTTTCGCTCCGCCGGCCAGCGCTGCTCGGCGTTGCGGCTGCTCTGTGTGCAGGAGGACATAGCCGAGGCCGCGCTCGCGCTGCTGATCGGCGCGGTAGAGGAGCTCCGCGTCGGCGATCCGCGTGCGCTTTCCACTCACATCGGTCCTGTCATCGACGCGCGAGCGAAAGCGCAGCTCGAGGAGTATCTCGCGCTTCGTCGCGCGCAGGGCCGCGTGCTCTACGCCGGAGAAGCGCCGCCGCGCGGCAGCTTCGTCGCGCCGCATATCGTTCGTCTCGATCGCGCCGGCGATCTACGCGCGGAGACTTTCGGCCCCGTACTCCACGTCGCCACTTGGCGAGCGCGAGACGAAAAGGATTTTTTAAGGCTCGTCGAAGAAATAGCGGCGAATGGATTCGGCCTCACAATGGGGCTGCACACGCGCATAGAGGCGCGCATAGGCGCTCTCGCGGGAGCGACGCCGGCCGGCAATCTCTATGTCAATCGCAATATGATCGGCGCCGTGGTGGGCAGCCAGCCTTTCGGCGGATCGCGCATGAGCGGCACGGGCCCAAAGGCGGGTGGACCGGACTATCTGCGCCGCTTCCTGCGCGAGGAGACCGTGACGATCAACACGGCGTCCTTCGGCGGCGACGCGCGTCTGCTGGCGATGAAGGAGTGACCCGGACGCGAGAACGAATGAGGTCTCGCCCGCGCTCTCGGTCTTGAAAAGGCCGCCGGCGGCCAAATATAGGCCCATATCGCGTCCGGAGGCTCGGGACCGATGCGTCACTGGATTCCTTCGCTCGATTTTGCGCTCGGTGAAACCGCCGACATGCTGCGCGACCAGGTCGAGGCTTTCGCAGCGCGGGAGATCGCGCCGCGCGCCGCGACGATCGATCGCGAGAACGACTTCCCCTCCGACCTCTGGCTCAAGATGGGCGCGCTCGGCCTGCTCGGCGTGACGGTGGAGGAAGACTATGGCGGCGTCGGGCTCGGCTATCTCGAGCATGTCGTCATCATGGAGGAGCTGAGCCGCGCCTCCGCTTCTGTCGGCCTCTCCTATGGCGCTCATTCCAATCTCTGCGTCAATCAGCTGCGTCGCAACGGAACGCGCCAGCAGAAGCAGCGCTATTTGCCAAAGCTCGTTTCCGGCGAGCATATCGGCGCGTTGGCCATGTCCGAGCCGGACGCCGGATCGGATGTGGTGAATATGTCGATGCGCGCCGAAAAGCGCGGCGATCGCTATGTGCTGAACGGCGACAAAATGTGGGTGACCAACGGTCCCAACGCCGATGTCGTCATCGTCTACGCCAAGACCGATCCCGGCGCCGGCGCGCATGGCATAACGGCCTTCATCATAGAGAAGGGGTTCAAAGGCTTCGAGCGGGCGCAAAAGCTCGACAAGCTCGGTATGCGCGGCTCCAACACATGCGAATTGCTGTTTTCCGATTGCGAGGCGCCCGAGGAAAATGTGCTCGGCCTGCCCGAGCGCGGCGTCAATGTGCTGATGAGCGGGCTCGACTATGAGCGCGCCGTTCTCGCCGGCGGCCCCATCGGCATCATGCGCGCCTGCATGGATATCGTCGTGCCCTATGTGCATGACCGCAAGCAGTTCGGCCATCCGATCGGCGAATTTCAAATCATGCAGGCCAAGCTCGCCGATATGTACACGACGCTCAACGCCGCGCGCGCCTATGTCTATGCCGTGGCGCGCGCCTGCGACCGTGGCCGCACGACGCGCAAGGACGCCGCCGGCGCTATTCTTTTCGCCGCGGAAAATGCGACGCGAATGGCGCTGGAGGCCATCCAATGCCTCGGCGGCAATGGCTATATCAATGATTACCCGACCGGGCGCCTGTTGCGAGACGCCAAGCTCTATGAGATCGGCGCCGGCACCAGCGAAATTCGCCGCATGCTGATCGGCCGCGAGCTCTATAGCGAGACTGCGTGACTTTTTGCGGCGACATTGGCCGCGACGAGAGAATTGACAATGCCGGTTCTCGAGACCCGATTGGACATCAGCTCCGCGGAATTTGCGGCCAATGCTCAGGCGATGCGCGCCCTCGTCGCCGATCTGCGCGCCAAAGCGGCGCGGATCGCCGAGGGCGGCGGCGCCGTGGCGCGCGACAAGCATGTCGCGCGCGGCAAGATGACGGCGCGCGAGCGCATCGACGCGCTCGTCGATCCCATGTCGCCTTTCCTGGAGATCGGTCAATTCGCGGCGTTCGAAATCTATGACGGCGAGGCGCCTTGCGCCGGCGTCGTCGCGGGCGTCGGACGCATTCACGGCCGCCCCTGCATGATCGTCGCCAATGACGCGACGGTGAAGGGCGGCGCTTATTTTCCTCTCACGGTGAAGAAGCATCTGCGCGCGCAGGAGATCGCCGCGCAGAATCGCCTTCCCTGTCTCTATCTCGTCGACTCGGGCGGCGCCAATCTACCGCGCCAGGACGAGGTGTTTCCCGATCGCGATCATTTCGGCCGCATCTTCTATAATCAGGCGCAGATGTCGGCTGCGGGAATAGCGCAGATCGCCGTCGTCATGGGCTCCTGCACGGCGGGCGGCGCCTATGTGCCGGCCATGTCGGACGAGTCGATCATCGTGCGCGACACGGGCACGATTTTTCTCGCTGGACCGCCGCTGGTGCGCGCCGCGACCGGCGAGGTGGTGACGGCGGAAGAACTCGGCGGGGCCCTTGTGCATGCGCGCAGCTCCGGCGTCGTCGATCATTATGCGGAGACCGACGCGCATGCGCTCGGCATTGCGCGCGCGATCGTCGCCGATCTCGGCGCGCGGCCGTATCCCTCGCTGCAGCGGCGCGAGGCGCGCGCGCCGCTCTATGACCCGATGGAGATTTACGGGCTCGTCCCGGCCGATCGCCGCCGGCAATATGACGCGCGCGAGCTCATAGCGAGGCTCGTCGACGCGAGCGAATTCGACGAATTCAAAAAGCTCTACGGCGACACTCTCGTGACCGGATTCGCGCATATCTGCGGCTTCCTCGTCGGCGTGCTCGCCAACAATGGCGTATTGTTCGGCGAGAGCGCGCTCAAAGGCGCGCATTTCATCGAGCTCTGCGCGCAGCGCGAGATCCCCCTGCTGTTCCTGCAGAATATCACCGGCTTCATGGTCGGTCGCGACTATGAGGCGCGCGGCATCGCCAAGGACGGCGCGAAAATGGTGACGGCGGTGGCGACGGCCGCCGTGCCGAAATTCACCTTCATCGTCGGCGGCAGCTTCGGCGCCGGCAATTATGCGATGTGCGGCCGCGCCTATGGTCCGCGCTTTCTGTGGAGCTGGCCCAATGCGCGCATCTCCGTTATGGGCGGCGAGCAGGCCGCGGATGTGCTGACGCGTGTGCGCGGCGAGAGCTACGCAACAAAGGACCGGAACTGGACCAAGGCGCAGCATGACGCCTATCAGGCGCAAATCCGCGAGCAATATGAGCAGCAGGGCCATCCTTATTACGCGAGCGCGCGTCTTTGGGACGATGGCGTCATCGATCCCGCGGATACGCGCCGCGTGCTTGCGCTCTCTCTCGCTGCGGCGTCCAATGCGCCTCTCGAAGCGACGCGCTTCGGCCTGTTCCGCATGTGAGGCGCTCATGTCCTTCATAGCTTCATCGCTCGATTCCCGCGGGGTCGCGACGCTCACGCTGTCCCGGCCCGAGCGACGCAATGCGCTCGATCAGACGATGGTGAGCGAGCTCATCGAGGCTCTGCGCCGCATAGACGAGGATGCGCAGACGCGGCTCCTCGTGCTCGCCGGCGCGGGCGCGGCCTTTTGCGCCGGCGGCGACATCGACTGGATGAAGCGCGTCGCGGCCGAGACGCTCGCAGCCAATGAGCGCGACGCTATTCTGCTCGCCGAATTGATGCGCGGGCTCGATACTCTGCGCAAGCCGACGATCGCGCGCATCCATGGCGCGGCCTATGGCGGCGGCGTCGGGCTCGTGGCCTGTTGCGACATCGCTATCGCCGCGGATACGGCGAGTTTCTGCCTCAGCGAAGTGAAGATCGGCCTCACGCCGTCAGTCATCGGCCCCTATGTCCAGCGCGCGATCGGCGTGCGCCAGGCGCGGCGATATTTCCTAACGGCCGAAGTGATATCTGCGGCGCATGCGCGTGAGCTCGGCCTCGTTCACGAGATTTCGTCCGCCGAGGAGCTCGATGCGCGCGTCGCACGTACGGTGGACGCTCTGCTCGCCGGCGCACCGGGCGCGCAAGCCGAAGCAAAGGCCTCCTCTGCGCTCTTCGCCGAACGTCCCATCGACGACGCGCTCATTCGCGAGACGGCGAAGCGCATAGCCGCGCGGCGCGCCTCCGCGGAAGGCGAGGAAGGCCTCGCGGCCTTTCTCGAGAAGCGGGCGCCACGCTGGAGGCGAGATCGGAACGGCGAAGATGTTTCGTAAGATCCTCATCGCTAATCGCGGCGAGATCGCTTGCCGCGTGATCGCGACGGCGAAGCGAATGGACGTCGCGACCGTCGCCGTCTATTCGGATGTCGACGCGCGCGCGCGTCATGTGGCGCTCGCCGACGAAGCCTATCCGCTCGGCGCGGCCCCTGTGCGCGAAAGCTATCTCTCGATCGACAAAATCATCGCCGTCGCGTGCCGCGCCGGCGTCGAAGCGATCCATCCGGGCTATGGCTTTCTGTCCGAGAACGCGCTCTTTGCCGAGCGCTGCGCAGAGGCGGGCCTCGTTTTCATCGGGCCGACGCCGCAGGCCATGCGCCTGATGGGCTCCAAGGCGCAAGCGCGCGCCCTGATGGAGCGCGCCGGCGTTCCGATCGTTCCCGGTTTCCATGACGGGCAGGATGCGGAGAGTCTCATCGAGGCGGCGACGCGCATCGGCTTTCCTGTGCTCGTGAAAGCGTCGGCGGGCGGCGGCGGCAAAGGTATGCGACTCGTCGCGACGGGCGGCGAATTGCGCGGCGCGATCGAGAGCGCGCGACGCGAGGCGGCCTCCGCCTTCGGCGACGACTCGCTGCTGATCGAAAAGGCGCTCGATGATCCGCGTCATATAGAAGCGCAGATTTTCGGCGACGCGCATGGCGGGCTCGTCGCTTTCCCCGAGCGCGATTGCTCGATCCAGCGGCGTCATCAGAAGATCATGGAGGAGACGCCCGCGCCCGATCTTTCGGCGAAGCTGCGACATGCGCTGCGCGAGGCGGCGCTCGCCGCCGGCCGCGCGGTCTCCTATATCGGCGCGGGAACGGTCGAGTTTCTCGTCTCGGGCGAGACATTTTATTTTCTCGAGATGAACACGCGGCTGCAGGTGGAGCATCCGATCACCGAAATGATCGCAGGATGCGACCTCGTCGAATGGCAATTGCGCGTCGCCGCCGGCGAGCCGCTTCCTTGGAGGCAGGAGGAGATCGCGCCGCATGGACATGCGATCGAAGCGCGGCTCTATGCGGAGGCTCCGGCGCAGGATTTTCTGCCCTCCGTCGGACGGCTGGAGCACTGGCGCGCGCCGTGCGAGGGCGTCTTTGTCCGCGTCGAGACCGGCGTGCGCGAGGGCGATGCGGTGACGCAATTCTACGATCCTCTGCTCGCCAAGATCGTCGCGCGAGGCGAGGATCGCGACGCCGCGCGGATGCGTCTCGCCGCGGCCTTGCGGGAGTGCGAGATCGTGGGCGTAGAGACAAATCTGCTCTTGCTGCGCGCGATCCTCGCGAGCGAAGCCTATGCGGGCGCGCAGATCGACACGGGATTTCTGCCGCGCCATCTCGATCTGATTCTCGCCGGAGACCTCGTTTTGGATGCAGAACGAGAATCGATCGTCGCTTCGGCCGGCGCTGCGGCCTGGCTCGCGCGACTGCGCGAGGAGCGTAGCGGCGGAACGCCGTGGGATGCGAGCGACGCCTGGCGTCTCAACGGCGCGGCGCGGCAGAAATTGCGACTCCGCCTCGGCGATCACGAGATCGCGTCGACGATAGCGCCTCTGCGGAATGGCGCGTTTCGCCTGGAGACGCAAACATTTTCCGTCCTCGTCGCGTCGGAAGCGAGCGAGCGCCGCATGAGCCTGCGCATCGACGGCGTCGAGCGAAAGCTGTCCGTCGTCGAGCGCGCCGGAGGCTTCGTCGTGATCCTCGACGGGCGAAACCATGAGCTCTCGATCGTCGATCCGCTCGCGCCGCCACGCGCGCGGAGCGAAGGGGACGCGGGGCTCTCGGCGCCGCTTCCGGCGCGCGTCACTGGGCTTTTCGCGAGCGTCGGCGAGAGCGTGAAAAAAGGCGCGACGCTCGTCATGCTCGAGGCGATGAAGATGGAAATCGCATTGTCGGCGCCGCGTGACGGACGCATATCGGAGATTCGTCCGGCGATCGGCGATATGGTGAAGCAAGGCGAACGGTTGATCGTCTTCGCCGAAGGGGACGCGGCATGAGCATTCCGCAGCGCGTGCGTATCGTCGAGGTCGGACCGCGCGACGGGCTGCAGAACGAAAGCGTCCTGCTCCCCGTCGAGGCGAAGATCGCGCTGATCGAAAAGCTCGCCGCTGCGGGGCTGCGCGATATCGAGGCGGGAAGCTTCGTCTCGGCGAAGCGAGTTCCCCAAATGGCCGACACGAAAGCTGTGCTCGCGCGGTTGCGGCCGCCGCCTCATGTCCATTTTTCTGTCCTCGTTCCCAATATGCGGGGACTCGACGAGGCGCTGGCTTGCGGCGTGCGCGGCGTCGCGGTCTTCGCCGCGGCGACCGACGGATTCTCGAAGGAAAATATCGGTTGTTCGATCGCCGAGAGTCTCGCGCGCTACGCTCCCGTCGTCGAGGCTGCGATCGGCGCGGGGCTCGAGGTCCGCGGCTATATTTCCTGCGCGCTCGGCTGTCCCTATGAAGGCGAGGTCGCGCCGCGCGCCGTCGCGACGCTGGCGCGCGATCTCGCGGCGCTCGGCTGCCATGAGATTTCGCTCGGCGACACCATCGGCGTCGGCGCGCCATTGCAGGCGCGAAGGCTGTTGGAGGAGGTCGGGCGCGATGTTCCGCTGGCGCAGATCGCGGTGCATTTTCATGACACCTACGGCCAGGCGCTGGCCAATATATTCGCGTCTCTGGAAATGGGCGTCTCCGTCGTCGACGCGTCTGTCGCGGGCCTCGGCGGCTGTCCTTTCGCGCCGGGCGCCGGCGGCAATGTCGCGACGGAGGATGTCGTCTATATGTTGGACCGTTCCGGAATCGAGACCGGCGTCGATCTCGCCACGCTGATCGATGCGGGCGTGTATGTCTGTGAAAGGCTCGGACGCGAGAATCAGAGCCGCGTCGCGCGCGCGCTGCTCGCCGGACGCAGGAGGGATCATCGAGCATGAGCGACATCCTCGTCTCCCGCGCGCGCAATGTCGGCTCTATCTCTCTGAATCGTCCAAAGGCGCTGAACAGCCTCACGCTCGAGATGATCCGCGACTTTGCGCGCGCGCTCGATTCCTTCGGCGCCGATAGTCAGATCGTCGCGGTCGTCGTGACGGGGGAGGGCGCGCGCGGGTTCTGCGCGGGCGGCGACATACGCGCGCTCTATGAGCTGCGCGCCGGAGATCACACGCTCTACGAGACATTCTGGCGCGAAGAATATGAATTGAACGCGCGCATCGCCTCCTTTCCGAAACCCTATATCGCAGTGATGGACGGAATCGTCATGGGCGGCGGCGTCGGCCTTTCGGCGCATGGCGGCGTTCGAATCGTCACGGAGCGCACGCGCCTCGCCATGCCGGAGACCGGCATCGGCTTCATTCCCGATGTCGGAGGCTCGTTTCTGCTCACGCGCAATGGCGGCGTCGGGCGCTATATGGCGCTCTCCGGCGAGACGGTCGGGCCACATGACGCGATCTTCGCCGGGCTCGCCGATATTCTCGTCGATTCGGCGTCTCTTTCGGAGCTGCTGACGCTGTTGCGCGACATCGTCGATGCGGAGGAGGTGACGCCATTGCTGGCGCGCTATGTGAAATCGTCCGGGCTCGGCGCTTTGTCGCGAAACGAATCGCTGCTGCGCCGTGTCATGGCGCGTTCCAGCGTCGAGCGCATCGTCGCCGCGCTCGAGGCGGATGGCTCGGAGTTCGCGCGCGATGCGGTGGCGACGATCGTCAAGCGGTCGCCGACCAGCCTGAAGGTCACGCTGCAACTGCTGCGGCGGGCCGCCGATACGGAGAGTCTCGAGGCTTGCCTGCTTCAGGATTTCCGCACGGCTTGCAATCTTCTTTCGACACATGATCTCTACGAGGGAATTCGCGCCGCGGTCATCGACAAGGATCGCGCGCCGCATTGGTCGCCCGCGACGCTCGCGGAAGTGGACGACGCTCTGGTCGCGGCGCTGCTCGACGGCGGCGCGGCGCCGAAGCTGGACTTTCGGGCTTGGACATGAATGCGACAGAGACCTTCGATCCGGTCGTCATAATCGGCGCCGCGCGCACGCCGATCGGAGGGCTGCTCGGCGAATTGAAGGATGTCGTGGCGCCGAGGCTCGGCGCGGCGGCGATCCGCGCCGCCGTCGCGCGCGCCGACACCCCGACCGATCAAATCGACGATGTGCTCATGGGCTGCGTGCTTTCCGCTGGCCTCGGCCAGGCGCCGGCGCGCCAGGCTTCGCTCGCTGCAGGGTTGCCGGAGGCGGCGGGTTGCGTGACGATCAATAAAATGTGCGGCTCGGGCATGAAGGCGATTCAGCTCGCGCATGATCAATTGCTCGCGGGCAGCTCGCACGCCGTCGTCGCCGGCGGCATGGAGAGCATGAGCAACGCGCCCTATCTGCTCGCGCGCGTGCGCGCCGGCTATCGCATGGGTCACAAGACGCTCGTCGATCACATGTTTCTCGACGGCCTCGAGGACGCCTATGACAAGGGCCGCCTGATGGGGGAGTTCGCCGAGGATTGCGCGACGTCGCATCAATTCACGCGCAAGATGCAGGACGAATATGCGATCCTCTCGCTGATGCGCGCGCAACGGGCGGCGGAGCAAGGCGATTTCGATTGGGAGATCGCGCCTGTCGAGACGCAGGGTCGCGAAGCGAAGGCGACGGTCGCGCGCGACGAATTGCCGGCGAAGGCAAAGCTCGAGCAGATCGCGAAATTGAAGCCGGCCTTTCGCGAGGGCGGCACGGTGACTGCGGCCAATTCCAGCGCCATTTCCGACGGCGCCGCCGCGCTCGTGCTGATGCGGCGCGGCCGCGCCGAGCGCGCCGGCCTCGCGCCGCTCGCGATCATTCGCGCCCATGCGACGCACGCCGGGCCGCCCAATCTGTTTCCGACGGCCCCGATCTCGGCCATGCGCAAGCTCGCGGAGCGCGTCGGCTGGCCGCTCGCGAGCGTCGATCTCTTCGAGATCAACGAGGCCTTCGCCGTCGTCGTGATGGCGGCGATGCGGGAGCTCGATCTGCCGACGGAAAAGGTCAATGTGCATGGCGGGGCCTGCGCGCTCGGCCATCCGATCGGCGCCTCGGGCGCGCGCATCGTCGTCACGCTGCTCGCGGCTCTACGAAAATACGGGTTGCGGCGCGGCGTCGCCGCGCTCTGCATCGGCGGCGGCGAGGCGACGGCGCTCGCGATCGAAATTGTGAGCTGAAGCTCAGCGCCAGCGCTGCGTCGCCATCATCTTGCGCAGCCGCTCCTGCACGAGAGAGGTTGCGGCGTCGCGCAGCGAGACGCGCAGGGCGGCGGCGCGCGCGATGATCTCCTGCATATTGCGGGAGATCTTTTCTTCGATGGCCGCGAAGGCGGCTTTCTCGTCGCCGCCGGCATATTCCACAGAGGCGCAGATGACGCCGCCGGCGTTGGCGATGAAATCGGGCGCGCTGACGATTCCGCGCTCGAACACGAGTCGCTCCGCTTCGGCCGTCGCCGGAATATTGGCGCCTTGCACGATGAGCTTGCATTGCAGCCGCCCGACATTATCGGCGCGCAGCACATCCGGCCGCGCGGCGGGAATGAAAATGTCGCACGCCGCGGAGAGCAGCGCATCGGGCGCCAGCGCCTCGCCGCGTTCATGGCTCGCGACGCTGCGGCCTTCTCGACGCACTTGCGTCAGCGCTTCTATGTCGAGGCCCGAGGCGTCATAGATCGCGCCGCGGCTGTCCGAAGCGCCAACGAGGATCGCGCCCTTGCGCGCGAGGAAGCGCGCCGCATGTCGTCCGACGGCGCCGAAGCCCTCGACGACGACGCGCGCCCCTTCGAGCTTCAGCCCGGCGAAAGGCGCGGCTGCTTCGGCTGCAATGGCGACGCCATAGCCCGTCGCGCCGATCTCGTCGAGCGGAACGCCGCCGAGCTCGGCCGGCAGTCCGACAGCGCGGCCGATCTCGTCGTGAACATAGGCCATGCATGTCTCATTCGTGCCCATGTCCGGGCCGGGAATATAGTCGGTCAAAGGCTGGATCGCCTTGGCGAAGGCGCGAATGAGCTGTTCCTTCTCGTGGGGCGGCATGAGGGGATCGCCGAAGATGACGGATTTGCCGCCGCCGTGACGCAGGCCGCAGGCGGCGTTCTTCAATGTCATCGCACGGGCGAGCCGGAAGCATTCCTCGACAGTGACGTCGGGGGCCATACGCACGCCGCCTATGGCGGGGCCGGCGGCGACATTGTCGATGACGACGATCGCCTCGAGTCCGACGCCGGGCGTGCTCACATAGACGATCTTCGCCGGGCCGAATTCGTCGACGAAGGCGAAGGCGTCCGATTTGAACGACGCAGACATGAACATGAACTGGGCGCGGAGAGCGCTCGTTCAAGCGCGGCCGTCGTTCGACAGCAAAAAAATCCCCTAAGGCGATGAAAAGCGCGATTCGGCGCCTTACGTCACTCTGACGAAGCTCGAGGCAGGCCCATGAATCTCGGCGTCTCCTTCCAGATCGACTTTCTCCGTTTCCTCTGCGCCGAAGGCGAGCTCGATGCTTCGACCCCGCGCGAAGCGATAGACGCAGAGCTGCTGCTCGGTCTCTATCGCGCTATGGCGCGCACGCGCGCCCATGACGGCAAAGCGATCGCTCTGCAGCGCACCGGTAAGCTCGGCACTTTCGCCTCTTCGCTGGGGCAGGAGGCGATCGGCGTCGGCGTAGCCTCGGCCATGCGCGTCGAGGATGTGCTCGCGCCGTCCTATCGCGACCATGGCGCGCAATTGCTGCGCGGCATGACGATGGTGGAAAATCTGGTCTATTGGGGCGGCGACGAGCGCGGCAGCGACTATGCCGTCCCACGAAACGATTTTCCGATCTGCGTTCCTGTCGGCACGCAGGTCGCGCATGCGGCCGGCGCGGCATATGCTTTCAAGCTGCGCGGCGAGGCGCGCGTCGCGGTCGCCATTCTCGGCGATGGCGGCGCCTCGACGGGCGATTTCTATTCGGCCTTGAACATGGCCGGCGTCTGGCGCGTTCCGCTCGTCGTCGTCATCAACAATAATCAATGGGCCATCTCGACCCCGCGCGCGCTGGAATCGGCCACAGCGACGCTCGCGCAAAAGGCGGTGGCGGCCGGCGTCGAAGGACATCAGGTCGACGGCAATGATGTGATCGCCATGCGTCACGTCGCGCGGCTCGCCATAGAGAAGGCGCGCGCCGGCGGCGGGCCGACGCTGATCGAGGCGCTGAGCTATAGGCTCGGCGATCATACGACGGCCGATGATGCGACGCGCTATCGCGATCCGGAAATCGTGCGGCGCGAGGCGGCCAAGGAGCCGATCGGCCGGCTGCGCAAATATCTCACCGCGCGGGAGCTGTGGAGCGAGGAGCAGGAGAAGCGCCTCGCGAAAGACTGCGCGGAGGAGGTCGAGCGCGCGGTCGCGGCCTATCTGGCGACGCCGCCGCAGAATTTCTCGGCGATGTTCGATCATCTCTTCGCGCGTCTGCCGGAGTCGATGCGCGATCAATATGAGGAGGCGCGGCGCTTTGCTCCCGAGGGAGGCGGTCATGGCTGAGCTCACACTCGTCGAAGCCGTCAATCGCGCGCTGGCGCATGAGCTCGAGCGTGATCCAGACGTGCTGCTTCTCGGCGAGGACATAGGCGTCAATGGCGGCGTGTTTCGCGCGACGCTCGGCTTGCAGCAGCGCTTTGGCGCCGCGCGCGTCATCGACACGCCGCTCGCGGAGGCGGCCATCGCCGGCGTCGCCGTCGGCATGGCGGCGATGGGGCTGAAGCCGGTGATGGAGATACAATTCAGCGGCTTCATCTATCCGGCGATGGATCAGCTCATCAATCACGCGTCTCGCCTGCGCAATCGCACGCGCGGGCGGCTCACCTGTCCCATGGTGCTGCGCGCGCCAAATGGCGCCGGCATTCATGCGCCGGAACATCATTCCGAAAGTCCCGAGGCCATGCTCGCGCATGTTCCGGGCCTGCGCGTCGTCATCCCCTCTTCGCCGGCGCGCGCCTATGGCCTGCTGCTCGCGGCGATCCGCGATCCCGATCCTGTCGTCTTCCTCGAGCCGACGCGGCTCTATCGCTTGTTCAAGCAGGAGGTGATCGACGATGGCGAGAGCCTGCCGCTCGACACATGTTTCGTCTCGCGCGAGGGGCGCGACGTCACGCTCGTCGCCTGGGGCGGCATGCTGCATGAGGCGCTCGCCGCGGCGGACCGTCTCGCGGAAGAGGGCGTGCTCTGCGAGGTCATAGACGTCGCGACGCTGAAGCCGCTCGACGCCGAGACGATCCTGGGCTCGGTGGAAAAGACCGGCCGCTGCGTCATCGTGCAGGAAGCGGCGCGCACGGCCGGCTTCGGCGCGGAGATCGCCGCGATCGTCGCCGAGCGCGGGCTCTATTCGCTGCAAGCGCCGGTGCGTCGCGTCGCGGGCTATGACGTCGTCATGCCGCTGGCGCGGCTCGAGGGACAATATCTGCCGAGCGTCGCGCGCATCGCCGACGCCGTGCGCAAGACGATGGAGGCGGCATGAGCGTCTTCAAGCTTCCCGATCTCGGCGAAGGCCTGCAAGAGGCCGAGCTGGTGCAATGGCATGTCGCGCCCGGCGAGGAGGTCGCGGTCGATCAGCCGCTCGTCTCCGTCGAGACGGCCAAGGCGGTGGTCGAAATTCCCTCGCCGCAAGCCGGGCGCATCGAGAAACTTTTCGCGAAGGCGGGCGAGATCATTCGCATCGGCGGCCCGCTCATTGCGTTTGTCGGCGAAGGCGAGACGCGCGACGCGGGCCGTGAGGACAAGGGAACCGTCGTCGGCGCCATGGAGACGAGCGGCCGCGTGCTGCAGGAAGGCGCGGCGCCGCTCGGGCGCAATGGCGCCGGCTTGCGCGCGACGCCGGCGGTGCGCGCGCTGGCGCGGCGGCTCGAGGTCGATCTCACGATGGTGACGCCGTCGGGCGCCGATGGCGTCATCACCGCGGGCGATGTGCAGCGCGTGGCGCGCATATTGTCGGAGGCCGCGCCGGCCGAGCCGCTGCGCGGCTTTCGTCGCGCCATGGCGCAGAATATGGCGCTCGCCCAGGCCGAGGTCGCGGCGGCCACTGTCGTCGACGACGCCGACATAGAGGCCTGGCCACAAGGAACGGATACGACGCTGCGCCTCGTCCGCGCGCTCGTCGCCGGCTGCCGCGTCGAGCCGGGGCTCAACGCCTGGTTCGAATCCCATGCGCTGGCGCGGCGCGTGCTGAAGAAGATCGATCTCGGCATCGCCGTCGATTCGGTCGAGGGCGGGCTGTTCGTGCCCGTGCTGCGCAATGTCGCGGAGCGCGATTCGGCGGATTTGCGCGCCGGGCTGAACAAGATGCGCGCCGACATAGACGCGCGCCGCATTCCGCCCGACGAATTGCGCGGCGCGACATTCACCCTCTCCAATTTCGGCATGATCGCCGGGCGCTACGCCGCGCCGGTGGTGCTGCCGCCGACCGTCGCCATTCTCGGCGCCGGCCGCATACGCCGCGAGATCGTCGCCGATGACGAGGGCCGGCCCGTCGCGCGGCGCATTCTGCCGCTGAGCCTCACTTTCGATCATCGCGTCGTCACCGGCGGCGAGGCGGCGCGCTTCCTCGGCGCCGTGATCGCCGATCTCGGCGGCGCCGTCTGAGCGACCGCTTGAAGGCGGAGCCGCCGACGCCATATGCGGCGCTCATCGTCCAAAGGCTGGGGCGGGCGGGAAGGCGCATCATGGCGACGCGGCGCATCTCTCACATCCCCGATTGGGGCAGTCTCGGCATCGCGGCGGCCTTGCTGCTGGCGCCCTGGATTCTCCACTATGCGAGCTGGATGGCGACGCTGGCGACGAGCTTCTCGGCGGCCATTCTCGTCCTGCTCTCGGCCGTCGCTTTCGCCGAGCTCGACGACAGCGAGGCGCCCGAATATCTCATCGTCGGCGCTTGGCTCTTGGTCTCGCCCTGGATTCTCGGCTTCTGGTCCGACTCGCGGGCGCTTCTCGTCCATCTGCTGTTCGGCGGCGTGCTTCTCGCCTATGCCGCCTGGCAAATCTGGGGCGTCTCCGCATCCCGCCGCTGAGCGGGAGCGAGGCCGAGCCGAACCGAAAAGCCAGCCATTTCCGCGCGGCGTCGCCTTCGCCGTGTCGTGTGGGCGAATTGATAGCATTTGAATAGATTTGTAGTATATGAAGCCAATAAATGAGTAGAGTTTTCTATTATTTCGCGGCAGACTGTAGAAAAGGGCCACGAGCCAGCCCCACGCAGGCCCCCATAAGGCACTGAAATTTAATGTCTATCGTAAATGGCCGGCGCCTTCGTGCGGCGCATAAGTACATGTCCTAATTTTGGATTTTGCCGGCGTCAAGTATTGACGGATCAGCGCGGCCTGTCGTAATCCGGCCGACAAGGGAGATCAGGTGCAGATGACATCGATCGATCAATTTTATCTCCACGCGCATTCGATCAATTTGAAGCGTTTCTTTCGGCTTCTCGTTTTTGCCGATCCGCTTTCCCCATTCGCCGACAGCCGGGCGGCGTTTGCCGTCGACTGACCGCCTCGTCGATCGAACTGTAACGAGTTTGCGTAACGCGTAAGGAGCTCTCCTCATGATTACCGTGTCGCAATGCGCGGCCCAGGCGGGCCTGGCTTCCAACGAGCTGGTGCTGGGCGCCATTCCCTCTCCCGAGCATGACGCGCTCCTCGAGAGCTATCTGCTCAACGGCCATCGCGGCCTCGGCGCCGTGCGCGCCATGATCGTCGCCGATCTGCGCGGCTTCCTCGACCTCGGCGTGACGGCGCGCGCCTCCGATCTGCTGATCGTGCTTCGGCTGCTGCTCACCGCCCATCCGGAGGCCGGCCTCGCCGTTCGTCCGCGGGCCGCCGAGCGGGAGGAGGTCTTCGAGGCGGCGCTGCTCGGCCATTATTTCGACGCCCGCCGCAGCCGAGCCCCTTCGGGCGGGGCTTTGCGCGAGCCGGGAGTGGTGCTGTCCTTCTCACGCGAGGGCCGCCGCGCCGAGCGCCGCGCGGCGCGGGGCGAATCGCCGGAGTCCCTTTGTGGCGGCGATCCGATCATCGCCCGCTTCGGCTCGCGCCTGACCTATCTGAGGGGCGAGCGCTAGCGCGCTTTCCGATCGGTCATAGCAACGCCCCGGACCCAGAGGTCCGGGGCCTATTGCCAATCGGCGCGTCGCATAGGATCATCCCGGCCCGACAGCGCCTGTCGAGGCGCAGAACCGCCCGAGGGGGTCGGACCCGTTTCTCTATGCGACCGAGCGCCTTTTTCGATTTCGACTTTTCAGGCGATGGCCTCTCCGGGCCATGGAGTGGCGGAGCGCGCGTATGACGAGCGCGCCGGCCATCGTTCATGTCATCGACGATGACGCCGCCGTCCGAGATTCGCTGAGGCTTCTCTTGCGGACAGAGAATTTCGACGTGCGCGCCCATGGGTCGGCGCGCGATTTTCTGACCAGCGTCGAGCCGAGCGAGGGGGGCTGCGTCGTCACCGACGTGCGCATGCCGGGGAAGAGCGGTTTCGAGCTGCTCGCCGAGATCAAGGCGCGGAGCCTCGATCTGCCGGTCATCGTCATCACCGCCCATGCCGATGTGGCGCTCGCGGTTCAGGCGATGAAGGCCGGCGCCATCGATCTGTTGGAGAAGCCTTTCGACGATGAGGCGCTGCTCGGCGCGGTGCGCCAGGCGCTGGGCCGCCGCGTCGAGGGCGAGGGCCCCGGCTCCGAGGCCGCGGCCGCGCGTGAGCGCCTCGCCAGCCTCACAGCGCGCGAGCGCGAGGTGCTGGTCGGCGTTCTCGAGGGCCGGCCCAACAAGATCATCGCTCACGAGCTCGGCATCAGCGTACGCACGGTGGAGGCCCATCGCGCCCGGCTGATGGTGAAAATGCGCGCCAAGAGCCTGTCGGAGCTCGTTCGCATCTCGGTGCTCGTTCCGCGCGCCGCCTCCTTCTGAGGGCGCCGTGCGACCTCTCGTGGCCGATATGGAGGAGGCCAGGCGCGTGCTGCGCGCGCGCTTCGGGCATGAGGCCTTTCTTCCTGGGCAGGAGGCGGCGCTCGGCGCTCTGCTGGAGGGGCGCGACGTCCTCGCGGTGATGCCCACCGGGGCCGGCAAATCGCTGCTCTACCAATTGCCGGCGGCGTTGGGCGTCGCGCCGGTCGTCGTCGTCTCGCCGCTCATCTCGCTGATGCGGGATCAATTGCGGAGCCTCGCGCATTCGGGCGTGGCGGCGGTCGCGCTCCATTCGGGCCAGAGCGAGGAGGAGCAAAGCGAGGCGATCGCCGGCGTCGCCGACGGGCGGGCGCGGCTCGTCTATCTCGCGCCGGAGCGTCTCGTTCAGGATTGGACCGTCGATCTCTTGTGCGCCGCCGGGGTCGCGCTGCTGGCGGTCGACGAGGCGCATTGCGTTTCGCATTGGGGTCATGAATTCCGTCCCGATTACGCCCGGCTCGGCGAGATCGCCGCGCGGCTCGGCGCGCCGATCCTCGCGGTGACGGCGACGGCCGGCCCGCGCACGCGCGCCGACATCGTCGCCAGCCTCTTCGCGCGCGCGCCGGAGGTCTTCGTCGCCTCCTTCGCGCGGCCCAATCTGCGCCTCGCTTTCGCGCCCCGCGCCGATGCGCTCGGTCGGCTGACGCGCTTCCTGCGCCGGCGGCCCGGACAGAGTGGCGTCGTCTATGTGAACTCCCGCCGCAAGGCCGATGAGACGGCGGCGATTTTGCGCCGGCTCGGCTTCGACGCGCTCGCCTATCACGCCGGCCTCGACGCGGCGACGCGCGCCGCCCATCAGGACGCCTTCTTCGCCCGCGCCGGCGTAGCGATGGTCGCGACCATCGCTTTCGGCATGGGCGTCGACAAAAAAGACGTGCGCTTCGTTTTCCACGCCGATCTGCCGGATTCGATCGAGGCTTACTATCAGGAGATCGGCCGCGCCGGCCGGGACGGACTGCCCGCCGACGCGCTCGCTCTGTTCGATCCGCGCGAGCTCGTCGGTCGCTTCGGCTTCCCGCCGCCCGCCGACGATCCCATCGCCGCGGGCGAGACGGAGCGCCGTCGCGCCATGGCGCGGCTCTGCCTCGCGCCATCCTGCCGATTCCAGGCGCTGCTGCGCGCCTTCGGCGAGGAGAGCGGGCGCTGCGGGCGGTGCGACAATTGCCGCGGCGGTCTTTTGGCTCTGCCGCGGCGCGCGGGCCTCGTCGCGCTCGGCTGGCGCGTGGCGGTTCTCGCGCGCTTCGCCGGCCTGGGCGCCGAGAGCCTCGACGAACCGGAGCCGGAGCCGGCGCAGAGCCCGGCCGCCGCGCCGGGCGCTTCCGCAGAGCCGAAGGAGGAGCGGCTCAGCGTCGCCGACGAGCGGCTCTATCGGCGCTTGATCCGGTTGCGGCTGGAGATCGCCAAGCGCCGCCGTCTCGCCCCGCGCGCCGTGGCGAGCGACGCCTTGCTGCGCAGGCTCGCGATCACGCGGCCGTGCGCGCTCGACGGCGAGACGCCGATCGCGGCGGAAGAGTTTTTGCGCGCGATCGCGGAGGATTGAAAATCGAGGGGGCCCTCTCCCGCTACCCCTCTTCCTCCGCCTCCTGCGCCGGCCGGGCGCGGCGTTTCTTCAGCTCCAGCAGCCGCGTCGAGGCGCGATCGGCGCGCTGGCGCGCCTCTTCGCCGGTCGGCTGCAAAAGCTTGCGATACTCGTCGCGCTTCTCATGGATGGAGGCGATCACATAGCCCATGGGCACGCCGACATCGACGAGCACGGTCTCGGCGAGCTGCAGGCTCGCCTCGATCGTCTCCGGTATCGCGTCGCTCGCGCCGAGCTCATAGAGATGCGTGGCGTGCCAGGCGTCGCGGGCGCGCGCGACGATGGTCAGATCGGCGCGCTCCTGATGGGCGAGGCGCACGATCTCCTGCGCCGCCTGCGGATTTTCTACCGTCACCACCAGCGCGCGCGCCTGCGCCACGCCGAGGCGCTTGAGGAATTCGCGCCTCTTGCAATTGCCCCAGCAAATATCGACGCCCGTGTCGCGCGTCGCGGCGACGAGCTTCACGTCATTGTCGACGGCGACGAAGGGAATGTCGTGGCGGCGCAGCATGTCGCCGATGAGCGCGCCGACGCGCCCATAGCCGACGATGACCACTTTGCCGGCGGCGATCTCGCCTTCCGGCGCGAGATGGGCGAATTCGGCCTCGTCGTCCTGCAGGCGGCGCCCCGGATTGAGCCATTCGCCGAGCCGCGCCAGCGCCGGCAGCGCGAACAGGCCGAGCGTCACCGCCAGCATGGCGTCGGCGCCGAGATTTTTCGGCAGCACGCCGGAGGCGATGGCCGCGCCGACGAGAATAAAGGCGAATTCGCCGCCGGGCGCGAGCAGCAGCGCCACTTCCGCCGCTATGCGCGGACGCATGCGAAAGGCGCGGCCGAGCAGAAAGACGATGAGAGTCTTGGTCGCGACGACGCCGATGGCGATGACCAGCACCTGGGGCAGATCCTCGATCACGCGGTCGAAATCGAGTCCGGCGCCGACCGAGACGAAGAACAGGCCGAGCAGCAGGCCCTTGAAGGGCTCGATCGTCACCTCGATCTCGCGGCGGAACTCGGTTTCGGCGAGCAGCAGGCCGGCGATGAAGGCGCCCATGCCCATCGAAAATCCCGCCGCCGCGCTGGCGACGCCCGCGCCGATGATGACGAGAAGGCTCGCGGCCGTGAACAGCTCGATCGATTGCGCCGCGGCGACCAGATGGAACAGCGGCCGCAGCAGCAGCCGTCCGGCGACGATGAGCGCGGCCATGGCCGCCAGCGCCGGCAGAAAGGCGAGCAGCGCTTTCAGCCCGTCGCTCTGCGCCTGCGGATCGGAGAGAAAGGAGATGAGGAACAAGAGCGGCGCAACCATCAGATCCTGCAGCAGCAGCACCGAGAAGGCGGCGCGGCCGGCCGCGCGGTTGAGGCGCCGGCGCTCGGCGAGCAGGGGAATGACGATCGCCGTGGAGGACATTGCGAGCGCGGCGCCGAGCAGCGCCGCCGGCGCCGGGCCGAGCCCGGCCCAGAACACGCCCGCCGCCGCCAGCGCCCCGCCGCAGAGAAGCACCTGCGACAGGCCGAGCCCGAAGACGAGCAGCCGCATGCGGGCGAGGCGCTCCCAGGACAGCTCGAGGCCGATCATGAACAGCAGGAAGACGAGGCCGAATTCGGCGATTTTGGCGACGCCTTCGAGATCGCTCAGCGCGACCGCCGAGAGAAATTCATGGCGCTCCGCGAGCTTGCCGAGGCCGAAAGGCCCGAGCGCCGCGCCAGCGAGCAGGAAGCCGAGGATGGGGCTGACGCGCAGCCGATGAAACAAAGGCGCGACGACGCCCGCCGTGCCGAGGAAAAGCAGCGCCTCGCGATATTCGCCCCACTGGAACGCAGCAGTCCCCGACATCGCCATCCTTTCCCGCTGAGCCGATTCGGGTTTCAGCATAAGGGAGCGGTACGCCGGTTACGAAGCCTGTTTCTGGCGGTTCTCCCTTCTTCTCCCGTGAGGGGAGAAGGGAGACGCGCACGATCACATGCCTTTGCGCGGATCGTAGGGCTTCGCCGTGCGCCATTTCTGCGCGAAGGCCTCGAGCTCGGAATCCGCGCCCTCCGGCAGCACGACCCGCAGCGTCACATAGAGATCGCCCGCGGGTTTGCCGTCGACGGCGGGCAGGCCCTTGCCGCGCAGCCGCAGCACGCGGCCGCCATTGGACCCCGCCGGAATGGTGAGCTCCACCTGGCCGCCCAGCGTCGGAGCCGCGACCTTGGCGCCCAGAGCCGCCTCGTAAAAAGCGATCGGCAGGTCGAGCTTCAGATCGCGGCCGGCGACGGAAAACAGCGGGTCCGGCGCGACCTTGATGGTGACGATGGCGTCGCCGGGCTCGCCGCCGGGCGGGGCGGCGTGACCCTGGCCGCGCAGCCTTATCTGCTTGCCATCCTCTATGCCGGTCGGAATATTCACCTCGAGCGTCCGGCCGGTGGGCAAAAAGACGCGTGTGCTGCCGCCCTTCACCGCCTCGGCGAGCGAGATGGTCACCTGAAGGGCGACATCCTCGCCGCGGCGCGGCGCGCGGGCGCGGCGTCCGCCCGCTCCGGCGCCGAAGAGATCGGCGAAGAGGTCCGAGGGGTCGAAGCCCGCCCGGCCGGCTCCGGCGCCGGCGGCGTCGCCGCCGAAATGAAAGTCGAAATGCTCGGCCCCGCCGGGCCCACGCTGTCCGCGCGCGTAGCCGCCGGGCCCGCCGCCGCCGAAGCCCTCGAAGCCGGTGAAACGCGGCTTGCCCTCGGCGTCGATCTCGCCACGATCGAATTGCGCCTTTTTCTTCTCGTCGCCGAGAATCTCATAGGCGGAATTGCCCTCGGCGAATTTTTCCTTGGCCTTGGGGTCGTTCTTGTTCTGGTCCGGATGATATTTCTTCGCGAGATGGCGGAACGCCTTCTTGATCTCGGCGGCGGTCGCCGTCTTGGCGACGCCCAGGACGTCATATGGATCGCGCATTTTTCTCAAAAGCCCATCGGCGCGTCCGCCTCGTGCGGCGCGGACGCTCATGTCTGACCTGTCTATTTGGGAGAAGAGGCGCCGACGCGCAAGGATGCGTCCGAGTTTGGATTTCAGGCTTTTCGCCAGGGGCGGATGTCGATCAGCGCCCAATCGGCGGATTTGTCGCGGCAGGCCGTGCCCTGCAATTGCTCGTGGCTCTCCTTCGTCCCGACTTCCGCCAGAAAGGCGCGGCACACCTTGCCGTCGGATGGATAGGGCTGGCCGACCGGCGTGAAGGAGCCGCGCGCATGGCTTTCCGGATTGTCCCAATTGACGGTCGCGCCGGCGCCTTGAGGATCGAGCGCGACGCCGAGCGCCGCGCTGGCGCGCCGCCAGTCCTCCTGGTCCAGCGCATTCGAGAGCGTCGGCGTCGGCCTGTGCGGAATGGAGCCGGTCACATCGTCACTGACATTTTTCCAGGCCGGCGCCGGCTCGCCGCCGGGAATGGCGAAGGAGCAGCCGCCGAGCGCGGCCGCCATCAGCGTGGCCGTGAGAAGGCGCGCGGCGGCGAGACCGATTTGAGAAGCGGCTGCGGCGGCGTTATGTGTGTCTCGCGGGTCGTGCAAAGCGCTGCCTTACCACTATGACCACCGCCCTCGTTTCGGCGGCAGCTGAGGATTTTCTCGTGAAGGGGTTAAAACAGAGTGACTTCTGCGAGGCCTCCGAGCCTTACGCATTGTTCGGCGAATGGTTCGACGAGGCGAAGTCCCACGAGCCCGACGTTCCCGAGGCGATGGCGCTCGCCACGGTCGACGAGGCCGGCCTGCCGGATTCCCGCATGGTGTTGATGAAGGATTGGGGCGAATCCGGCTTCACCTTCTATACCAACGCCGAGAGCGCCAAAGGCCGCGAGCTCGCTGCCACGATGAAGGCGGCGGCGCTTTTCCACTGGAAATCTCTGCGCCGTCAGGTGCGGCTGCGCGGCCCTGTCGAGCTCGTGTCGGACGCCGAGGCGGACGCCTATTTCGCCAGCCGCCCGCGCGACAGCCGCATCGGCGCCTGGGCGAGCCGCCAGTCGCAACCGCTGGAGAGCCGTTTCGCGCTCGAGAAGGCGGTCGCCGTTCAGGCCGCGCGCTTCGGGCTCGGCGAGGTGCCGCGGCCGCCGCATTGGCGCGGCTATCGGATCGTTCCGGTCGCGATCGAGTTCTGGGCGGATCGGCCGTTTCGCCTGCACGATCGCATGCAATTCACGCGCGAAGGCGCCGGCTGGGCGAAGGCGCGCCTCTATCCTTGAGTCGAGAGAAAGCGGCGGAAGCGATGAGACGTTTGTCGGATGGCGGAAGTGTCTCGGCGAGCGAGCCTGAAGGCTCGCGGTCCAAAGCGCGTTCTGGACCGCGAGCCTTCAGGCTCGCATTTCGTCTCGCGCTCTCATGGGCGATTTTCTGCGCCGCGCCGGCGCGCGCGCAGGATTTCTTTCAGGGCCTGTTCGGCTGGGGCCAGCAGCATTCGGCGCCGCGCGTGATCGAGCAGCCGGCGCCGCAGGCCAGGCCCAAGAAGAAGAATGCGGCGAAAGCGCCGCCGGGCAAGCAGCAGCCGGCGCAGCCCGCCGCGCCGTCGCCCGCCGCCGAAGGGCCGCCGCCGCCCTATGAGCCACAATTGCTGCGCCTCTCGGAAATCCTCGGCGCGCTCTCCTATCTGCGCGATCTCTGCGGCCCGGAGGACGGCGAGGATTGGCGCGCCAAAATGACCTCGCTGCTCGAGGCGGAGGCCAAGACCGGACAGCGGCGGCTCAAGCTGACGGGCGCGTTCAATCGCGGCTTTCGCGGCTATGAGACGACCTATCGCTCCTGCACGCCCAATGCGCGCACGGCGATCTCGCGCTATCTCGACGAGGGCGGCCGCATCGCGCACGACATCGCGTATCGTTACGGGAATTCCTGACGTCGCCGTCGCGGATGGGCGTTAACCCTCCGGCAATGACCCGTCTCGCGTGTTTCGTTGCGGTTGTCTAGAGTGATTCACATGACGCGATTTCACCCCTCCGCATTGGACGACGCCGCCGGCTCCGAGCAGCGGCGCGCCGCGCTCGCTTATGTCGCCGAGGCTTTCGCCGAAGCCGTGCTGGCGGGAATCGAAGGTGATTCCTTCGCCCATGCCGCGCTCTCCGCGGCGCTGCACGAGCTCGTCGCCACCTATGGCGAGGAGGAGGTCGCGGCTTTCGCGGAGCGTTTGCCGCGCCGCCTGCGCGACGGCGAATTCTCGAGCGGCTTGCGCCATTGAGCGCGCTCGGCATGGCGCGCGCGTGAAACCGTCGACCAAGCAAGCGGTCGAAACGATTTCCGAGCCGATGCGCGATGTCGAGACCTTGCCCGCGCCAGTGCGCGCGCTGCGCGACAAGATTCTCGCGGCCTGCGACACCGGCGACATAGAGGCGCTGCGCATTCCGATCGACTGGAACGAGGTGCGTCCGCTGTTCGAGCGCGGCGCGCGGCGCCCCGCTGGGGCCGATCCGATCGAGACTTTGAAGTCGCTCTCCTTCGACCGCGCGGGACGCGAGATTTTATCATTGGCGCGCGCCGTGTTGACGCAGCCTTTCGTGCGCGTGAAGCGCGGGCCCTTCGAGAGCTATGAATGGCCGGCCTATGCGCGTCGTCCGACGCCGCCGGCCAATGAGGAAGAGGCGCGCGCGCTATGGGCCTGCGTGCGCTTTGCCGATCTCGCGCCGTCCGATGCGCAGGGCCGACCGAAAGTCATGCGGATCGGCGTCGGCGCGGACGGCGTCTGGCATTATTTCTGGAACGCGGACTGACATTTCGGCAAGCCGCGTCGGCAAGCCGTGTTGGCAAGACGCGCTGACGAGCCGCGCTGACGAGACGCGCGCTCAGGCGAGACGCGCGGCGGAGCGCAGCTGATCGCGCGCGCGGCGACGATCCTGCACCGGCTGATAGGCGATCTGCGAATGATAGCCGCAATAAGGGCTGCCGCCGCCGCCCGGCGACCGCGCGCCGCAGAAGCGGAACTCGGCCGTCGTCGGATCGCCGATCGGCCAGCGGCACATCGCCTCGCGCAGCTCCATCAGCGTCACTCGCTCCGACATTGGAATGACGACCTCTTCCTGTGGTCGCGCGTCGGGCATGACCAGCGCGCGCGGCGCGAGGGCCAGAGCCACATTGCCCATGACGCTCGGCGCATGTCCGTGATGCACGCGTTGTGGCGGCGCCTGAGGACGCTGCGGCTTGGCGACGCGCGGACGCGCCGCCATGGGCGTCTTGGCGCGTTGCGCGAGCCCGAGACGATGGATTTTACCAATGACGGCGTTGCGCGTGATGCCGGCGCCGATCTCGGCCGCCACCTGACTGGCGCTGAGGCCGTCGTTCCAGAGCTTGCGCAGCATCTCGACGCGCTCGTCGGTCCAGGACATTAAGGCCCTCCTCGATTAAGCCGGCTTCATCCGAGAGAATCGGCGAACGCTCGCGCAACCGGCGAAGCCGGAGTCGACAAGACGCACACGCACTCGATTGAAGGCGCCACACGAGATGTCGTGGGCGATGACGCGAACGCTACTCTACCAGTTGAATCACGCGCAAGAGTCCCTGGCAAGCGAAACAGCGTTCCCCACAAGGTAATGCTGTTTCATTCTCTACGGGTGTTGCGCGAAAGACTCACTATGGGCGTGGCGCCGCATGGGTTTTCGCGCATGGCGCCGCATTTCGCCGCGCGTGAACGTCTTCATGAAGGGCCGCGCCGTGGTCTCCATGGATGTCTCATGGCGCGCGTGCGTTCGAACGGGGCTGGTCGCCGCCCTTCCGGCGCCGTCGTTTCGCCGCAGTCTCGGCGCCTTCGCCCCGTCGGAAACGGATTTGACCGGGGCAAGGGTAAGACCTAGAATGTTTCCACGAGAGAGATGCCGCCCCCAGTAAGGGCGGCACTTTGATTTTCAGACCCTCGCTGCGCGTCGCCGCGCTGTCCTGCGGCGCCGGCGAGCGGGGTCTCTCCGAGGGGAGTCGCCCAGTGGTTTCGGCGCTGTATCCGACTTATGCGCGGGCCGATCTCGCTTTCGAGCGAGGCGAAGGCGTTTGGCTCGTGGCCGGCGACGGCGAGCGTTATCTCGACTTCGGCGCCGGCGTCGCGGTCAATTCGCTCGGCCATGGCCATCCGCATCTCGTCGGCACGCTGGCGGCCGCCGCGGCGAAGCCCTGGCATGTCTCCAATCTGTTTCAGATTCCGGAGGCCGAGCGCCTCGCTCGCCGCCTCGTTCAGGCGACTTTCGCGGATTTGGTCTTCTTCACCAATTCGGGCGCCGAGGCGGTCGAATGCGCGATCAAGACGGCGCGCAAATTCCATGCGGTGGAAGGGCGGCCGGAGCGCTATCGGCTCATCACTTTCGAGGGCGCCTTCCACGGCCGCACGCTGGCGACGATCGCCGCTGGCGGCAATCCCAAATATCTCGACGGCTTCGGCCCGCCGACCGACGGTTTCGATCAGGCTCCCTTCGGCGATCTCGACGCCGTCCGCGCGCTCGTCGGCCCGCAGACGGCCGGCGTGCTGCTGGAGCCCATTCAAGGCGAAGGCGGCGTGCGGACACCCCCGCCGCGTTTCCTGGCGGGCCTGCGCGCGCTCTGCGACGAGCTCGGCCTGCTGCTGATCGTCGATGAAGTGCAGACCGGGATCGGCCGCACCGGCCGTTTCCTCGCCATCGAGCATTCGGGCGTCACGCCGGACATAGCCGCGCTGGCGAAGGGCATCGGCGGGGGCTTTCCGCTCGGCGCCTGCCTCGCGACGGCGGAGGCCGGCAAGGGCATGACGGTCGGCGCGCATGGCTCCACCTATGGCGGCAATCCGCTCGCCACAGCGATCGGCAACGCCGTGCTCGATGTGGTGTTGGAGCCGGGCTTCATCGAGCGCGTCGCCGGTCTCGGCGTGTTGTTCCGCCAGAAGCTCGCAGAGCTCGAGGATCGCCATTCCACGATCATCGAGAGCGTGCGCGGCGAGGGGCTGATGTTCGGCCTCAAGACGCGCGTCGCCAATACAGAATTCGCCGCCGCGGCGCGCGAGGCCAAGCTGCTCACCATTCCCGCGAGCGACAATGTCGTGCGCCTGCTGCCGCCTTTGATCGTGGGCGAGAGCGAGCTCGCCGAGGCTGCGCGTCGGCTCGACGCCGCCTGCGTGAAGCTCGAGAGCGCGGGAGCCGCGCTATGACCGCCCATGCGCCGCTGACGGGCCTTCGTCATTTCCTCGATATTTCCGAGCTTCCGCCCGCCGAGCTGCGGCGCATTCTCGACACAGCCGCCGCCATAAAGGCGAAGCGCGTGCGCGGCGCGCCTTCGACCTTCCGGCCGCTCGCCGGCAAGTCGCTGGCGATGATCTTCGACAAGCCCTCGACGCGCACGCGCGTCTCCTTCGATCTCGCCATGCGCGAGCTCGGCGGCGAGACGATCATGCTGACGGGGCAGGAGATGCAGCTCGGCCGCGGCGAGACCATAGCGGACACCGCCCGCGTGCTGTCGCGTTTCGTCGACGCCATCGTCATCCGCATTCTCTCGCACGACGATCTCACCGAGCTCGCCCGCTACTCCAGCGTGCCGGTCGTCAATGGGCTCACCAAGCTCTCGCATCCCTGTCAGGTGATGGCCGATGTGCTGACCTTCGAGGAGCATCTCGGCCCGATAGCGGGACGCACGGTCGCCTGGACCGGCGACGCCAATAATGTGCTGGCGAGCTGGGTCCATGCGGCCAAGCCCTTCGACTTCACCATCAATGTGGCGACGCCGCCGGAGCTCGCGCCAGGCGACGAGCTCGTCGCCTGGGCGCGCGCCAATGGCGTGCGGATGAATCTCACCGCCGATCCTTTCGAGGCCGTCACCGGCGCCGACGCGGTCATCTCCGACTGCTGGGTGTCGATGGGCGACGAGGAGGAGGAGGCGCGCCGCCATGCGCTGCTCTCGCCCTTCCAGGTGAATGCGAAGCTGATGGACGCGGCGAATAAGGACGCGATCTTCATGCATTGCCTGCCGGCGCATCGCGGCGAGGAAGTGACCGACGATGTCATCGACGGCCCGCGATCCGTGGTGTTCGACGAGGCGGAGAACCGCCTGCATGCGCAAAAAGGCGTGCTGGCCTGGGTGTTCGGAGTGGGCTCGCCATGATCAGGCGGGCGGACGAGGCCATCGGCCGGCCGGCGTCGCCCCTCGCCGAGGACGACAGCCTGCTCCCTTTCGCCGTCGAGCCGCTCGATCTGCGCGGGCGTCTGGTGCGGCTCGGGCCGGCGGTTCATTCCATCCTCACCCATTATGATTATCCGCCGTCCGTCGCGCGTCTGCTCGGCGAGGCCGCGGCGTTGACGGCGCTGTTCGGCTCGCTCATCGAGTCGCATGGGCGCTTCCAATTGCAGACGCGCAGCGACGGGCCCGTCGATATGATCGTCGTCGATTTCGACGCGCCGGGAAAGCTGCGCGGCTTCGCGCGCTATGACGAGAGCCGCATTGTCGCCGGCATGGCGCCGGGCGCGCTGCTCGGCCGCGGCCATCTGGCGCTGACCATGGAGCGCGACGGCGACGCCGCGCGTTATCAAGGCGTGGTGCCGCTGGAGGGCGACGGCTTCGCCGAGGCGGCGCATCGTTATTTCCGCCAGTCCGAGCAAATTCCGAGCTATGTGCGGCTCGCCGTCGCCGAGAGCGTGACGCCCGCCGGGCGCAGCTGGCGGGCCGGCGGTCTGCTGCTGCAATATCTGCCGGAGACGCCGACGCGGCCGCGCGATCTCGATCCTGGCGACACACCCGGGGGCGCGGCTCTGCCGGAGGATTCGGAAGACGACGCCTGGGTGGAGGGCCTGTCCCTCGCGGCGACGACGCAGGATCACGAGCTCGTCGATCCGGGGCTCTCGGGCGAGCGGCTGCTCTATTCACTGTTCCACGAGCGTGGCGTGACGGTCTATCCGACGCGCGAGATCGCGGAGGCCTGTCGCTGCTCGACGGAGCGCATCGTCAATCTTCTGCGTAGCTTCACGCGGCAAGACCGCCGCGATATGATCGGCGACAATGGCCGCATCGGCGTGACCTGCGAATTCTGCCGCACGCTGCGCGAGTTCGATCCCGCCGATTTCGATTAGCGCCGGCGCTCGGGAGGGGCGCCCCCGAGACTCGGGGAGTTTCACCCACCCAATCCCGCGTCGCAGGCGGACCTCGCCCTGCACGGGAGGGGGCGTGGCTGTTTCATTTGTTGATTTTTCGATAGCCGACGGAGCGACGTCATGACGAAGACGCTAGGCGAAACCCCGAGCATTTCGCGCGAGCATGTCTCGCTCCCCGCGGGCGCGCGCCTCCTCTCCATCGATCGCCTGCGCGGGCTCGTCATCATCGTCATGGCGCTCGATCATGTGCGCGATTTCTTCGACGCCGACGCGTTGCGTTTCGATCCGACGGATCTCGACCGCACCTATCCGGCGCTGTTCCTCACGCGCTTCGTCACGCATTTCTGCGCGCCGACCTTCACCTTTCTCGCCGGCGTCTCAGCCTATCTGCATGGTCTCTCGCTCGAGGATCGCGGCGAGCGCTCGCGTTTTTTGTGGACGCGCGGCCTGTGGCTGATCCTGCTCGATATTTTCGTCGTCAGCCCGGTGTGGACGGTCGGCTCGGGCGCGATCGAGCTCGGAACCTTATGGGCGATCGGCTGCGGCATGATCGCGCTTTCGGCGCTGCTCTATCTGCCGACGCGCGTCGTGCTGGCGATCGGCGCGGCGATCCTCGCCCTGCATAATCTGTTCGACGGCGTTCATGCGGCGCAATTTGGCGATTTCGCGCCCGTGTGGAACGTGCTGCATGAGAAAGGCCCGCTGCCCTTCGGCCTGCGTGGCCATGTCTTTTATCCCGTGCTGCCCTGGATCGGCGTCATCGCGCTCGGCTATGGGCTCGCGCCGGTCTTCCTGTGGCCGCATGAGCGTCGGATGCGGGCGCTCTTGGCGCTCGGCCTCGCCTTTCTCGCGGGCTTCGCGGCTTTGCGCGTCGCCGGCGTCTATGGCGACGCGCGGCTCTGGCTGACCTATCCGGAAGGCGTCAGAACGGCGCTCTCCTTCCTCGATGTCACCAAATATCCGCCCTCGCTGCATTATGCGTTGGTGACGCTCGGCGTCGGGCTTCTGCTGCTGCCGGCGTTGGAGCGGGCGGGCGGCGCCGTGGGGCGCGTGCTGGCCACATTCGGCCGCGTTCCGCTCTTCGCCTATGTGCTGCATCTCTATGTCATTCTCGTCGCCGCTCTGGTCGTCGCGCTCGCCAAGGGCGTCGATCTGAAGGGCCTCGAGAGCGGCGGCCCGCCGCCCGAGAATTACGGCCTCGGCCTCGTCGGCGCCTATGTGATGTGGATCGCGATCATGGCGGCCATCTATCCCGCCTGCGCCTGGTTCGCGGGCGTCAAGCGGCGGCGGCGCGACTGGTGGCTGAGCTATTTGTGAAGGGACGGCGGCGTCGTCAGCCGCCGTCCATCATTCGTCTCAATTGGCGTTGAGCCAGCGCAGCCCGCGGCAGGCGGCGTCATGGCCATAGAGGCCTTTGACCAGACATTTCGCCGCATCGGGGTCGGTCTTCAGCGCCCACAGCGAGCGCGCCGTCACCGCCGTATCGGCGAAATCGCTGAACAGGCCGTCGACGCCGAGCTTGTAGAAGGTCAGATATTCATTGACCGGAACGCCCTTGTAATCGCTGGCGAGGCGGCGCTGCTCATTGCGGAACGTGTAGGGATGCACGAGCAGGCCGGCCGCATGGGCGTCGGCGACGACGGAGGTCGGCGCCAGCAGCTTGCGATCCGCCTCGTCGACGAGCCCGTCGCCATTGGCGTCGGCGCAGGCGTTGGCGACGATCTTTATGCAGGCGGAGCTGATGAGATAGGTTTTCCACGGCCCGACGCCATCGGCATAGGTGCGAACCTCGGCGAGGCCTGCGGGCTTCAACAGATCGGCGAATTTGCCCTGGCGGCCGGCGACCGCCCAATCATAGGGCCGGTCGTAGGGCGGCGTGAAATCCAGCGAGCCGTCGGGATTGACGTCATTGGCGTCGACGAGCTGGATCAGCCGCACCGTCGTCTTCTTGCGCAGATATTTCAGATTGGCCTGCTCGAAGCTCTGGATGAAGACGGGAGCGTGATGGTGGTTCCAGCCGTGGCGCGTCAGCACGGCGAGCAGGCGATCCTCGAGCGGCAGGCCGAGCGTCTGATGATAGGTCGGATGCTTGGTCTCGGGGTAAATGCCGATGACGCGGCCTTCGTCGCGGCTCTTGCGCTTGGCGAGCTCGATGATCTCGTCGAAGCTCGGAATGTGGAAGAGGCCGTTGAAGTCCGGGTCGCGCTCGGCGAAGGCCTGCACGGCGCCGATCTGCTTGATCTCGCTCCAGGTGAAATCGCTGACGAAATAGCCTTCCTGCTCCACGCCGTCGACGATCGCCTTGCGCTTGCGATTGGCGAATTGCGGCAGGCTCTTGACGTTGGTGGTGGCGATGATGTTCGGCTCGTGGCGGGCGATCAGCACGCCGTCCTTGGTCGAGACGAGGTCCGGCTCGATGAAATCCGCGCCGAGCTCGATCGCGAGAGCGTAGGATTCGAGCGTATGCTCCGGCACATAACCGCCGGCGCCGCGATGGCCGATGACGATGGGGCGATGCGGGCCGTCGTCGGAGGCGGCGGCGACGGGCAGAGGCGCGAGCAGCGCCGCGCAAATCAATGCGCAAGACGCGCGGGACAGAAGCTTGGTCATGAAATATCCTCGAACGATGTGCTTTTGGGCGTCGGTTCGATAGACCGTCTGTCTCTCAGAGGTATGACGACAGCGCGCCGGTCTCGCTGAGACGGAAGCGATCGTCCGAGGGGGTTCCGCAGTGAGCGCTTTTTTGTCCCGAGACGCCGAATTTCTGTTTCCGGCGCCGGCGCCGGCCGCGCTCGTCATAGAAGGCGAGGCGAGGTGCTTTCCGGTGCGGCGCATTTTCTGCGTCGGGCAGAATTACGCCGCCCATGCGCGGGAGATGGGCAAAGACCCCTCGCGCGAGCAGCCGTTCTTTTTTTCCAAGCCCGCCGACGCCGTGGTCGCCAGCGGCGCGACCATCCCCTATCCGCCGCGCACCGCGGACCTCCACCATGAGATCGAGCTGGTCGCGGCGATCGGAAGCGGCGGCGCGGACATAGCGCGGGCGGATGCGCTCGCCCATGTGTTCGGCTATGCCGCCGGCGTCGATCTCACCCGCCGCGATCTGCAGAGCGAGGCGCGTAAGGCCGGCCGGCCGTGGGATCTCTCCAAGGGCTTCGACAATTCGGCTCCGCTCGGGGCGCTGGCGGCGGCCGAGCGCATCGGCCATCCGGCCAAGGGGCGCATCAGCCTCTCCGTCGATGGCGCGGTGCGGCAGGACGCCGATCTCTCCGACATGATCTGGAGCGTGGCGGAAATCATCGCGATCCTGTCGGGGTTCGTGCGGCTCGAGGCGGGCGATCTCATTTTCACCGGCACGCCGGCCGGCGTCGGGCCGATCGTCGCAGGAAACCATGTGACGGGCGCGATCGAGGGCGTCGGGACAGTCGAGCTGACGGTGGCGTAGCCCTACCTCCCCCTCGCCCCCGCGACGTCCTGGCCGGGCTTGTCCCGGCCAGGACGGCCGCAGCGTCTCGCGATGTTTGAATCCGATAGTCCTCGAGGGAGAGGGTCGGCGCTCCGCGCCGCTTGCGGCGGCGATATTGCTTCGCAGCGCGAAAGCTGATTAGTCCTGTCCCACTTACGAAGCTCCCGGGGATGAAGCGGGAATGAACCACTCACAGCGGCCGCCGAAGCCGATCGGCGCGGCCGTCCCGGCGCCCGCCGACGCCTCTCCCGCGGATCTCGATCCCACGGATTGGGAGGCGTTCCGCGCCGAGAGCCATCGTGCGCTCGACCAGATGATCGACCATCTCGCCACTCTGCGCGAGCGGCCGGTCTGGCGCGAGCCCTCAGCGGAAGCGCGCGAGCGCTTCCGGCGCCCGCTGCCGGCCGAAGGGCGGGGGCTTCCCGCCGCGCTCGCCGATTTCGAGCGTTTCATCCAGCCTTACGCCAATGGCAATATCCATCCGCTGTTCATGGGCTGGGCGCAGGGGGCGGGCACGCCCGTCGGCATGGTGGCGGAAATGCTCGCCGCCGGGCTCAACTCCAATTGCGGCGGCCGCAATCACATCGCGCTCGACGTCGAGCGGCAGATCGCCGCCTGGATGGCGCAAGCTTTCGGCTTCCCTCTGGACGCCTCCGGCGTCTTCGTCACCGGCACGTCGATCGCCAATTTCCTCTCGCTTCTGGTCGCGCGCGAGCATGCGCTCGGCGAGAAGAATGTGCGCAAGAACGGGCTGAAGGCGCTCGAGGAGCAGCTCGTCGCCTATGCCTCGCGCGAGGCGCATAATTGCGTGCGGCAGGCGATGGAGCTGGCCGGCCTCGGCGCGCGCCATCTGCGGCTCATCGAATCGGACGGCGCACGCTCGCTGCGCATCGACGAGCTGCGCCGCGCCATCGCCGAGGATCGCGCCGCGGGGCTGCATCCGTTTCTCGTCGTCGGCACGGCGGGCTCGGTCGACACGGGCGCGATCGACGATCTCGACGCGCTCGCCGACATAGCGAAGGCCGAAGACCTCTGGTTCCACATAGACGGCGCCTTCGGAGCGCTGGCCATTCTGTCGCCGGCGCTGAAGCCGCTGGTGAAGGGCCTCGAGCGCGCCGACTCCATCGCCTTCGATTTCCACAAATGGCTGCATGTCCCCTATGACGCGGGCTTCTTCCTGGTGCGCGACCCGGAGGCGCATCGCCGCGCCTTCGCCGCCAACGCGGCCTATCTCACGCGCGCGCCGCGTGGGCTCGCGGCCGGCGAGATTTGGCCCTGCGATCTCGGCGCCGATCTCTCGCGCGGCTTTCGCGCGCTGAAGACCTGGTTCACGATAGAAGTCTTCGGGACCGAGCGTCTCGGCGCCTGCATCGAAAAAAGCTGCGCTCTGGCGCAGCGGCTGCGTGGCCATATCGAGGCCTCGCAGACTTTCGAGATGCGCGCGCCGGTGGCGCTCAATGTCGTGTGCTTCGGCGTGAAGGACGACGACGAGGCGGGGCGTCTCAATCGCGAGATCGTGATGGAGCTGCATGAGAGCGGCGAGGCGGCGCCATCGCTGACGCTGCTCGACGGCCATCCGACGATCCGCGCGGCGATCTTCAATCACCGCACGCAGGAGGCGGACATAGACGCCTTCATGCAGATGCTGGAGCGCGCCGCGCAACGCGCCCGCGGCGAGCCGCCGCTGGAGCCGCTGCCGACGCCGCGCGAGGAGGGCGCGCCGCTGTCGCAGGATTGACGGAAGCCGCGAGTCCGCCATCTAGGCGGCCCGAGATATTTCGGCTAAGCTTACGCCGACGTCACATCTATATAGCGGCGAGTGTATTTCATGACGGTCGAACAATCCACGCGCGTCGAGATCCGGCGTGCGACCAAAAAGCTTATGCTGATCTTCGTCGGCAGCCTGGTCTTCACCGCAGGCGGCGTCTTCATGACGCTTCACCCGGACGAACGTCACGGCCTCGCGGCGGGCGTGCTGGTTCTCGCCTTTTTCGGTCTCTGCGCGCTGGCCGCGCTCTGGCAGCTGATCCAGGCGCGAAAGCCCGCCTTCATTCTCACGGATCGCGATTTCTCCAGCCCCTCGATCGTGAGCGGCCCGGTTTCCTGGGGCGATGTTCAGAACGTCTATACGAGCGTCGCCAACAATCAGAAACTCCTGCATCTCACTCTCTATCCGGTCGCCGCGGATCGGCTGGAGCGCGCCGGATTTTTAGCGTCGCTCGGGGGACTTTTCGGTTGGCGCAGCCGCGAGATCGTTTTTCCGCTCTCCCTGTTGGACGTCGAGCCGGACAAATTGACGATGTTCGTCGCGACCAGAGTGGAGGAGGCCAAGGCGCAGCAGACGCCGGAAGCGGCGGCGCTCGCGCGCGAGAGCGCGCCCGCCGAGCCGAAAGTCGCGCGCGTCGCGCCTTATTTCTCGATCGCGCTCGCGGTCATTCTCGCCGCGATCTTCGCCTGCGAGCTGGCCTTCGCGCCCTTTCCGGCGACGGACGCCATTACGCCGGCGGTCGGAACTCTGGTCGCCATGGGCGGCTCGTCGCTCGCCGCTGTTCGCGAGGGCGAATGGTGGCGATTGTTCACTGCGCCGCTGCTGCATGGCGGGTTGTTTCATTTGCTGCTCAATGTCGTCGCGCTGATCGCGGCCGGCTCGCAATTGGAGCGTCTCGTCGGGGCGGCCTGGTTCGCCGGCGTTTTCTGCGTCGGCGCGCTCGCCGGCTCGACGGCCTCCATCTTCGTCAACCCACCGGATATCGTCGGCGTCGGCGCGTCCGGCGGCGTCGTGGCTCTGTTCGCGGCGACGGCGGTCGCGAGCTTTCGCTTTCCGCCGGGGCCGGAGCGCAACAATCTCCTCACCGGCTCGTTTCAGATTCTGCTGCCCTCCTTGCTGCCGCTCGTTTCGATCAGTCACGGCGCGCATATCGATTATGCCGCGCATTTCGGCGGCGCGGCCGGAGGCTTGCTCTGCGGGCTGGCGCTTTTGCCGCTCTGGCCGATCGATCGGCCGCGGCCCGCATTCGACAAATTGCCGGCGGCGCTCGCGGCGGCTTTCTTCGCCGTCGCGCTCGGCTCTGCAACGCTCATCCCGCCGCGCCTCGCGCAAGTCCAACTTCTCGCTCCCGACTTTCCGGCCGATTGGGAAAAGGCCAAGGCGGGCGCTGCTGCGACGCTCGCGCGCAACCCGCGCGACCCGCGCGCGCGTCTCGCGCACGCGGCCTGGCTGATCGATCATGGATCGGCCGCAGCGGCGGAAAAGGAATTGCGCGAAGCGCTCGCCGATAAGCAGGCGCTGGCCATCCCTGTTTTGAACCATATGGAGGCGCGTGTCCGGCTGATGCTCGCTGCGCTGCTCCACGATGGACAGCCGCAGGAGGCGCGCAACATCGCCGCGCCGATTTGCGCGTCGGCGCTGCCGGATTCTCTCGCGAATTACCGCAAATCGACCGGGCTCTGTCCCTGACCGTGAACGGCGTCGTTCGGCGCCGTCGTCGCGGCCGGCCGGCGCCGCGCGTCCGCCGGGGGCTTCATCTTTCGCGCGTCTTGCTCTAATACCTCCGGCCTCGGGCCGCCGGCCCTGAGCCCCGAAGGGAAGAGACACATGCGCGCCGAGCCGCTTGCGCTGAAAGAACAGATCGAGCAGTCCATGGGACTGCTGAGGAGGCATCTTTGACGTCGAGACTTCAACGCGCCGTCTCGCCGAGCTGAACGCCAGGGTCGAGGATCCCGATCTCTGGAACGACGCCGAAGCCGCGCAGAAGATCATGCGCGAGCGCACCCAGCTCGAGGATCAGCTCGGCTCCATCGCGCGGCTCGACCGCGACCTCGAGGACGCCATCACCCTCGTCGAGCTCGGCGAGGCAGAGAATGACGCCGACACCGAGAAGGAAGGCATCGCCCAGCTAGAGGCGCTGCTGAAGGAGGCGCGCGAGCGTCAGATCGAGGCGCTGTTCTCGGGCGAGGCCGACGGCAACGACACTTTCATCGAAGTGCATTCGGGCGCCGGCGGCACCGAGAGCTGCGACTGGGCGCGCATGCTGTTCCGCATGTATGCGCGGTGGGCGGAGCGCAAGAAGTTCAAGGTCGAGGTGATCGAGGAGACCGCCGGCGACGAGGCCGGCATCAAATCGGCCACGCTGCTCATCAAGGGCATGAACGCCCATGGTTGGGCCAAGACCGAATCCGGCGTGCATCGCCTCGTGCGCATCTCGCCTTTCGACTCCAATGCGCGGCGGCACACGAGCTTCGCCTCGGTCTGGGTCTATCCGGTCGTCGACGACAAGATCGATGTGCAGATCAACGAGTCCGATTGCCGCATCGACACCTATCGCTCGTCGGGCGCGGGCGGCCAGCACGTCAACACGACGGATTCGGCCATTCGCATCACCCATATTCCGACCGGCATCGTCGTCGCCTGTCAGGCGGAGCGTTCGCAGCACAAGAACCGAGCGACCGCCTGGAACATGCTGCGCGCGCGCATTTATGAGCAAGAGCTCGAGAAGCGCGAGGCGGAGGCCAACGCCATCGAAGCGTCGAAGACCGACATCGGCTGGGGCCATCAGATTCGCAGCTATGTGCTGCAGCCCTATCAGCTGGTGAAGGATTTGCGCACCGGCCACACCTCCGGCACGCCGGGCGAGGTGCTGGACGGCGAGCTCGACGATTTCATGCAGGCCTCTCTCGCCCAGCGCGTGCTCGGCGGCGGGCCGGAGAAGGTCGAGGACGTCGAATAATCTTTCGGCGCGAGGGCCTCGTCCTCGCCCAATCGCTGAGGACAAACAAAAAGGGCGGCCTTTCGGCCGCCCTTTCGTTTCTACGGATCGCGAAGCGATCAGTAGGAATAATACATGTCATACTCGACCGGATGCGGCGCCATCTCGAAGCGATAGACGTCCTGATACTTCAGGTCGATGTAGGCGTGGATGAAGTCCTCGTTGAAGACGCCGCCGGCCGTCAGGAAGGCGTAGTCGGCCTTCAGGCTGTCGAGCGCCTCGCGCAGCGAGCCGCAGACCGTCGGGATCGCCTTCAGCTCCTCCGGCGGCAGGTCGTAGAGATCCTTGTCCGAGGGCTGGCCCGGATCGATCTTGTTGGCGATGCCGTCGAGACCCGCCATCAGCATGGCCGAGAAGGCGAGATAGGGATTCGCCGTCGGATCGGGGAAGCGAACCTCGACGCGCTTCGCCTTCGGGCTGGTCGCGAAGGGGATGCGGCAGGAGGCCGAGCGGTTGCGCGACGAATAGGCGAGCAGCACCGGAGCCTCGAAGCCCGGAACCAGGCGCTTATAGGAGTTCGTCGACGGATTGGTGAAGGCGTTCAGCGCCTTGGCGTGCTTGATGATGCCGCCGATATACCACAGGCATTCCTGGGACAGGCCGGCGTATTTGTCGCCGGCGAACACCGGCTTGCCTTCCTTCCAGATCGACTGGTGGACGTGCATGCCGGAGCCATTGTCGCCATAGACGGGCTTGGGCATGAAGGTCGCCGTCTTGCCGTAGGAATGCGCGACCTGATGGATGGCGTATTTGTAGATCTGCAGATGATCGGCGACGGTGACCAGCGTCGCGAATTTCAGACCCAGCTCATGCTGCGCGGAAGCGACCTCGTGATGGTGCTTCTCGACGGCGACGCCCATGGACGCCATGGCCGCCAGCATCTCGCCGCGCATGTCCTGAGCGGAGTCGATCGGCGGGACCGGGAAATAGCCGCCCTTGGTGCGCACGCGATGGCCGAGATTGCCGCCCTCATAGGCGGTGTCGGAATTGGTGGGCAGCTCGACGGAGTCGACGGTGAAGCCGGTGTTGTAGGGGTCGGTCGAGAAGCGCACGTCGTCGAAGACGAAGAATTCGGCTTCCGGGCCGAAGAACGAGGTGTCGCCGACGCCGGTCGCCTGAAGATAGGCCTGGGCCTTCTTGGCGATGCCGCGCGGGTCGCGGTTATAGGGCTGGCCGGTCGTGGGCTCGACGACGTCGCAGACGATCGACAAAGTGGAGGCGGCGAAGAAGGGGTCGTGCGTGACGGTCGAGAGATCGGGCAGGAGCGTCATGTCCGACTCGTTGATCGCCTTCCAGCCGGCGATGGAGGAGCCGTCGAACATGATGCCTTCGTTCAGCGCTTCCTCGTCGACGATCGACACGTCGAAGGTGACGTGCTGCCACTTGCCGCGCGGATCCGTGAAGCGGAAATCCACATATTTTACGTCATTGTCGGCGATCTGCTTGAGAACGTCCTTGGCCGTTGTCATGTCGTGGAGCCTTCATTTCGATGTGGACGGTCGAGTCCTAGTGTAGGGACGCGAATGTCAGCCGCGGGGCGGCGGGGCGTAGCGAATTCGGCGCCGGCTAGATCGCGTCCGCGCCGGTCTCGCCGGTGCGAATCCGGATCGCGCCTTCGACGTTGGAGACGAAGATTTTTCCGTCGCCGATGCGTCCGGTCTGCGCGGCTTTGCGGATGGCCTCGACCGCGCGATCCACCGCATCGTCGGCGAGCACGATCTCGATTTTCACCTTGGGAAGGAAATCGACCACATATTCCGCGCCGCGATACAGCTCGGTATGCCCCTTTTGGCGACCGAAACCCTTCGCCTCGGTGACAGTAATGCCCTGCAGGCCGGCGCCTTGGAGCGCTTCTTTTACTTCATCGAGCTTGAAAGGTTTGATGATCGCCTCGATTTTCTTCATTCACCTTTCCCCGCATCCCGACTCGAGGTTCCCCGAGAACGCATCCGCCTCACCGAAGAACCGCCGCGCTTCTATCATTTGTCACAAAAAGGCGCCATGCCGAAAATCAGCGACTATGCCCAATAGAAGGGCGCTGGCGCCTGATAGACAATCAGTTTGCTCATGAATCGGATATGACCGGAAGGTCGGCGCGCGCGCCCCATTCGGACCAGGAGCCGTCATAGACGGTGGCCGGCCGTCGTCCCGACGCGGCCAGCGCCAAGCTCAGGATCGAGGCGGTGAGGCCGGAGCCGCAGCTCGCGACGATCGGCCGCTCGGGATCGATCTTCGCGCGCGCGAAAACCTCCTCCAGCGCCTCCGGCGCCTTCATGCGGCCATCGGCGACGAGATTGCCGAAGGGCAGGTTGAGCGCGCCGGGCATATGGCCGGAGCGCAGGCCGGGGCGCGGCTCGGGAACGCTGCCCGCGAAGCGCTCGGCGGAGCGCATGTCCACGACCTGCGCGGAGCCGTCGGCCAGCGCTCGCGCCACATCCGCCGAGTCGGCGACGAGCCCGCGGTCGACGCGCGGCGTGAAATGGCGCGGCGCGCGGTGGGCTTCGCCCTGCTCGAGCGGACGGCCTTCTGCCTTCCAGGCCGGCAGGCCGCCGTCGAGGACGGAGACGTCGGTGGCGCCGAAGACGCGCAGCGTCCACCACAGGCGCGGCGCGGAGAAGAGGCCGAGGCTGTCATAGATCACCGCGCGCATGCCGTCGCCGAGGCCGAGCTTGCGGACGGCCGAGGCGAAGGCGACCGCGTCCGGCAGCATATGCGGCAGGTCGGTCGAATGATCGGCGATGGCGTCTATGTCGAAGAAGACGGCGCCTGGAACATGGGCGTCGAGATATTCGGCATGGGCGTTCCGGCCGGCGGCCGGCATGTGCCAGGAGGCGTCGAACACGATGACGTCCGGCGCATGGAGATGGTCGGCGAGCCATTGCGTGGAGACGAACAGCGTCTCGGGATCGATGTTCGGGGCGGCTCTCGTCATTGCGGTCCTCCTCGCGGCGATCCTCTGGCGACCCTCCGGGGGGCGATGGCGCCGGCGTCGCGATCGTTGTAGTCAATGTAGCAGAATCGATTCGTTCCCAAAATCGCCGAAAAGACGAAAATCGAGACCATGCTCGACATTCCCGGCAAGGCCTGCGGTCCCTGCGCTTTCTGTTGCAAGGTGCTGGAGATCGAGGAATTCACCAAGAAGGCCGGCGTCTGGTGCGAGCACTGCACGAAGACGAGCGGCTGCGGCGTCTACGCCACACGGCCCGACGTGTGCCGCGATTATCACTGCCGCTGGAAGGAGGAGCGCTCGCTCGGCGTCCAGCTGCGGCCGGACAAGGTCGGCACGCTGCTGATGGACGATCCCGACAGCGACGAATATCATGCGGTCTGCGATCCCGAAAAGCCGTTTTCCTGGCGCAATCCTCTCGTATTCAAGCATCTCGTGAGCGAGGCGAAGGCCGGCCGCATCGTGGTCGCCAAAGCGGGTCTGCGCGCGTGGCGCATATTCGCCGACGGCAGCTGGCAGGAGTGGGCCTGAATCGAGCCCCTTCCTCCGGCGCGATCCGAGCATCGACAAGCGCTCTCGCCTGGCCCATCGTGGCGATGACTGATTCGATCGCAGGTCTTCGAATGGCGTTTTTCTCATCTGTGCTGGAAAGAGCCGGACGCGGCTCGACGCCGGAGCTCGTCGCGCTCGCTCTGCTCGTCGCGGCCTCTCCCTGCCGGGCGGAGACGCTCAAGGCGCATTACTCTTTGAGCCTGCTCGGCCTGTCGATCGGCCACGCCTCGGCCGACGGCGTCATCGACGCGCGCAATTATCGCATCGACATTTCGATGCGCACGACCGGCCTCGCCTCGCTCGTCAACGACACGCGCGGCGCCGCCACCGCGGCCGGCGTCGTCTCGCATGAGGGGCTCGCGCCGGCGAGCTACGCCAACACCACCTCCAACACTTATGAGACGCGCACCGTCCGCATGGCGCTCGCCGGCAATTCCGTGCGCGCCGTGCATGTCGATCCGACGCCCTGGGACATGCCCGTCCGCATTCCGGTGACGGATGGCAACAAGTCCCACATCACAGATCCGGTGAGCGCGCTGATCATGAGCGTTCCGGCGAGCGAGCCGCTCGTCGGGCCCTCGGCCTGCAATCGGACGATCCCCGTCTTCGACGGCGTCACCCGTTTCGACGTGACCCTCTCATTCGTCGAGATGCGCAATGTCGAGACGCGCGGCTATTCCGGGCCGGTCTCCGTCTGCGCCGCGCGCTATCGTCCGATCTCGGGGCATCGGCCGGACAGTGTCTCGACGCGCTTCATGGCCGAGAACAACGATATCACCGTCTGGCTTGCGCCTCTGCCCATGGCGCATGCGGTCGTGCCCTATCGGATGGCGCTGCGCACCACCGTCGGCATGCTGACCGTCGAGCCCGCCGAATTCCATCTCGGCGGGCGTCGCCAGGCCGCGGATCAATAGGCGCGCGAGCGGCCTCTTCAGTCGAGGCGGATTTCGCGCGTCTTCTTGCGGTTCAGCCGATCGGAATCATATTCGAGATAGCGCACCTCTCTCGGCTCCGCCGATCCCGGCGCGAGGCAGAAGGAGGGCGAGGGCGTGAAGCGCCCGTCCGGTCCGGCGAAACATTCCGAAAAGCGCACTTCGCAATCGAAGGACGTCTCCGTGTGGGGCGCGACGCGGGCGACGAGCGCGCGCGCTTTGTCCACTGCGCCGGCGCAGAGGCCGGCGTCGAGGCCATAGGCGCGGCACTGCTGGACCGTCGCCATGTAGCGCCCCTCGCCCGAACAGGCGGGTGTGCGGCGATAGCCGAAGAACCAGACGGCGCCGATGAGCGTCGCGAGGGCGGCGACGGCGATGAAGGTGAGAGAAGGGCGGGCCATTGGCGTCGGTTTTTCCGTTCTTCTTCGTCGAGCCGCAGCTTCATTAACGGCGCCGCACGCGGCTCCGCAAGCCCCAAAGACGGCGATGAGGGCGGCGCCGCATCTTGACGAGCATCAAAGGCTAATATAATTGCCAGCAACGTGTCGCGGGCGTGGATCGCGGCCTGGCTCGGCCGCTCGAAGAGGAGCGCCGGGCGTGAAAGACCGTCGGCGCGTCTCGGATCGCGGTCGGCCCATCCAGGGCGTTCTCGGAATTCGAGCCGGCGATGATATCCACCAAAGCGTATCTCACTTAACAGGCGAGACTTCGTCTGTCTTGGGTGATATCGTTGCACGGCTGGCAGCCTGAACGAGATCGGGCGTTAAAGAGGAGGAAGCGTTATGGGAGCAATTCTCGAGCTTACGAGCTATGCGGCGACGCCGGTTGGCATGATCGCGATCATCGCGCTCGGCGCCGCGGCGTATTTCGCCGCTCGCTGGGTTCTGAGCGACTGACGCTTCAGAACCGGTCTACGGATATGATGCGGCGCATCGGCTCGTTCGATGCGCCGCTTCTTTTTGGCGTCGTCGCGCTGGAAAGAATCCGCCTCGAGCGTTGCGAAAGATGCGCCGAGGCTTTCCAATGGAAGCCGCAGGTTATATAGTCGGGCCTACCCACTCGGGGGGCGCCGCCGCCCGAGTGCATCCTGGCTGCGACCGCAGCGCTTTCACTTGGAGTGGCCCATGGCCTCGACGTCTTCGACGAAGCTCGGAGATGAACGACCGCGAGCCGTCGGACGTCCCGGGCCGATCCGCGCGCCCGAACGTCCCGCGACGCAGGCGGCCGACAGCGCGCCGACCGCTCCACGCCAGAAGGCCGAGCGTTCGGGCGAAGACCGCGGCGAGACGGGCGCGGCTTTTCCGATCGACGTCGCCATCGCCGACAAGAGCCCGCTGATCCTGGCCGGGCTCGAGGCGCTGCTCGCCGACGACCGCCGCTTCAATCTCGTGCTGAAGGTCACGGACGGCGAGGAGTTTCTCGACGCCGCCAAGCTGCAGCGCTTCCAGATCGCCATCATCGGCTGGCAATTGCCGACGCTGCACGCGCGGGAAGTGCTGCGCGCGCTGTCGCGCCAGCCCTCCGCGCCCAAGATCGTCGTCTATAGCGGCACCAATGATCCCGCCGCGCCGGCGGAGACGCTGCAATTGGGCGGCGCCGGCTTCGTCAGCAAGCGCGCTCCGCCGGAGCGCCTGCTCGACGTGCTCGCCTCGGTGGCGGCGGGCGACATGGTGTTTCCCTTCGTCGACATCCGCAAGATGCGCGCCGATCCGCTGGAGAATCTCACTCTGCGCGAGCGCAGCCTGTTGTCGGCGCTCGGCTCCGGCCACACCAACAACCAGCTCGCCAAGGATTTCGGCGTCTCGATCAACACGATCAAATTCCACTTGCGCAATTTGTTCGAGAAGCTCGAGGTGCGCAATCGCGCCCAGGCGATCGCGCTGTTCCTGGAGATGAAGCACGGCTCCTGGACCGCGGCGACCTCGGGCGGCCGCGCCGAGTCGGCGGGCGCCTCCCGCTCCAGGAAGTCCTCGCGCGACTGACGCGCCCAGTGACGCGCGTTTACTGGCCGGCTTCGGGCGCTGGAAACAGAGCGTCGGTCTTCCCGGTCAGCCAGTAGGCGAGGAGGCCGATCCATTCATGCGCCGTGAGATCGACGAGCCGGAGCATTTCGGGCGCGTTCTTGTGAAGGCTGATGTCCATCCAGGATCCCCTCGTGTGATAGGCGACGGGATAGGGGATCGCTGGAAAGCCCACCCGTCGAAAAATGCCGACAGAGCGCGGCATATGCATCGCCGATGTGACCAGTAGCCAGGGCTCCCCCGGCCGCGGCGACGCCAGCTCGCGGGAGTAGACGGCGTTCTCGAATGTGTTGCGCGATTTGTCCTCGAGGATGATCCGCGCCGGATCGACGCCCATCTGCTCGAGAAATCGTCCGGCGACCTGCGCCTCGGAAAAGGGCGAGCCGCGCAGCGACGACGAGCCTCCCGAGAAGAGGATGCGGGCTTGCGGATAGCGGCGCGACAATTCGACTGTGGCCGTCAATCGCTCGGCGGAATCATTGAAGGCGACGCCGCCGCGCGCCATGCTGATGTTCTCGTCGAAGGCGCCGCCGAGCACGATGATTCCACCGGGCGCCGGCATATCGGCCGCCGGCCGCGCGAAACGATTTTCCAAGGGCAGCGCCAGATAGATCGCGAGCGGCGAAAAGGACATTGCCAGAAGGGCGAGCACTCCCGCCGTCGCCAGCGTGCGGCCCGTTTTCGCGAAGCGCGTGAATAGCAGAGCGACGCCGATCGACGCGAGAAGCAAAGCCAGATGCGCCGGATTGACGAAGAATTCGGCGATCTTGGAAAGTTGAAAGAACATTGTCGCTCGCAATGGTCGGGGCCGTCGGCGACGGGCGGACGCCTGCGCGGCGCCCGCCCGCCCGACGATCGCTCACATATTCGGATAATTCGGGCCGCCGCCGCCCTCCGGGGGAACCCAATTTATGTTCTGCGCCGGATCCTTGATGTCGCAAGTCTTGCAATGCACGCAATTCTGCGCGTTGATGACGAAGCGCGGATCGCTCTTCGTCGCCTCCTCCGCATAGACCACCTCATAGACCCCCGCCGGGCAGTAGAGCCGCGCCGGCTCGCCATAAATCGGCAGATTCTTCTCGATCGGGACCGACGGATCGCGAAGCGTCAGATGGCACGGCTGATCCTCCTCATGGTTCGTGTTGGAGACGAACACGGAGGAGAGCTTGTCGAAGACCACTTTGCTGGTGAGCTTCGGATAGACGATCGGCGTCACCTGCGAGAGCGGCTTCAGGCAGGCGTGATCCGGCTTGCCATGCTTCAGCGTGCCGAAGATCGAGAAGCCGAACAGCTCATTCGTCCACATGTCGAAGCCGCCGAGCGCAATGCCGAGCTTGGTGCCGAATTTCGACAGCAGCGGCTTCACATTGCGGACCGGCTTCAAATCCTTGCCGATGTCGCTGGTGCGCCAGGCGGCGTCATAGGCCGAAACCTCGTCATGCGCGCGGCCTTCCGCCAGCGCCGCCGCCACATGATCGGCGGCGAGAATGCCGGACAGCACGGCGTTGTGCGAACCCTTTATGCGCGGGACATTCATGAAGCCGGCCGAGCAGCCGATCAGCGCGCCGCCGGGGAAGGTCAGCTTGGGCACGCTCTGCCAGCCGCCCGAGGTCAGCGCGCGCGCGCCATAGGCGAGACGCTGCCCGCCTTCCAGCACCGGCGCGATGGACGGATGCGCCTTGAAGCGCTGGAACTCATCGAAGGGCGAGAGCGTCGGATTGGAATAGTTGAGATAGACGACGAAGCCGACCGAAACGAGGTCCTCGTCGAAATGATAGAGGAAGGAGCCGCCGCCTGTGTCGTCGGCGAGCGGCCAGCCGACCGAATGCTGCATATGGCCGGGGCGGTGCTTCTCCTTGGGGATGCGCCACAGCTCCTTGAGGCCGATGCTGAATTTCTGCGGCTCGCTATCAGCGTCGAGCGCGTATTTCTTCAGCAGCTCCTTGGCCAGCGAGCCGCGCGCGCCTTCCGCGATCAGCGTATATTTGCCGCGCAGCTCCATGCCGCGGGTAAAGCTGTCCTTGGGCGCGCCGTCGCGGCCGACGCCCATATCGCCCGTGGCGACGCCGAGCACTTCGCCCTTTTCGCCATAGAGCAGCTCGGCGCCGGCGAAGCCCGGATAAATCTCGACGCCGAGCCCCTCCGCCTCCTGCGCCAGAAAGCGCACGACGCTGGCGAGCGAGCCGATGAACGTGCCCTCATTGCTCATCAGCTTGGGATTGATCACATGCGGGATGGTGACGGCGCTGGTCGAGGTCAGCCAGAGCATGTCGTCGCTGGTCACTTTCGTCTTCAGCGGCGCGTCGTCGCGGCTGCGCCAGTCCGGCAGCAGGCGGTCGAGGCCGATCGGATCGATGACCGCGCCGGAGAGAATATGCGCGCCGGGCTCCGAGCCCTTCTCGATGACGACGACCGAGAGATCGGGCGAAATCTGCTTGAGGCGGATCGCGGCGGAGAGGCCGGCCGGGCCGGCTCCGACGATCACGACGTCGTAATCCATAGCTTCGCGCGGGGGCAATTCTTCTGTCTCAGCCATCGTCTTTCCCATTTCCGGGCGCGGTCCCTTTCGGGCGCAGTTCGAGACGCGAGGGGAAGGCCCTCGCGTCGGCGAATTTAGAATGAGAGCGATTTCATGTTTTTTCGAAAGAGGAAACCCCCGGGCCATGGATTTGGGGCAAGTTTTTCGCCCAAAGAGCCGCCCCCGCCGAATCTTCGGCGCGCTTCCTTCTCCCACGCGTGGGAGAAGGTGGCCCTCGCGTAAGCGAGGGTCGGATGAGGGTCCCCGCCGCTCGCCGAGCCGCGCGCCGCTCATGAATCGAATGCGAAACGGCTCACCTGCGCGGACCCTCATCCGACCTCGCTTCGCGAGGCCACCTTCTCCCGCGAGCGGGAGAAGGAATGCGCGAGCCACATGCCACAACTGTTCCCTCACGCTGAGGAGCCCGCGAAGCTTGCGTCTCGAAGCGTCGAAGCGCGCCCTGGATCATCCTTCGAGGCTTTTTGCGTTCCGCAAAAAGCGCCTCAGTATGAGGGGATTGTATTTGCCGGGAGGAAGCGGTCGCCGGGGAACTGAGTGAATTGGATGGCGGGAGCGCCCCGGCACAAATTTCGCCGATGCGCCAGGAGCAGACGTCTGTCCGTCCGAGAAGCGGAAATTGAGCCTTAGACTCAGGTATTTGGCACTGCACCGCATATCCGTGGCCGAAATTCAGGGCAGCATGTCTCTAGCGCGCTCGCAGGAAAACGCGTCGCATGGGCAGGCGGAACTCCCGCCAAGCGCTGCTTGAATTGCGTCGAAAAGGCTCCTTGAGGGAAATGTGACGATCGCTCATTCTCGCATATGTTGTGGCGATCGAATTTCGAAATCGAGTCGCCTTCATGCAGAACAGAGATCCACTCGCCTTCTTGAGTTATGTCCGAGATGATGACGCGCATGACCTTGGCCGCATATCAGATCTGAGAATGCGCCTCGCAGGCGAAGTCCGCATGCAGACCGGCCGTCCCTTTCCGATCTTTCAGGACCGCAATGACATAAATTGGGGTGAGCAGTGGAGGGAACGAATCAAGGGGGCTATCGACAGCATCACCTTCCTGATCCCGATCATGACGCCGAGCTATTTTCGTAGCCATATGTGCCGTGAAGAGTTCGAGGCGTTTCTACTTCGCGAGCGCGCGCTTGGCCTTCCTCGCCTGATTTTGCCGATCTACTACGTCTCAGCCGACGAAATGGACGAGGCGGCCAAGCATCCAGACGACATGGCAACGGTTCTACGGGAGCGAAACTGGTCGGACTGGCGTGAACTGAGATTTCCTCCGCTCGACCATCCGATCATACGCGAACAGATCGCGACACTCGCAAAAACCATCAAGCAGACGATGGTCGAGTTGCGCGCCGAGATTGACGCTGCAACTCAAAGCAAGCTCCAACCGGTCCAAGCCGTGCCGTCACCACCACCACCACCACCACCACCTCCTCCTCCTCCTCCTCCTCCGGCTGAGGTCGCAGCTCCGCAGTCCGCCATTGTCGAGAATCCGCTTGCGATCCCCGTGGTGCGGGTCGAAAAAGCCTCAGCAAGCGCCCTCAAGCGTGCGCAGAAACAGCCGTACTACGTGTACACAACGAAATTTGACGAGGTGATCAGCCCCCGCCAGCTGATGTCATCTGACGAAAGTCTTCGTCTGCACCAAACTCTCCTTCAAACCATTCGTGCAAAGTCCCAGGAATTTGACGACGCGATTCAGAGCGGAACCGCCGAGATAGCTGACGTCGCAAACAAGCAGGACGTTTCGATGTCTATCCTGATTGACAATTCAGGAAGCTTGCGCGGAAAAAAGATTGAAGACGTTGCCGCATGGACGTCGATCGCATCCTCGATCATGTCGAGTGCTGGCGTCAGCAACGAGATCTTGGGATTCACCACTAAGGCTTGGAAGGGCGGTCAGTCGAGGGAAATGTGGATCTCTGACGGCAGGCCCGCCCTTCCTGGCCGCCTGAATGATCTCCGCCATATTGTATACAAGAGCTTCGACGAGACGTTTCAGGAAGCAGACATCAACTTCTCGGCCATGATTAGGGAGGGCCTTATAAAAGAAAACATCGATGGCGAAGCCCTCTTATGGGCCTATTCCCGTTTGCAGCGCCGTCATGCCGAACGTAAAATTCTCGTTGCTTTGAGCGATGGCGCTCCCGTCGACGATTCAACTATGTCGGTGAACCCCCCGGCCTTCCTGTCCGGCCACCTCCAATCAAGCGCTGTTTGGATAAGGTCGCTGGGCGAAGTTGAGCTTTATGGTGTGGGTATCGGACACAGCGTCGACGCCTATTACGGGGAAAGCAGCCCTACACTCGATGACAGACAGATAGGCCCAGACCTCCTGAACCTCCTGTCTCTTATTCTGCGCCATGATATTCCGGCAGTCCGGGCGTTCCAGAGAGTCGTTGTACGCCCCATCGAGCTACCAGCATTACAGCTATCTCGTCCTGCGAAACGTCGTCGCCGAAGGAAGGCGTCACCCGAGGATACCATTCCTGTATAGCTGTCTTTATCTGTTCGCGCCGAATACCCATCGTTGAGCGGAGCCTGGAGGTATTGACCCGATAGAGGGGTTCGCCGACATCGCGGCGTTCCCAGGGTCCGAGGGGTCAGAAGTTCGTTGGTCCCTTGACATATCCTGAAAATATTCCTATATCCCCCTCGCTCCCGCTGACGCAAGGGCGCGTTTCTCGGGTCAGGGAACGCGGGCGGGGGCCGGCTCCATCCGGGACGGCGACCCCCGTCCCTGGACAGGCGGCGCGTCGCCGGACCGGCGTTTCTCTCCCGTCCATAGGGAGAGCGAGAGCCGTTCCGTGAGCCCAGGCATTCGGAAGCGATCGGGTCTTGAATGTGAAAACCCAGGATTCGCGGGTCCGAAATCGCCTCGGGACGTCGACGAGAAGGCGAAGCCGCGTTTCGGGACGCTCCGGAACCGATGAATATCTCTTCGCGCTGCGGCCGAAAGGGGCCGGAGCGTCCCGAACCGCCCTTCCTCCCCCGCCGCCGCGAGGCGCCGGGCGCTTCGGCGTGGGAGGATGATAGTCCTATCCTGCGAGACGCTGCCGCCGTCCTGGCCGGGACAAGCCCGGCCAAGACGTCGCGGGGCGAGGAGCCTCCGCGCTCCGCGTTGACTTCCCCGCCGCCAGCGCCTAAAAACGCGCCAATCTCGTCAGAGATGACCGATTGACCCGCCCATTCGCCCCAGAGGCGTAGGGCCAACGTCCGGCAGCGCAAAGCGCCCCCGGGCGCGATTTGCTTTGGAGTGACGTCCACTCCTAGCGCAGGAGAACCGCATGTTCGAGGGCCTTTCCGACAAGCTCTCCGGCATATTCGACAAGCTCACGCGGCGCGGCGCCCTTTCGGAGGCCGATGTCGCCGAGGCTCTGCGCGAGGTGCGCCGCGCTCTGCTCGAGGCGGATGTCGCGCTCGATGTCGTGCGCACATTCACCGACAGCGTGCAGGCGAAGGCCGTCGGCGCCAATGTGGTGAAGTCGGTCTCGCCCGGCCAGATGGTCGTCAAGATCGTCAATGACGTCATGGTCGAGACGCTCGGCTCCACCGCGCAGCCGATCGATCTCGAGGCCGCTCCGCCCGTCGCCATCATGCTGGTCGGCCTGCAGGGCGCCGGCAAGACGACGACCGCCGCCAAGATCGCCAAGCGCCTGAAAGAGCGCCACGGCAAGCGCGTGCTGATGGCCTCGCTGGACGTCAAGCGCCCGGCCGCGCAGGAGCAGCTCGCCATTCTCGGCCGGCAGGTGGAGGTCGACACTCTGTCGATCGTCCCTGGCCAAGATCCGGTGAAGATCGCCAAGCGCGCCGAGGAGACGGCCCGGCGCGAAGGCTATGATGTGGTGATGCTCGACACGGCGGGCCGCACCCACATAGACGAGCCGCTGATGGAGGAGATGGCGCAGATCAAGGCCGTCTCCAAGCCGCATGAGATATTGCTCGTCGTCGATGCGCTGACCGGTCAGGACGCGGTCAATCTCGCCAAGAATTTCGACGATCGCGTCGGGTTGACCGGCATTGTGCTGACGCGCGTCGACGGCGATGGCCGCGGCGGCGCGGCGCTCTCCATGCGCGCCGTCACCGGCAAGCCGATCAAGCTGATCGCCACCGGCGAGAAGATGGATGCGCTCGACGAATTCTCGCCGCAGCGCATCGCCAATCGCATTCTCGGCATGGGCGACATTGTCGCGCTGGTGGAGAAAGCCGCCGCCGCGGTCGATCAGGAGCAGGCCGCCCGCGCCGCCGAGCGCATGGCGAAAGGCAAGTTCGATCTGCAGGATTTGGCCGATCAGCTCGCCATGATGGAGAAGGTCGGCGGCTTCGGCGGCATAATGGGGCTGCTCCCCGGCGTCGCCAAGATGAAGGAGCAGATCGCCTCCGCCAACATCGACGACAAGATGTTCAAGCGCCAGCGCGCGATCATTCTGTCGATGACGCCCAAGGAGCGGCGCAATCCCGACATTCTCAAAGCCTCGCGCAAGCGCCGCATATCGGCGGGCTCCGGCGCGAAGGTGGAGGACATCAACAAGCTGCTGAAGCAGCACCGCCAGATGGCCGACATGATGAAAGCCATGGGCGGCGGCAAGGGCGGCGGCATGATGGCCAAGGCCGCGCAGATGATGGGCATGGGCGGGATGCAAGCGCCTTCGCCCGAGCAGCTCGCGCAATTGCAGAAGAAAATGGGCGGCGGCCTGCCGCCCGGCGCCGGCCCCAGCATTCCCGCTGCGCCGCCGGCTTCCGCATTCTCCGCCAAGCCGACGCTTCCGGGCCTCGGCGGCGGCGGAGGTTTCCTGAGCGGATTGAATCCGTTCGGGAAGAAGAAATGAAACAGCGCGCAATGAGCGGCGCGTCGTGAACGACGCCGCTCGCTGCTCGCATCCGACCACTCGCGAAAAAGGAAAATGAAATGTCCCTGAAGATCAGACTCTCCCGCGGCGGCGCCAAGAAGCGTCCCTTCTATCGCGTCGTCGTCGCCGATTCGCGCTCGCCCCGCGACGGCCGCTTCATCGAGCGTCTCGGCACGTTCGATCCGCTGAAGCCGAAGGACGCCGCCGACCGCCTCGTGCTCGACGCCGAGAAGGCGAAGGAGTGGATCGCCAAGGGCGCGCAGGCGACCGATCGCGTCGCCCGTCTGCTCGAGAGCGTCGGCGTCGGCAAGCGCGAGGCGCATAATAATCCGCAGAAGGCTCAGCCGAAGAAGAAGGCGCAGGAGCGCGCCGCCGCTGCGGCCGCCGCCGCCGAGGCCGCCTCGGCCTGATGACGCCGTCCTTGCGAGCGAAGCGAAGCGATCGGGGGCCGCGCGTCGGCCTCTGGAGCGCTTCGCTCGTCCGGCGATGCGAGCCTGAAGGCTCGCGGTCCTCTGCGTGTCTTGGACCGCGAGCCTTCAGGCTCGCTTTCTGCGCCGCATGAAAAACGCCGTTCTCCTCGGCCGGCTCGGCGCCGCACATGGCGTGCGCGGCGAAATCCGCCTGCAGAGCTTCACCGCCGATCCTTCGGCGATCTCCACATACGGTCCCTTGTTCGATGCGAGCGGCGCGCGCCGTTTCGTCATCGCTTCGCTGCGGCCTCTGGGCAAGGACATGTTCGTCGCCAGGCTCGAGGGCGTGCGCGACCGCGAGGCGGCGGCGGCGCTGACGGGCGTCGAGCTCTATCTTCCGCGCGCGGCGCTGCCGCAGCCGGAGGAAGACGAATTCTATCTCGCCGATCTCGAAGGCCTGCGCGCCGAGACGCGCGCCGGCGAGACGCTCGGCGTTGTGATCGCCGTCCGCAATTTCGGCGCGGGCGATTTGTTGGAGGTGCGGCCGCCGGCTGGCGGCGAGACGTTTCTCCTGCCTTTCACCAAGGCGGTGGTTCCCATCGTCGATGTGGCGGGAGGGCGCGTCGTGGCGGAGCCGCCGCTCGAAATCGAGGGAGATTCCCCCTCAGGGGAAGATGTCTAGCTCTCGTTTCGAAAGCGCGACGCGACAATCGACGACGACGTCGTCGCCGACGCCGATACGCTCCTTCGCGCGCACATCCGCCTTGATCGCCAGGAGATAGGGGCCCTCTTTCGACGGGAACAATGTCGTCGCCCAGACGCTCGAGCCGAGCGTCGCGGTGATCGGCACATAGCCATAGCCGGTGCGGTCGATCCGCTTCTCCTCTTTCAACGCGCGCGAATCTTCCTCGTTCAGCGAGACGAAGCACCAGCCGCCCTTGCCGGGATATTTCCAGAGCTTTCCGCGGACGACGATCTGCAAGCAAGTCATTTTGAAAATCCCGTCGACGGGTGAATAGCGCCAATGCGACTTTAGCGGTCAGAATCTTTGTCGTGAACGAAAGCCTAACCGGCAATGATCGCGGGCGAAAGCGCTCCGCCTTTCCCGCCCCGCGCCCTCATGCCATAACCCGCCGCATGTGGCGCGCGACGATCCTCACTCTCTTCCCGGAAATGTTCCCCGGCCCGCTGGGCCTGTCGCTCGCTGGCGACGGGCTTGCGCGCGGCCTCTGGTCGCTGGAGGCGCGCAATATTCGCGAGCACGGCCTCGGCCGTCATCGCGCCGTCGACGACACGCCGGCCGGCGGCGGTCCCGGCATGGTGATGCGCGCGGATGTGCTCGCCGCGGCGATCGACGCAGCCGCGCCGGAAGGCGACACGCGACCGCGTCTGTTGATGAGCCCGCGCGGCGCGCCGCTGACGCAGAGCCGCGTGCGCGCGCTGGTCGAAGGCGAGGGCGCGATTATCCTTTGCGGGCGTTTCGAAGGCGTGGACGAGCGCATCATCGCGGCGCGTGCGCTGGAGGAAGTCTCGATCGGCGATTATGTGCTCTCGGGCGGAGAGATCGCTGCGATGGCGTTCGTCGACGCCTGTGTGCGGCTATTGCCGGGCATAATGGGAGAGGCCTCCTCCGGCGAGGAGGAGAGCTTCGAGTCCGGCCTGCTCGAATATCCGCAATATACGCGGCCGCGCGATTTCGAGGGCCGCGCCATTCCCGACATTCTGCTCTGCGGGGATCACGCCAAGATCGCACGCTGGCGCCATGAGCGCGCGCTCGAGCTGACGCGCGCGCGACGGCCGGATTTGCTGGCGCGGGATGGGAAGAAGCGTTGACCGCGATCAGGCGCGATGCTTTTTTCGTCATTGCGAGGAAGCGAAGCGATCCAGGTCCGTGGGGCGGACCTGGATCGCTTCGTCGCTACGCTCCTCGCAATGACGGAAAAGCGCCGCTCAGGACATCACCACATTCACCGCGCTCTCGGGCAATTCCTTGCCGAAGCAGCGCTGGTAGAACTCGGCGACGAGCGGACGCTCGAGCTCGTCGCATTTGTTCAGGAAGGTGAGCCGGAAGGCGAAGCCGACATCGCCGAAAATCTCTGCATTCTCGGCCCAGGTGATGACCGTGCGCGGGCTCATCACCGTCGAGAGGTCGCCGGACATGAAGGCGTTGCGCGAGAGATCGGCGACGCGCACCATTTTGTTGATGGAGTCGCGGCCTTCCTTGGTCGTATTGAAGCTCTTCACCTTGGCGAGCACGATATTGGTCTCGGCGTCATGCGGCAGATAATTCAGCGTCGCGACGATCGACCAGCGGTCCATCTGGCCCTGATTGATCTGCTGCGTGCCGTGATAGAGCCCGGACGTGTCGCCGAGGCCGACCGTATTGGCGGTGGCGAAGAGGCGGAAGGCCGGATGCGGGCGGATGACGCGATTCTGGTCCAGCAGCGTCAGCCGGCCGGAGACCTCCAGCACGCGCTGAATGACGAACATCACATCCGGGCGGCCGGCGTCATATTCGTCGAAGCACAGCGCGATATTGTGCTGAAGCGCCCAGGGCAGAATGCCGTCGCGGAATTCGGTCACCTGCTTGCCGTCCTTCAGCACGATCGCGTCCTTGCCGACGAGATCGATGCGCGAGACATGGCTGTCGAGATTGACGCGCACGCAGGGCCAGTTGAGGCGGGCGGCGACCTGCTCGATATGGGTCGATTTGCCGGTGCCGTGATAGCCCGTCACCATTACGCGGCGGTTGCGGGCGAAGCCGGCGAGAATGGCGAGCGTCGTCTCGCGATCGAAGAGATAATCGGGATCCCTGTCCGGGACGTGCTCGTCCGGCTGGGAATAGGCGGGAACCTCGAGATCGGAATCGATGCCGAACAGCTGGCGCACGGAGACTTTGAGGTCCGGCAGAGGCGCGGCCCCCGCGGCTTTGTCGCTTGCGAGTAACATTGATCCTCCGTTTCGCCGGCGCGCGCTCGCGACGCTCGCAGCCGGCCAGGACTCTTCGTCAAACGAGCTTGGCCGCCCGCAGTGTCTTATACGCGTGGATGATCTCCCGCAGTCTTTCCTCGCAGGAGCGATCTCCGCCATTGGCGTCCGGATGGTGACGTTTGACGAGCTCCTTATAGCGCGTCTTGATCGCTTCCGCACCGGCGCTCTCGTCGAGGCCGAGCGCGTTCAGCGCCTTGATCGTCACCGTCGAATAGCGCGGGGCGGCCTCCGCCTGCGGCCGTCCGCGGTGCGCCTTCTGGCGGTAGAGGCCGAGCGGATCGGCCAAATTCTCGGCCCGCAGCGGATCCTCGCGAAACGCGGCCTGCCCGCGCTTCACGCCCATCGACCAGGTGGGGCGATGGCCGGTGGTGGCGTCCTTCAGATAGCGGGCGACGTCTTCGTCGCTCATGCCATTGAAGTAGTTGTAAGAATTATTGTATTCCCGCACGTGCTCCAGGCAGAAGCAGAAATATTGCCCCTCGCGCAGCCGGCCCATGGGCGCGCGATGGGCCCCCTCCGCCTCGCAGCCGGGGGCGTCGCAGCGAAAACGGGTCTCGCGGCGCTCCTGCCTCTGTTCGGGCTTCACGCGGATACGATCGAAGAGGGGCGAATTCAAATCCATGGCGCTGCATTATGGTAGACTGGCCGCAGGCTGCAAGCGGAACCCGACGCCAATTTCATTCGGCGGGAATTTTGCTTGGGTCGCGGGGACGAGGAGGATTCCATTATGGCCGCACAAGGCAATATCGGCGCCGTCCAGGCCCGCATCCGTTCGAAACTGACCGAGGGGCTCGCTCCGCTCACCTTGAAGGTGATCGACGAGTCGGACAAGCACGCCGGCCATGGCGGCCATCATCAAGATGGCGAAAGCCATTTTCGTATCGAAGTCGTGAGCGAGGCTTTCGCCGGCAAGAGATTGGTGGAGCGGCATAGGATCGTCAATACGCTGCTCGCCGAGGAGCTGGCCGGCCGCGTTCACGCCCTGGCGATCACCGCCCGCGCTCCGCAGGAGTGAAGCGCCGAGCTGCGCTTCCATTGGCGCAGGATCGGCTCGGGACAGGCGGAATCATGTCGAAAGTCATCGAGAGGATGCGTGATTCTGCCTCTCTCCTCGATCGAGGCCGAGTCGGCTTTCGGCCCAGCTCACCGACGGCTCAGACCTGGAAGCGCTGGCATGCGGTAGCGTAGCGGGGGAGGTGGAAGCGCTTATGCGGCGCGCGCTACGCCGGCGATTGCCAAGCGCGACTTGCTTGCCTTATCAAAGCCCCGGCCCAAATTCGGGCCGAACGCGACTTACGCCGACTTGTATCGGCGAGTGGGCGCATGAGGAGAGCATATGATCGCCGTAACCTTCCCCGACGGGGCGTCCCGTCAATTCGAGCCCGGCGTCTCCGGCCTCGATATCGCCAAGAGCATTTCCCCTTCCCTCGCCAAGCGAACCGTCGCCATGGCTCTCGATGGAGAGCTGCGCGACCTCGTCGACACGATCGACCGCGACGCGAAAATCGAGTTCGTCGGCCGCGAAGACCCGCGCGCGCTGGAGCTGATCCGCCATGATTGCGCGCATCTTCTGGCGGAAGCGGTGCAGGAGCTGTTTCCCGGCACGCAGGTCACCATCGGCCCGGTGATCGAGAACGGCTTCTATTACGATTTCTATCGGTCCGAGCCTTTCACGCCCGACGATCTGCCGGCGATCGAGAAGAAGATGCGCGAGATCGTCGCGCGCGACGCCGCCATCACCAAGGAAGTCTGGAGCCGCGATCAGGCCAAGACCTATTTCACGGCGAAGGGCGAGGCCTTCAAGCGCGAGCTGATCGAGAGCATTCCCGGCGGCGAGGATCTGAAAATCTATCGCCAGGGCCATTGGCTCGACCTGTGCCGTGGCCCGCATTTGCCGTCGATCGGCAAGGTCGGAACCGCCTTCAAGCTGATGAAGGTGGCGGGCGCCTATTGGCGCGGCGATCACAACAACCCGATGCTCTCGCGCATCTACGGCACCGCCTTCGCGAAACAGGAAGACCTCGACGCCTATCTGCATCGGCTCGAGGAGGCCGAGCGGCGCGACCATCGCCGTCTCGGCCGCGAGATGGACCTGTTTCATTTCCAGGAGGAAGGGCCGGGCACGATCTTCTGGCACGAGAAGGGCTGGGCGCTGTTCCAGAGCCTCGTCTCTTATATGCGCCGGCGCCAGAAGGCCGCGGGCTATCGCGAGGTGAACACGCCGCAGGTGCTCGACCGTGCTTTGTGGGAAACGTCGGGCCATTGGCAGACCTATCACGAGAACATGTTCCTCACCAAGACCGAGGACGAGCGCGTTTTCGCGCTGAAGCCGATGAACTGCCCCGGACATGTGCAGATTTTCAAGAACGGGCTGAAGTCCTATCGCGACCTGCCGGTGAAGATCGCCGAATTCGGCATTGTGCATCGCTATGAGCCGTCGGGCGCGCTGCATGGCATGATGCGCGTGCGCGCCTTCACGCAGGACGATGCGCATATCTTCTGCAACGAGGATCAGATCATGGAGGAGGCGTTGAAGATCAACGACCTCATCCTGACGATCTACCGCGACTTCGGCTTCGACGATGTGGTGGTGAAGCTCTCCACGCGGCCGGAGAAGCGCGTCGGCTCCGATGAAGCCTGGGACAAGGCCGAGGCGGCGCTCCACAAGGTGCTCGAGGAGCTTTCCGCGCGCGGCCTCAAGACCGGCGTCAATCCGGGCGAGGGCGCCTTCTATGGGCCGAAGCTCGAATATACTTTGCGCGACGCCATCGGCCGCGAATGGCAATGCGGAACGACGCAGGTCGATTTCAACATGCCGGGGCGTTTCGGCGCCTTCTACATCGGCGCGGACAGCGAGAAGAAGACGCCGGTGATGATCCACCGCGCCATGTTCGGCTCGCTCGAGCGTTTCACCGGCATATTGATCGAGCATTACGCCGGTCATCTGCCGCTATGGCTCTCGCCGCTGCAGATCACCGTCTGCACCATCACGCAGGACGCCGACGACTATGCCTATGAGGTGGCGGCGGAGGCGCGCAAGCTCGGCCTCGCGGTCGATCTCGATCTGCGCAATGAGAAGATCACCTATAAGGTCCGCGAGCATTCGCTGGCCAAAGTTCCCGTTCTTCTCGTCGTCGGCAAGAAGGAGGCGGCCGAGCGCACGGTCTCGATCCGCCGTCTGGGCTCGCAGGCGCAGAGCTCCGCGAGCCTTGCCGACGCGCTGGCCGCGCTCGCCGCCGAGGCGACGCCGCCGGATGTGAAGGAGGCGTGAGGCCACGCCGCCGCGAAGCGATCGGGAGCCGCTGGTCGGCCTCGGATCGCTTCGCCTTCCGCTCGCGATGACGAGTTCTTCACTCTCTCGGCGCGCTGTTAGCTAAGCTAGCTAGACAACGCGTCGCTCGGGCGTTAAATTGCGCGCCATGTCCATCACCAACATCCATGCGGCCAAGACCAACCTTTCGAAGCTGATCGACGCGGCTTTGCGAGGCGAGGAGGTCGTCATCGCCAAATCCGGCAAGCCGCTCGTCAAAATCGTCGCGGTCGAGCCTGCGCCGGCCGAATTCGACCGCAAGGCGCTCATCGGCGCGTGGGCAGGGCGGGCGGCCTGGCCCGGTTGGGACGAGTGGAAGCAGATGGACGCAGATATAGAAGCGTCTTTCGGCGCGCCGGCCGAAAAGGACGCTCTTTGATCCTCGACACCCATGTCGTCCTCTGGTGGATGCTCGGCGAGCCGCGACTTCCGCCCGAGGCTGTCGAAACGATCGCCAAACAGCCCGCACTCTTCGTCAGCGTCGCCTCCGTCTGGGAATTCGAGATCAAATCGGCCTCCGGCCGACTGCCTGGAAACATCGACTTCTTGGAGGCGGTGGCCGCTCTCCGCTGCGAGCTTCTCTCGATCGACGCGGAGGACGCCGTCGTGGCGGCGCGCCTTCCACCACATCACGGCGATCCTTTCGACCGCATGATCATCGCCCAGGCGCGTCACCGGGACTTGACCATTGCGACGCACGACCGCGCTTTCGATCGATATGCGACGCCGATTCTGTGCGTTTGATCAGGCGGCCGTCATCGCGAGCGGAGCGAAGCGATTCAGAGTCGTGAGGCGGCTCCAGGATCGCTTCACCCGGCTCGCGATGACGCGCCTTTTCGTCGGCGCCGTATCACCCCGCCTGTTCGATCGTCTCCTCCAGCGTGTCGCCCTCGCCGACCTGCGTCTCGAACAGCCGGCGATAGACGCCGCCCTTCAGGCGCAGCAGCTCGTCATGCGCGCCGTCCTCGACGATGCGGCCGTGGTCGAACACCAATATGCGGTCGAGCCTCCTCACCGTCGACAGGCGATGCGCGACGACGATCGTCGTGCGTCCCGCCGACAATTGCTCGATCGCCGCCCGAATATGAAATTCGGACACAGAGTCGAGCGACGAGGTCGCTTCGTCCAGCACCAATATGGGCGTCGCCGCGAGAATCGCGCGGGCGATCGCCACGCGCTGGCGCTCGCCGCCCGAGAGCTTCACGCCGCGCTCGCCGACCAAGGTTTCATAGGCGTCGGTCAGACGCTCGATGAATATGTCGGCATGGGCGAGGCGCGCCGCTTCCGCGATCTCGTACCGCGCCGCCCCCGGCCGGCCATAGGCGATGTTCTCGCCGAGCGGCCGGTGGAACAGGATCGGCTCCTGCGCGACGATGCCGATCGCCTGTCGCAGCGAGGCCTGCGTCGCCGTGGCGATGTCGCGCCCGTCGATGAGAATGCGGCCGGCGTCGAGATCGAACTGGCGCTGCAGCAGCTTGACGAAGGTCGTCTTGCCGGCGCCCGAGGCGCCGACGAGACCGACGCGCTCGCCCGGCCGGATCGTCAGAGAGAAATTCTCGTAGAGCGGCTTGCGCGTGTTCGGATAGCCGAAGCTCACATTCTCGAAGACGATCTCGCCGCGCGTCACGACGAGCGCCGTCGCGCCCGGCGCGTCGACGACGTCCGGCTGCTGCGCGGCGAATTCGACGACATCCTCCATCTCGTTGACGGCGCGCTGCAGATTGCGCACGTGCTCGCCAATGTCGCGCAAATAGCCGTTGATGAGGCCCTGTATGCCGATGAGGCTCACCACGTCGCCCGTCGTCATGCCGCCCTGTGACCACAGCATCAGCCCACAGCCGAGCAGCACGGTTTGCATGGCGATCATCACGATCGCCTGCAATAGTCCGACCGTCGCGCCGCGATACCAGGAGACGAGCGTGCGTTTCGTCCATTCGGCGACGAGCGCGGTAAAGCTCGCATCCTCGCGCGCTTCGGCCGCGAAGCCTTTGACGATCTGATTGCCGGTGATCGAATCGGCGAGCCGCGCGCTCACCGTGGAGTCGAGCGCCTGCGAGATCTGCGCGGCGGGGCTGATCCAGCCGAGCGACAAGCCGATTCCCATCGCCAGAAACAGCGCTATGCCGATGGCGACGACGAGGCCGAGCATCGGCCAGCGCCAGGACAGAAGGCCGGTGATCGCGACGATGACCGTCGCCGCCGGCAGCATGCCGAAGATGAGCGTGTCGGTCAGCGAGTCGAAGGCCCAGACGCCGCGCGTGATCTTGCGCACCGTCGCGCCGGCGAAGGCGTTGGCGTGCCAATCGGCGGAGAATCGCTGCACGCGCGCAAAGGCGTCGCGCACCAGCGCCGCCATGCCATAGGCGGCGACGTGGCACACGGAGAAGGCGACGAAATTGCGCAGGCAATGAAACAGCAGCACCGTGCCGAGAAACACAGCGAGAGCGGCGAGCGCGGGAGCGAGCTCGCGGCTCTCGCCGGCGACGACGTCGGCGAGTCGGCCCGAGGCCAGGGGAACGAAGACGTCGACGACATTGGAGGCGAGGCGGGCGACGAGCATCACCGCCAGCAGACGCGGCGAGAGAAGCCAATAGCGGAGCGCAAAGCGCAGCGTGGTCAAATAGGCGGACATGGATCGCACGGGACGCGGAAGCGTCCCGATCCCTTTATTGCGTGAATGGACGGAAAGCGACGCAGGCCGAGGGCCTTGTCGCGGCTCGTTCCGGAATGTCTTTCGTGAGAAGGCCGTCAGAGCCGACAGGATCGGCCGTGAGACGCGCGCGAGAGAGCAGCCCGGAATTTCAGAACCGGGCTCACTGCCTGAACTCTCTAGGCGCGGCCCGGGGAACGACGAGAGATGATGAATTTCATCATGGCGACTCCCCGATAGAGTGACGACCGCACCGCCCGAGCGATGCGTCATATTGCATTGCAATATGACGCGATACATGCGCCCAAAGCGCGGCTCTGTCAACCGAGGGTGGCCGTCCGCCTCAGGACAATCTAGGACGATAATCCTCTGTTCCCCAATGCAGCAGATGCCGCGCGCGCTCCGGCCCCTGCGCTTCGCTCGCCAATCCATAGTGCAGCGCGAGGCGCTCCAGCGCGATTTTGAGCACCACTTTGGCCGAGCGCTGCGGCCAGCCGCGCTCGCTCTCGACGAGCTCTAGGCCCTTCAAATAACCGCAGACGTCGGTGAGCAATCCGCCGAGCTCCGGCCCCACGGCGTCGAAGGCGCGGGCGAGGCGCCGGCGCGCGTCGATCGCCACATCGGCGATATTGGCGCCCGCGCCGCCACCGCGCGTGGAGCCGAGCGCGGCCTCCCAATCGGCGGTGACGCGCTGGAGAATATTGGCCTGCGTCACATCGCGACGAAAGCGCTCGCCGGCTTCGATCTGCTCCGGCGCGAGAAACGGGCGGCCGTCGCGATTCTTGCGGCGCGCGAGCCAGGCGAGCGGGCTCTCGCCTTCATTGACGAGCGTCGGGCTCGCGCCCTCGTCCACGACGCGTCGCGCGAGAATATTGTGCTGGGCGCGAAACGGGTCGGCCTGCGCGGGCGCGGCGCGGCGCCTCAGATGAGCGCGGCCCTCTTCCGTCAGACGCAGACGTCGCGTTTCGCCGGCGCCCTCCCATCGCGCCAGCCCTTGCGCGGCGGCCGTTTCCGCGATTTTCTCGGGAAGACGCGCGCGCGCGACGGTGACGCCCTTGCGTGGCGCGGCGACGATGATCGAGCCGCCGCCGAGCCGATCCGGCATGGCCTCGGCGCCGGGCTCGCTCATCGCCTCCAACAGGCGCCGAAGCGCGCGCGCATTGTCCTCGTCGATGTGCCGCTGGCTCATGCTCATGAATCATCTCCGGTCGGATAGAGGGTGAAGGAAAGGGCGAGCGCTTCGAGCAGCCGCTTCTGCGCGCAGAGCGCTTTCTCGAGCGCGGCGACCGCGCGGTCGAAAGCGACGTCGTCGCGGCGATCCTCTATGCGCGCGCAGGCGTGGCGGACGCTCGTCCGGTCACGCGCGATCGCGCGGCCGCAGGCCGAGAGGCTCGCGCCGAATGCGACATGATCGAGATAGACCGCGAGATGGCGAGCGTCGGCGACACGCGCGCGCCCGCGGCTCGGCGCGCGCAACTCGTCGGGAGTGACGCGGCAGGCCGCCGCCGCGGCGGCGACGCAGAGCGCGGAAGAGTGGAATGGGGCGTTTCGTCGGCGGCGCATCGTCTCTCGCCTTTGCGGGCGTCGCGGCCCACGGCCGAGACACTGCCGACGTTATCATGAATTTAATCCTATACAACGGACAAAAAACTTATCCCCGGCTCCCTTTCGTCGTCGATGCTCGGGCGCGGGAGGACCGCCATGCCGAGCCAGACATCACCGACCCGAGACCGCCTCGCGACCCCGGACCATTTGCGCGCCGCCGCGCGGGAAAGCCTGCAGATCGCGCTGCGCCAGTCCGCCAGCGCCTATCGCCGCGACGATTTCCTGCGCTCTTTCCATCGGCTGCCGTGCGCCACGATCATCGCCGAGACGCCGGAGGCCGCCGCCGCCGTGCTGAAGGAGCTCGAGCGGGCGCTGCGGGCCGAGCGCGCCCGCGCCGGCCATTGGACCTATGATCTCTCGCGCCACATCGCCCTGCTCGTCGCCCATCGCGCCGAGCAGGAGCGCGCGCTGCGCCTCGCGCGCGCGGCGAGGCGAGACGGGCGCGCGCGCAAGTGAGCGTCGGCCTTTGTGCGTCAGCGGGATTGAGTTAAAAAAGCGATCCATTCGTAGATGCGTTCGAAGGCTTCATTCCCCGTCGGGCGGGCATATCGAGAGACCGACCATGTTTTTGGAAAGGCTGCTCGCTCTGGCGACCGGCGCGTTCGTCGCGATCTGTCTCGGCCTGGGACTGGCGATGATGGCGTTCGGGCCCGGCAGGAAGATCGCCGAGCCGGCGCAAGAGGCGCCGCTCGCCGAAGCCGCGCCGGCGCCCGTCGACCCGCGCATGTCGACGCGCGCCCGCATCGAGCAGGCGATCGCCGCCGCGGAGGAATATCGCGCGTTTTTCGAGCGTCTGCGCCAGGCCTTTCCGGCCGATTACGCGGCGGCCATCGACGCTTTCGTCGCCGAGCGGCGGGTCGGCGACGTGGAGACGACGAGCGTCGACTTCTATCTCGCCGAGTCCGTGCGGCGTCTGCGTCAGGCGCGCGGCGTGCTCGCCGCCAAGGCGGAGCCCATCGTCCTCGCCCGCGTCTTCGATCTGCAGCTCGATGTTCTGCGCGCCATATCGGCCGAGAACAAAAAGCTCTGCGCGGCGTTTCTCTACGGCGGCGTCGATCAGGATTTCCACAGTTTCGCCGCGCGGCGGCGCGCGCTCGTCGCGGAAATGGCGGTGGTCGGCCTAGAGGCGATCGCCAGCGGCCAGGCCAAGCAGCTCGAGCGCTCGGCGCCGAGCGAGGAGGATTTTCGCGCCTTGGAAAAGGCTCTGGCCTCGCGCGGCCTGCGCAAGCCGGAGATCGACTCGCTGCTCGACGGCAAGACGCCAGAACCGCCCTTCGACGACAAGAAGACTTGCGCGCTCGGCCAGACCTATCTCGAGGCGCTGCGGGCGCTGCCCGAGCCGATCCGCCTTCGCATCTACGGCTTGGCGGTGGAGCTGATGGCGCGCTCCTGATCGTCTGGCTCGACGGCCTCGCAGACGGGCGGCCGCCGCCAAGCGCCATAGCGCCAGGGCGCGAGCGGATGCGCTGTCGCCGGAGTCGTTCGCGGAACCGGATCATATCCGTCGCCGCCGCCTGGCCGGCAGCGGCAGACGCGCGCGAAACCGATCCAGCCGCCGGCCCAGAGGCCGTGACGGCGGATCGCCTCATCGGCATATTCGGAGCAGCTCGGCAGATAACGACAATCGCGCCCGATCAGCGCCGAGAGGCTGAGGCGATAGAGGAGAATGAGCGCGCGGGCGGCGCGGGCGGGGACCGATTGGAGCATGGCCTTCAGCGTTTCACGCCGCTTTCGACAATTCCTCTCGACTCCGTGACGGTCGAATGGATGACCAATTGGGCCGATTCATGCCGACCGACGAGAGAAGTCAACACCGGCGGTTCGCCGGGCAGGGGCCGAGGGCGGGACGGCAAGTCCATCGGGCCCGGGACACTAAGGGGATCACGCGTCTCGACGGGCGAAAAGCGCGTGCGGGAAGTCGAGCTGTAGCGCGCCAAATCGGATGGCACTCGGCGACAGATCGGTTGGCACAGGCCGCTCTCACCGCATCGGCCCTCGGACGATCAGCTCTCGCGCGGCCTTGATGCTCCGATCGCCGCCTGCCGCCGTATAGGTCAGCTCTGCCGATTCCGCCTGAAAGCCGCCGTAGATCGCGCGCGTTTCCGCGCAGTCGTTTATGGTCAGGATGAAGCGGCCTTTCAGCGCCCTTAAAGCCCTCGCCAAAGCCTCGTGATCCTCCCGTGGGAAGGACGCGCGGTAGTAGCGCTCGGTCCCGTAATAAGGCGGGTCCAGATAGAAGAGCGTCCCTGGCCGGTCCCAACGGTCCAGAAACAGCCGCCAATCGAGGCATTCGATCGTGACGCCGGCGAGTCGGCTGTGGATCGCCTCCAGCGCCAGGCCGAGCTTGGTCACATCGAAGCGAGCGGACTGCTGGGTATTGATGCCGAATGACCGGCTCGCGACCTTCCCGCCGAAGCTCAGCTTCTGCAGATAGAGGAAACGCGCCGCCCGTTCGAGATCGGTGAGCGTCTCCGGCTCGACTGCGGCGAGCCGCTCGAACTCCGCCCGGCTGGTCAGCTGCCATTTCAGCATCTCCATGAACGCCTGATAGTGGCGCTGCAGGATACGGAAAAAGGTCGCGACGTCCTTGTCCCGATCGTTGATCGCCTCCACCCGAGGCGCGAGTCGACGGCGCAGAAACACGCCGCCCATGCCCACAAACGCTTCGGCATAGATAGAATGAGGCGTCGCCTCGATCATCTCGCAGAGGCGCGGGGCGAGCTGCTTCTTGCCGCCGATATAGCCGGAAGCCGGCCGAACCGGCGCAACTGCCCGAAATTCCGAAATCTCCACCATCTTTTAATTCCGATGCTGCCACCCTGCCTCTCGGCGGGGAGCGTTATCGTTCGATCGCGCTGCGCGGGTGTAGCTTCCCGGCCTCTCCCGCGTCCGGGGCGACCCGGCCCCGCTGCCCTTCGTCACTCCTCCTTCGGCTCGCAGGCCGCCCTCACGACGAGCCCCTGCGGCCCCCAGCCGAAAATCCTGCTGGTGACCGTCCACGCCCGATCGTCGTCGTCGTGAAAGCCCATGGTCGTGAGCACGCCGCCCGGCGCGACGCCGACCAGGCCGGATCGGAAAGTGACGTGAAACGGCCGGCCGTCGCGGTCGAACTTGCCCTTGCGGGCATTGGCGTGGTGCTTGGCCTCGGTTTGTGTGCCGAAGACATGCGGATGCGTGTAGTCCGGCGCGCCGTCTCCGGATTGGCCTGCGTCGCTCGTCATCTCGTTACGCTTGGCCTTCTTGCGGTCGTAGTGGACAGCCTTGGCCTTGTCCCGTTTCGGCCTGTCGCGCGTCGTGAAGGTGAAGCCCTCGCAGTCATTGGGCGTGATGGTCACTCCGGCCGCCGCGGCGCCCGATGCCGTCTGGCCCTGGCCTTTGGGCAGGAACAGCAGCCGCCCGTCCTGGAATTTCGCTAGCGCCCCATAGGCTCGCGCCAGCCGCATGACGAGATGCATGTCGGACTCGCCTGTCTGGGCGATGATCTTCTCGATCTTGATCGCCGCCAGCGATTGGTGGAGCGCCGCCTGGAGCTTATTGTCCGACGCGACCTGCCGCAGCACGTCGCCGAGCGTCTTCGGGGCCTTCCAGGACCGCGTTTTCTGGCCTTTCAAAGTCTTTTTGAGGTCGGCGGAATCGCCCGTCAAATGCAGCTCCGCCCGTGGCCCGGTCTTTGTCACCTCGGTGACGACGAATTCCCCGACCTTCACCGTCCCGGTTTCCACCCAGCCGACGCTCACCACCACCTTCTGGCCGGTCTCCGGCTTTTTGATCCGCCCGTCATAATTGGAGAGCGACATATGCAGCGTGTCCGCCCGCTCGCCGTCGCTCTCGACGATCTGCCCCGTGAGCGCTCGCTTGCCGATCAGCGCGACCGGCTGGCCATTGAGCGAGATTTCGACCTTCGGCGTCATGACCACAGATCCACAGAGGCGATTTGCGGCGTCGGCCGCGTGAGATCGGGGAGACTGATGGTCAGATTGGCCGGCAGCAGCGGCCCATAGTCCGCGAGCCCCCTGTTTGCCGCGAGGATTGCCTCTGCCGCGCCGGCGTGCTCGTCGCCATAGGCGCGCTTGCCGATGGCGTCGACCATGTCGCCCTGCTGTGTGACGTAGAACCTCACGGCCAAAGGCTCCAGATTTGCCCCGCGCCATCGTCATGCGCGTGGAACTCCAGGTCATAGGTGACTTTCTGCGGCCGCCCGCCGGGCAGGTGAAAGCTCTCCACCGCCTCGGCGCGCTCGAGCCGGTAAGGCCCCGGCACGTCGCCGGAGAGGGCCAGCAGCGTGTAGGTCTTGCCGGAGCGGCAATCGGCCAGCAGCGCCCGCACCACGCTCTCCAGCGCGCCGCCCTGCGCGACGGGATAGATCGTGCCGCGCAGCGCGACGATATCCTCGCCAGGACCGAGATATTGACCGGCTGGCCGCCGCCCGATGATCGCATGCTTCTCCCATCGCGCCTCGACGCGCCGGCGCAGCTCCTCGAAGGCGGCGCCGCCGACCTCGAACCGATGCGGCCCCCAGCCCATAAGCATCAATGCGCCTCCGCGCCGTCATTGAGGCCGTGGCCGCGCGCGCTGCCGCCACGATTGATCTGCCCGATGAGACCCACCGCCTCGCGCAGCTTGGCGAGCAGCGCGTCGACGGACGAGGAGTCGACATGCGCCTCGGCTTTGACTTCCAGCGACTGCTTGATCTGCTGCCCGGCCTCCTCCGCCTTGCGCACGGCGTCCTCGATCTGGCTCATATCGACATGCGGAGCCGGCGCGGCCGTCGACGCAGGCTGCTGCGGCGCGCCGGGCACGCCCTGCAAGGCCGCAAATGTGGGGATCGGCGTCGGCGGCCCGATCGGTTGCAACGCCGCCGGAGCCGGAGTCGGCTGCGCGAAGAAAGGCAGCGCCGTGCCTGTCGGCATGCGCCGCATGCGCTCGAAAACGCTCGCCGCTGCTTCGCCCGGCTGGCGATGAAAAGCCGAATGGATCGCGTCGACCTCGTCGCGATAATGCTCGACCGTCTTGCCGGCGATAGCGGCGCCCAACCGATCGCGCTGATCCCACAGCGCGCCGAGCAAGAGGCCCGCGAGGCCGCCGCGCACCAGGCCTTTGAGCAGTCCGCCGCCGGCGACGGCCGCCGCGCCGCCTTCGCCCGCGGCGCGCGCCACGCCTTCGCCCCAGGCCTCGCCCGCCTTGATCAGCCCGCGCCGCGCCAGCGCCGCTGCGGCCGTCCAGCCGGCGAAAATCGCGCCAATGCCGCCGGCGGCCGTCGCGGCGGGATGCTTCTCGGCGATGGCTCCGAGGCGGCTCTCCAGCTCGGAAAACCAATTCATGACGCCAGCGGCGGCCGGCATGAAGGGCTTCGCTGCGTCGCGCAGGAGATTGTCGAATTGCGACCTCACGCCAGTCGCCGCCAACGCCGGGTCCTTGCGCTGCCAAAGCTCCGCGGCCGAAAGCCCCGGCGCGCGCTTGTTGAAGCCGAAATCCTTCTCGATCACGCCGCGCTGATGCAGCAGCTTGTCCGCGATGTTGCGCGCCGTCTGGTCCGAGAACAGCGCCGACTCGACCTCCTCCCGCTTCTCGGCGGAGAGCTTGTCGAGCGCCGGACCCAGAATATTCCAGACCCAGAGATCGGGCCTGTGCATGAACAGGCTGCCGCCCTTGATCGCGCCGGGCTCCGCGGCCTTCACCCCGAAAGGACCGCCCTCGATCGCCTTGTTCATGTCGAGGAGGCCAATTTCCTTCAGCGCCGCGAGCGCGCGCGGCTGCGCGCGGCCCGCCTCGATCTGCATGGCCATCTGCGTCAACGCATTGCCGACCGCGTGGCCGCCCATTTCCTGGATGAAATGCCCGCCGGCTCCGCGCAGAAAGTCCTCGTCGAGCGAGCGCGCGATCGGCCCTTTGAGGCCCCGATAGAATTCGTTGATGTCGTTGACGTGGAAAGTGTCGCGATAGACCTCCATCCAGCGTGCGAAAGTATCGAGGCGCAGGCGCGCCTTCTCCGGATCGCTGGCGACGCCGCCCTGCTCGAGCGCTTTGACGAGGTAGCTGAACTCCTTGTCGTCGCTGTGCCCATGCATGCCCTGCTGGATAGAGCGGAGCCGCAACAGATCGGGCATGAGGCCGGTCGCATGGTCGAGCGAACCCACGAACGTCTGGGCGTCGCCCAGCATGGTCTCGACCTGCGTCTGCGAGAAGGCCCGGAAGCGCCGCGACAGCTCGGCCGATTTGCGCTGGATATCCTCGATCTGGGCGAGGCTGTTGCCCTGCGCCTCGAGGCTCACCTCGGAGTGCTCGCCGGCGACGCCCTCGCGCAGGCCGGCCCGGAATGTGGCCGTCGACGCCCGCTCGAGGCCGCGCGCTGCGGCGGCCGTCATCGCCGCCGATTGCGCCGCATTGATCTTGCGCATCGTCTGCTCGTAGCGCTCGGCCTCCTCGCGGGCCTTGCGTATCGCCTCCTGCTGCTCGAACCAGACGCTGGCCTTCACGCCGCCGCCCGTCGTGCGCTGCTTGTCGATCGCCGCGGCGGTCTTTTGCAGCCGCTCCAGCTCGCTCTCCACGCCGCGGATCGGCCCCGTCGCCTGATCGATCAGGCGCAGGATCATCTCGACGGTCATGCTCATGAGAGCCTCACGGTCGCGTAGAGCCGCTTCAGGTGCTCTATCGCGCGCTTATGCAGCCGAACGATCGAGGGGATAGGCAGGCCGAGAACTTCGGCCCGCGAATAGTGGAAGCAAAGCCCGATATCGTCGAGAACCTCTTCGAGGCTCAGCGGGCTTGCCCGAAAAAATCGATCGACTTCGTGACCAGCGTGCCGGCGTCCACCCCATGCATCGCGCCGAATACGAGTCTGTCGATCGGCGCGCCGTCGACCGACGTCAGGCTGATGGCGAAGTCCACCATGGTCGGCCGCGGCGAGGCCGCATAGAAGCGCGTGATGTCGAGCCCCGTGGGGATGCGCATCGTGACCGCCGAATAGGTCACGCCCTTCAGCTTGAAGGGATGATCGAGAACGATCGTCTCGCCGCCCCAATTGCCGCCCGCGTCGAAATCGACGATCGGCGCGATCGCATTCGCCGGAGCGGCCGCCGCCGTCGCAGCATCCACGGCCGCCGCCGTCGTCGCGGTCGCCCCCTGCGCGGCCTGCATCAGTTTGGTTTGAAACTCTTGTGCGCCGTCGACCATGTCTATTTCTCCCGTCAGTAGCCCAGCGCTGCGCGCACACGGGCGTAAGGATCGCTTCCGCCGACGCTGTAGACGCCGGCCTCTATGTCGATATCCCAGATGACCGAGCCGTCGATGGTCAGCTTCAGGGCGTCGAGCGCGGTCTTGAATTTCAGCATCGCCTTCTTGCCGGCGTCCCATGCGCCGGGGTCGCATTCGATGACCTCGCCGCGCATCTGCAAGATCGCCGTATGCTCGGCGTTCCGGTCGCCGTCGAGGTAGCCACGGACGCCGAAAGCCACGCCCTTCGCGCCCGTGTAGAGGCCGACGAGCGCCAGCACCTGCGGATCGAAAGAGGCGAGATCGGCCTCGAAATCGAAAGCCTCATAGCCGAGCGCGATACGACGCGGGGCCAGCATTCCGCCGCCGCGATGTTCCTCGGTCTTTTTCTTGACCTTCGGCAGGCTGCACTTCTCGCCGCTGCCCGCCTTGCCATAGCCGTCCGCGAAGACCGTGAACGCCTGGAGGATATAATCGAGCTGCATCCTATCCTCCTCACGCCGCCGTCTGCTGGGCGATCATCGACGAGAGGCTCGTCAGCAGATCGCTGTAGTAGTCCGCATTGCGCTGCGCCTTGTAGACGATGTGCTCCATCGGCGCGGGCGCCTCGGGGTCGATGCGCCAGGTGTAGACGCCATTGCGCATCTGCGCGGGCGGATTGTCCTCCGGGTCGAGCCAGCATCGGCCGCCGACGAGAAAACCCTCGTTCTTGCCAAACTTGAAGAAGGCGTTGGCGCGCTCCGTCATGTCGAGCAGCAGCTGCACGCTCGGCGGCTTGTCGACCGCCCACAGCGTCGCCTCGTCGAGCGCCTCATAGACGGCGTCCTCGGTCGTGCGGACGACCTCGAACACCCAATTGGCGTCGTCGGCCGTGGTGCGATTGCCCCAGCGCCGCCAGCCGCCATACTGGCCCGCGCTCGCCTGGCCCATATTGATGATGGTGGCGATGCGGTTCTCGTTGAGGATGTTGGCGAGGCAGTCGGGATCGCCGCTCGCCCAGTCGACGGGCGTCGAGACGCCGCCGATCGACTGCAGCACGAAGTTCGACGGCGAGAACCAGAAACCGTTTTCGCGATGCACGCGCGCGGTCAGGCCTGCGAAGACTGCTTCCGCCGGCCGCGTCACAAAGGCCGAGGAGACCGGATCCCAGGCCAGCACATTGGGATAGATCGGCGTCAGCCGCGCGCTCGACCAATCCTCGCGCCAGGCGAGCGCCTCGTCGCTCGAGGTCGAGGGCGTGGAGGCGTAGACGCGCCCCCGCAGCTTGCCCGCGACGGCGAGCAGCGCCGCCACCACGGGGTTGGAGGCGCCGCTCGGCCGCGTCGACGTGAAGCCGGGCGCGATCAGCGTGCGCGGCTGCACGCCCACGTGAGAACGCGCGGAGAGCAGCGCATAGGCGCCGGTGCGCGCGGTGAGCGAGCCGATGACCTTGGTCATCTGCGCGTCGACCGTCGTGGCCGTGTCCACGCGCACGACGACGCAGGCGCCGCCGCCCTCGGCGTAGAAGTCGCGCACGGCGGGCAGCAGCGTGCCGGTCTCGCCGAGCAGCGCCGCTTTCTGCGGCGCGGAGGTGAGCAGCACGGGCGTGTCGAGCGGGAAGGCTGCGACGTCGGCGAGAGGGGCCGTGCCGATGATGCCGGCGACGGCCATTTTATTGACCGTCACCGACTGATTGGCGGAGGCGATCTCGACCGTCTCGACGCCATGCAGGAATTGAGAGCCGGGCAAATTCGTCTCCTCCGAGCGCCGTAAAAGACCTTTTCAAAGACGCTTGACGCGCCTTTTCATCCTGCTCAACATCCGTGAAATCCCGCCAAAATTCAGCCGGAGACAGCTGTCTCCCGCTACGCCGGCCAGCCCGTCTCTATGTCGATCGCCGCCAGCGCCGCAGCATCGGCCGCCGCGGTGATCGCCGCGGTAAGCGTCGCTTCGTGGTCGAAGCAGCCTTGCACATGGGCGCGCACGGCCTGCGCCACGGCGATCAGCGTCGCATGGTCAAGCAGCTGGAATGTGCCGTTCGCCAGCTTCCAGGTCACCGCGTAATTATTGTCCAGCACGCCGGCCACAACGGCCGCGGTGAGCTTGGACTGCGTCGCCGCGTCGCTCGGGATGGAGAGGCCGCCGACCGTGACGCCCGCCGTCTCGGCGCGCCAGCGGCGATCGGCGAGAGCGGCGAACTTGGCGGCTTTGAGCGCGGCGAGCGTCGGCGCAGGGAGCGGCGTCGGCGCATGGCCAGCGGCGAGCCAATCGCGATAGGCGCGACTGTCGGCCGTCTCTGAGTCGACGGGGACGAGCGCCCCGTCGGCGTCGCGGCGCACGACGCGCGCGAATGGCAAGCCGGACAAATCGGCGATGGTCGAATAGGTCATGTCAGATCTCCGCTGAGGCAAGAAGAAGCCCGCCGGGCACCAGAATCGCGACCTCGCCTGGCGCGGCAATACTCGCTACGAGGTCGACGTATCCTCCGTCGACACTGAGGTATGATCCCTCGAGGCTGATCGCGTCACAGAAGGCGATTCCCGGCCGCACGAGCGCTCCTGCCCCAGATATGATGATGACCGAGGGGACTCCTGCCATCCTAATTGAGAAAGTCCCCGACAGAGTGGCGCTTGTGCCAGTAGGTTTCCACGTTCCTGACCACCCGACGATCCTCTGGAGGTAGCGCTGGCATAGGGTATTCTCGAGGCTCAAATGCGAACGTTCGAATGCGGTCAAATAGCTGCCGGGTTCGAACTGCGGACGCAAGATCGTGCCATTCGCGAACTCGACATTCGTCTGCACACCCGCGGCCAATCCCGTGACGACGAGCGGCGCCGTGCGGGACGCCGTCGCATAGGAGCCGGAGCCCGCATAGCCCGTCCCCTGCCAGACGCGCGCCTGCGCCGTTCCGTCGTGCGACAGCACATAGGTTCCGCCCTCGATCAGCCCGGCCTCGACGGGCATGATCAGCGAGCCCGCGGAGGGTGAGATCGTCGTATCGAGACCGCTCCCCGCAAATGTGTATGTCGAGCCTCCCGATCCCGCCTTGAGGCCGTCATGACCATAGGCGCCGGCCGCGAGCGTCACCGTCCCGGAGACCACGCGCTGGTTGAGCGCGAAAGACGCGTTGCGCAGCCGATTGCGCCGCCCGGTGAGCGCCCAACCCTTCACGCCGCTCGGAAAGGCGACGGCTCCAGTCGTGCGATCGGCCGTCATCGCCGCGAGCAGCGCCGCGTCCGAGACGCCGGACTGCCCGACATAGAGCCCCGGCGCGCCGGAGTGCGCGTCCATGACCATGCGCCCGGTCGAATCGTCGGCATAGACCTTGACGAAAGGGGCCTCGGCCGAACCTCGATCGAGCAGCGATTTCATCAACGCCCGCAGCTCGCCGGTGGACGGCATGGACATGCGGATCACCTTATAGGCGGCGCCCGATTGCGTCGCCGCGGACCATGGCTTCGCGAGTGTCAGCGTCGCCGTCGAGGCCCCGGATACGCCAGAGACCTCGCTGATCAGCTCATAGCCGACGCCGTCGACGACGAAAAAATCGCCGCTGCGCACGGAAGAGAAGGTGAGGCCGGAGACCGCATCCGTGGTGATGATCCCGCTGTTGGTGAGCGCCACATTGCGCTGGCCGTTCTGGATGCTGGCCGTGCCCTGCGTCCAATCATCGACGCCGCGGTAGGTGTTCGCAGACATAGTGCCTCCTATTTGGCGAGTTCGAAAACGAGCAGCGATGTCGTGCCGAAGGCCGAATTCGGCGAGGAGACGTCGATGGCGAATGTCGCCGTCGAGTTCTCCCCGGCGACATAGCTGATGAGCATCACGGCCGGCATGGCGATGGCGCCGGTGACGGCGAGGCCGTTTTGGGTATTTTCGACGATCGGCACATTGTAGACGGGGCGCGTGGCCACAGTCGCGCGACTGCCCGGATCGGCGCCGCCGACCGATAGCGACATGGAGCCGACAACAGGCGTGTAGCTGGCCGTGGGGCACGAATATTCGGCCATGATCGCGATGCGCGAGCCGGCGCGCACCGCCAGAGTGACCTCCGCATGACCGCCGGCCGTCGTGACGCCGGCTGTGTGTGAGACCGCATTGTCCGCGATCTTGCCGGTCGAAATCGTGCCGCCCACGATGAGGCTGCCTTCGATCTCCATATTGCCGGTGAACCGCAGCGTATAGACCGTAGCATCATTGGCCTTTTTGACGCCGCTGAAAATCAGCGCGCCGGTCTGGCCGTCGATCGCGCCCGCCAGCGTCCACTGCACGGCGACGCCGTCGAGCGACGTCTGCATGGTGGAGAGCGACGCGCTGTGCCCGCCGACCGTGCTGGACAGCGAGGACAGCTCCGTGGCGATGGCGCCGACGGCCGTGGAGCGCGTCGTGGCCTCGGAGCTGATCGCCGCCTCATTGCCGCCGACCCGCGCCGTCAGCGTCGTCAGCTGATCGGAGAGCGCGCTGTCACCTGCCGAGCGCGTGACCGCCTCAGTGGAGATCGCCGCCTCATTGGAGCCGGCGCGCGTCGTCAACGTCGTCAGCTGATCGGCGAGCGCGCTGACCGCATTGGCCCGCGTCGTCGCCTCGGAGGAGATCGCCGCCGTATGGCCGCCCACCGTCGACGAGAGCGCCGAGAGTTGATCGGAGATCGCATTGTCCGCCGTCGCCCGCGCCGTCGACTCGGCCGTGATCTGCGATTGATGATCTCCGACCGTCGCGTTGAGCGTCGCGACCTGGTTGGCGATGGCGCTGACGGCGGTGGAGCGCGCCGTCACCTCGGTGGAGATCGCGGCCGTGTTGGAGCCGACCGTCGCGGTGAGCGTGTCCAGCCGATCGGAGAGCGCACTGTCACCCGCCGAGCGCGCAACCGCCTCAGTGGAAATCGCCGCCTCATTGGAGCCGGCGCGCGTCGTCAACGTCGTCAGCTGATCGGCGAGCGCGCTGACCGCATTGGCCCGCGTCGTCGCCTCGGAGGAGATCGCAGCCGAATGGCTGCCCACCGTCGACGAGAGCGCCGAGAGTTGATCGGAGATCGCATTGTCCGCCGTCGCCCGCGCCGTCGACTCGGCCGTGATCTGCGATTGATGATCTCCGACCGTCGCGTTGAGCGTCGCAACCTGGTTGGCGATGGCGCTGACGGCGGTGGAGCGCGCCGTCACCTCGGTGGAGATCGCGGCCGTGTTGGAGCCGACCGTCGCGGTGAGCGTGTCCAGCCGATCGGAGAGCGCACTGTCACCCGCCGAGCGCGCAACCGCCTCAGTGGAAATCGCCGCCTCATTGGAGCCGGCGCGCGTCGTCAACGTCGTCAGCTGATCGGCGAGCGCGCTGACCGCATTGGCCCGCGTCGTCTGCTCCGTGCTGATCGCCGCCGCATGGCCGCCGACCGTCGCCGTCAGCGTCGTCAGCTGGTCAGAGAGCGCGCTGTCGGCCGTCGCGCGAGCCGTCGTCTCATTGGCGATGGCGGATGTGTTGGAGCCCACCGTGGCGGAGAGGCTGGCCAGCTGCGTCGCAATGGCGCTGTCGGCTGTCGAGCGCGCCGTCGCCTCGGAGCTGATCGCCGCCTCATTGCCGCCGACCCGCGCCGTCAGCGTCGTCAGCTGGTCCGAGAGCGCGCTATCGGCCGCCGAGCGCGCCGTCGTCTCCGTGGAGATCGCCGCCTCGGAGGAGCCGACCCGCGTCGTCAACGTCGTCAGCTGATCGGCGAGCGCGCTGACGGCATTGGCCCGCGTCGTCTGCTCCGTGCTGATCGCGGCGGTATGGCCGCCGACCGTCGTCGTCAGCGTCGTCAGCTGGTCGGAGAGGGCGCCGTCGGCCGTCGCGCGAGCCGTCGTCTCATTGGTGATGGCGGACGCGTTGGAGCCGACGCCGGCGGAGAGGCTGGCGATTTGCGTCGCAATGGCGCTGTCGCCCGTCGAGCGCGCCGTCGCCTCGGAGCTGATCGCCGTCTCGGACGAGCCGACCCGCGCCGTCAGCGTCGTCAGCTGATCGGAGAGCGCGCTGTCCGCCGCCGCACGCGAGACCGTCTCGGTGGAGATCGCCGCCTCGGAGGAGCCGACACGCGTCGTCAACGTCGTCAGCTGATCGGCGAGCGCGCTGACCGCATTGGCGCGCGTCGTCTGCTCCGTGCTGATCGCCGCGGTATGGCCGCCGACCGTCGCCGTCAGCGTCGTCAGCTGGTCTGAGAGCGCGCTGTCGGTCGTCGCGCGAGCCGTCGTCTCGGAGGAGATCGCCGCCTCGGACGCGCCGACGCGCGTCGTCAGCATGTCCAGCTGCGAGGAGAGCGCGCTATCGCCCGTGGCCCGCGCTGTCGCCTCGGAGGATATAGCCGCAGTGTTGCCGCCCACCGTCGCCGTCAGCGTCGTCAACCGATCGGCGAGCGCGCTGTCGGCCGAGGCCCGCGCCACGATCTCGTCGCTCACCAGGGCGAGCGCGGCGCCGAAGCGCGCGCCCACCTCGAGCCGATAGGCGGCCAGCGCATGAGTTGCGTCGGCGACGGCCGTCTGGGCCATCTCGACGCCGGCGAGCGCGCGCGCGCCGCTGTCGGCCGCCTGCTGCGCAGCGAGCGCCGCGACGAGGTCCGAGACGTCGCCGGCGTCGCCGATCGCCGCCAGCACGCGGTCCGAGCGGCCGGCGAGCGCGCTGTCGGCCGTGGCTCGCGCGACCGTCTCCTGCGTCGCGAGGCCCAGCGCCTGGCCGACCCTGGCGCCGACGTCGACGCGCAAATCCGCCAGCGCATGCGTGGCGTCGGCGAGCGCCGTCTGCGTCATCTGCACGCCGGCGAGCGAACGTGCGCCGCTGTCGGCCGCCTGCTGCGCGGCAAGCGACGCGACGAGGTCGGAGACGTCGCCGGCGTCGCCGATCGCCGCCAGCACGCGGTCCGAGCGGCCGGCGAGCGCACTGTCCGCCGTGGCTCGCGCGACCGTCTCTTGCGTCGCGAGGCCGAGCGCCTGGCCGACCCTGGCGCCGACGTCGACGCGCAAATCCGCCAGCGCATGCGTGGCGTCGGCGAGCGCCGTCTGCGTCATCTGCACGCCGGCGAGCGAGCGTGCGCCGCTGTCCGCCGCCTGCTGCGCCGCCAGAGCCGCGACCAGGTCGGAGACGTCGCCTGCGTCGCCGATCGCCGCCAGCACGCGGTCCGAGCGGCCGGCGAGCGCGCTGTCGGCTGTCGCCCGTGCGACCGTCTCTTGCGTCGCGAGGCCCAGCGCCTGGCCGACGCGCGCGCCGACGTCGACGCGCAAATCCGCCAGCGCATGCGTGGCGTCGGCGAGCGCCGTCTGCGTCATCTGCACGCCGGCGAGCGAGCGTGCGCCGCTGTCCGCCGCCTGTTGCGCCGCCAGCGCCGCGACGAGGTCCGAGACGTCGCCGGCGTCGCCGATCGCCGCCAGCACGCGGTCCGAGCGACCGGCGAGCGCGCTGTCGGCCGTGGCTCGCGCAACCGTCTCTTGTGTCGCGAGGCCGAGCGCCTGGCCGACCCTGGCGCCGACGTCGACGCGCAAATCCGCCAGCGCATGCGTGGCGTCGGCGAGCGCCGTCTGCGTCATCTGCACGCCGGCCAGGGAGCGCGCGCCGCTGTCCGCCGCCTGCTGCGCCGCCAGCGCCGCGACCAGGTCCGAGACGTCGCCGGCGTCGCCGATCGCCGCCAGCACGCGGTCCGAGCGGCCGGCGAGCGCACTGTCCGCCGTCGCCCGCGCAGCCGCCTCGGAGGCGACCGTCGCGGACATAGCGTCCGAGGTCGCGGATAGCGCCACGATCTGCGAGGCGAGCGCGCTGTCGCCCGTGGCGCGCGCGAGCTGCTCGCTATCGACCGAGGCGCGCATCTCGCCGATCTGCGCGGCGACCAGCGTCTGCAGCGCCGCGATGGCCTGATCCGGATTTGCCGAGGCGACGGCCGTCTGCAAGACGAGAGCGACCGCCGCCTGCGAACGCGTCGCCGCCTCTGTGGCGCGATGGCTCGTGATCTCGGCGATGAGACTTGCGATGTCTCCCTCGTCGCCGCCCAGCACGGTGGCGACGCGATCCGTGCGGCCGGCGAGCGATTGCATGGCGCCGGAAATGACGCCCACATCGCTCGTGACCGATGCGAAGGAGGCGTCCGACTGGGCGTGATAGTCCTCGACCGTCTGCGCGACCTGGATCAGCTGCGCCAGAGCGTCATCGGCAGCCGATTGCGCCGTCGTGACGGCCGCGCCGAGCTGCTGAGAGGCCGCCTGCGCCTCGGTCCGCGCCGCCGCGACTTCGCCGCGCGCTGTCTGCGCCTCGCCGAATGCATTGGTCGCCGCCGCCAGAGCTTCGGTTCTGGCGCTCACGACCTGACTACGGGCCATCTGCGCTTCGCCGAGCGCATTGCCTGCCGCCGCCAGCGCCTCGGTCCGCGCAGCCGCCGCCGCGGCCAGCGCCTCCGCCCGCCCGCTCGCAGCCTCGCTGCGCGCCGTCTCCGCCTCGGCGCGCGCATCGGCCGCCGCGGCCAGAGCCTCGGTTCGCCCGCTCGCCGCCTCGCTGCGCGCTGTCTCCGCCTCGGCGCGCGCGGCGGCCGCCGCCGCCAGCGCCTCGGCGCGTGCGCTCGCAGCCTCGTTGCGCGCTGTCACCGCTTCGGCGCGCGCGGCGGCCGCTGCCGCCAGCGCCTCGGCCCGCGCCGCTGCGATCTCCGCTCGCGCGTCCGCGGCCTCGCCGCGCGCCTCCGCCGCGGCGGCCAGCGCCTCGGCCCGCGCCGCAGCGATCTCCGCCCGCGCATCCGCCGCCTCGGCGCGCGCCTCGGCCGCTTTGGCGCGCGCCTCGGAGGCCGCCGCGTCTATCTGCGCGGTCAAATCCGTAAGCGTGTCGACGCGGCCATTGACCTCGCCCAGCGACAGCACGTCGCCCGAGGGCGCGACGGCGATGCGCCGCACGCCCGAGACGCCGAGCGTCCGCACGATCTGCCCCGCCGTGACGCGCACGACGGCGCCGCGCGTCGCGACGACGGCGCGCGTCGTCGGCGCGACGCGGCGGACCGTATTGTCGCTCGCGACCCTGCGGACAGAGGCCTGCGTCATGCGAGCCCCGCGCGTATGGTGAATTTGAGCGGCCCATTGTCCTTGCAGAGATTGACCCGCGCGCCGTCGGCGATCGCGACGATGTCGCAGATCGCATCGCCCTCCTCGAGGTTCGAGCAGGTCGTTGCAGGGATCGCAAAGGAGAGCGTGCCGGCCGGCCCGTCGACCGTCATCGTCTGCGTTTGAGTGGACGCCTCGACCAAAACGAATTCGGTGTCATCGGCCCGTCGGATCGTCGCCGCGAACTCGACGCCCGTGATCGCGAGCGGAATCGCCGGATCGACAGTCGTGTCCGCCAGAAATTGGATGGCGTCGCGAAAATCCGAGCCGGTCGCGATTGTGAACTCCCACGCCGGGAGTTGCGGGATGGAGAGGATGTTGGTCACGAGACGCGCGTCCAATAGAGATTATAGACCGCGACGAAGCCCGCATTGTTGCAGAAGGCCCATCCGCTCAATTGCCAATTACCGGTGATCGCGCCGAACCATGCCGCCGACGCCGTATTCGTGGCGCCGGTGTAGGGATATTGATTGCTGGCGGTGACATTGGGCACCGAGCCGGCGGCGAGCTGCGCCGACGTCGCCGCCATGCCGAGCGAATAGCCCCAATCGGCGGGATTTTGCTCGAGCCATGTGCCAGCGGCGCTGGTGACGATCGTCTGCCCGACGCCGGTTCCGAAACCGCTTTGTGTGCGCAGCCACGTCAAAAACGCGGATAGCGACCATTTGCGATGATGGCCCGCCACGCTCTGATAGAGCGCGATACTGTCCGCCGCCGCGATATCGGCCGCCGCGGAGAGCGACGGGAAATCGAGATTGGCGCGATGCGTGTTGTCGATCGTCACGCCCTCGCCGCTGCCAGTCAGCGCAACAGCGATGTCATGCAATGCGTTTTTGACTTGCGCCAGCGTCGGCCACGGCCAGGGAGAGAGGCTCCCTACGCCGGCCGCGAATTCCGCATCATTGGCGGGACGCTCGACGCCGATCTGCGTCAGGTTCGAGCGGCGGACCCGGAACAGCCGCTGCAGCCATCCGCCAGATATCGTGTCCTCAGCGTAGAGCGGGCTCTCGGCCGTCGGCTGATGCGCGTTGATCGCCGCCTGCAGCGCCCCAACCGTCGCGTAATCGGCCGAGGGCGGCGACAACACGACGACGCCTGTGTCCGACTCGGCGATGGCCGCGACAAGGGAGAGGTCGCTCGTTTGCCCTTGCGCTGCCGACGTTTTTTCGACGAGCGTCTGGCCGTAGATGCAGGCGACGCCATTCTCGTCGAGGATGACGAATTCTCGCACCCAGAAGCCGCCCACACTCGACGGGATCACGGCGCGCACATCGACCTGCGCCGGATTGGCGGAGTCGACAGTCACCGAGGTGATGACGCTGCCGCGCCACACCTCATGGATCACGCCGCCAGCGGCCACGAGATCGCTGATCGCCGGCACTGCGCCATTGCCGTCGCCGAGGATGATCTGGCCGGCCAAAAAATTCACTTGCGCGCCGCCGGCCTGCGCGGCCTGCCTGCGCGCGATGTAAGCGGCTGAGACCTTGGTGGCGTAGACCGTCATTGCGGGAAGACCTTCACATTGAGCACGACGCGCGTGGTCGCGCCGACATAGATTTGCGGCGGGGGCGGCAGCACATCCTCGGGCAGCACGCGCAGAGTGACGCCGATGCTCGACGCCGCGCCGATGAAGAGCGGGGCCTCCGGCTGGCGCACGCGCAGCCGCGGATGTGGCCAGTCGCGGACATTCTTTCGGCGGAGCGCCGAGGCCTGCATGGCCGCGAGATCGGGCGCCGCCTCGCCGGGATCGATGAGCGTCTCGACAGCGAAGTCAGGCCATTCGAGCGAGCTATCCTCGAAGCATTCGACGACGCGCACCTCGCGGCCGATATCGAGCGATATCTCCGCCTCCAGCGCGGCCGCCGTGCCGTAAGCGATGTGATCCTCGAAGGACATGGCGACAGCCAGCCGATCGAGCGCCTCGTCGGTCCCCGTGTAGTGATGGATCGAGCGCTCCATCGCGAGAGGCGGCAGGAATTGGCTGTCGCAATGCAAAGGATCGCGCTCGCGTCGAATCGCGTCGACGTCGGTCGAGAGGACGCGCGCGCTGGTCTTGGACTGCGCGCGCTCGAAAGCCGTAGCGTTTCCGGGCAGGAGATCGTCGTCGCTCACGCCGCCGTCCTCCAATAGAGCTTCACGCCGGTGCAAACCGGAGCCTGCAATGGGCCGCCGCCGATCGCCGGCACGGAGGAGAGGTTCTGCGCGCCGGCCCAGGGCGCGCGCATCTCGACGTCGACGACGACGCCGGCGTCGTCATGGCCGATCGCCGCCATCACGCCGCCGAACGTCACGGGCGCGCCGATCTTCCGGCGGCTCTCCGCATACGCCTTGGCGCGGACAAATTGAGCATCGCGCACAGTGTCGCCATCCGCGCCATGCGGCACGACGATCGTCGCGTCGATCTCGTAAGGCGCGATCGTCGCGGCGACGACATTGACGTAGTCGTTGACCTTGCGCACGTTCCGCGGCGAAACGCGATTGCGCACCAACTTCAGGACGGCTTCCGGCGTGACGCCGCTGGAATTGACGCCCAGCACGACGATCCGCACCTCGCCGCGCGCGACGCCGTCCACCTCATGCCCGTAGATCGCCACATCGGCGATGTCGGCCGGCGCGGCGCTACGCGCGTCAAACTCATATCCGCCATAAGAACCGCCGCGCGATAGGGCCTCCCAGGCGAGCTGCGCCCGCAGCCGCAGGCTGGTGTCGCTCTCGCCGCTCGCGCGCACACAGCCGTAATTGGCGGCGACGACGTCGAGGTCCGTCTCCTCCGCGAAGGCGAGCGATGTGGCGAGGACAGCCTCATTGACGCGCTGGCGCAGCAGGCCCTCGCGAAACGTGTCGACCCTCTGGTGCCAGGCGCCCGGATTGCCGACGAGCGCGGTCACGTCATAGAGCGGCAGGCTCGGGTTCTTGACCCGTTCGGCCTGCCAATATTCCAGAAACTTCTGGAAACGCGCGTCGAGAATGGCGTCGAAGGACCATGCCTCCAGCGCCGCCGGCGCGGCGATGGCCGAGAGGTCGACACGGTCGAAGCGCGCGCTCATGACGCCTCCGCGGTCAGCAGGAAGGGCGCGATCTGCGTCGTCTGCGCGGTCTCGACGATGGAGTAATCGCCGAGGTGGCCGTTGGGATAGAAGTCGCCGACGATCGCAAAGCCGATCACGCCATCGCCGCCGGCCTGCAGCACGTCGATGCGGCGGAGCTTGAAGCCGGGCTCCCATTTGCGCAGGCTTTCGGCGATCGACATGAAATGATCCATGATCGAGGGCGTCGACATGGGCCGATCCTGCAGGGTCGGGCCATCGGAGCCGAAGTCGCGGCCCAGCACGAGCGAGCCGATCGCCGTCGTGACGATGATCCCGATCGACTGGGCGCATTCCGCCCAGCCGGTCAGCAGCTCGCCTGTGTTGCGATCGACGCCCGTGCGCATGCGCTCACTCCTGCGTCGCGGGAGCGTCGGCCGGCGGATCGGTCTTTTCGACCAGTCCTTCCAGCACGTCGAAGGTCATGGCGCGCTCCGTCGCCTGGAAGCACTCTCCGACCACGCGGCGAAAGCCCTGGATCATACCGCCATGATCGCGGGTCTTGATCACCTTCCACCACAGCAGCGGCTCATCTTTCAGGGCGGCTTTACCGAACATTGAAAGCTCCTTATTTCACGAAAACCTTGGTCGCGAGATTGCCCGTGGCGGCGTCTCCGCGCGTGTCGAGCGTGCCCTGCATGGCCGCCGGCTTGTCCGCATCGGCGCCGCCGAGATAGACGATGCCGGCGAGGATGATCTTGTCCGCCCGCAGCGTGATCTTGCCGTCCGCCACCTCTATGGCGTTGCCCATGGCCTCGAGGATCGCCGCCTTGTCCGTGGTGCGCAGCCGCGACGGCTTGTCGGCCGAGCCGCGCTGCGCGCGAATGTCCTCGTCGGCCGATTGCGACGGCGCCTTATTGTCGTCGTGGAAGCCGCCCGCGATCACCATGGCGTTGGCCGGATCGCCGTCCGGACAGAGCGCCATGATTTGCTGGCCCTTCTTGAGCGGCGCGAAATCCGCGCCCGTGCCGCCATGCGCGCCGACGTCGACGTCATGCGTCTCGAAGCCGAGATCGAGCACGGCCGTGTGCGTCTTGCCGTCGTAGCTTTTCACTGTGCCCGGCCGGATCATGACGGACATCATTCGCCGTATCTCCGCGACCTGATATTGCAGCTCCTCGATCGGATCGCTCACGGCGCGCCTCCCGCGAGAGGATCGCCGCCGATCGGCAGCGGATCGGCGAAGAGCGCGCCATTGACGAAGAGCTGCGTCAACGCGCCGAGCGCCTCGTCGAGGCTCTCGCCGAGCAGCACGGGCGAGGTCCATGTCACCTGCCAGAGCGCGACGCCGGCGTTCTGCGAGGCGTCGGAATATTCATTCGCGCCGCGCAAATTCTCCGGCTGAAAGACGCCTTCGAGCCCGAAGCGATGGCCGGCGACGGCGAGCGCCACCGCATTGGCGATGAGCAGCGCCGCCGTATCGCGCCCCACCTTGTCGCCCTCCTGCATGGCGTCCTTGGCGACGACGACGGCGGCGAAATGCACGGGCAGCCGCAGCATGCCGCTGGAATGACGCTCGACGCGGTCAAAGCCCATGCAGGCCACGCGGATCGCCGGCGCGAGCGTCGCGAATTTCTTGACTTCGCCGTCGTCGAATGTCCCGCCATGCGGCTCGATCGAGCGCAGGCCGGGGATTTTCGTGCGCAGCCGCGCGACGACGGCGTCGCGAAGATTGACGAGATCGCCGACGCCGCTCATTGAAGCACCTTGGTCAGGAAGCGCTCGGCCGTGCGGATCATCTCCTCTTCATTCGCCTTGGAGAGCCCGACATAGCGCCGCGCGGGAATGGTCACCTTGCCGGCGAAAACTTCCTTTCCGCCGATCTTGAAGACGAGCGCCTTGCCGGCGACCGGAAAGATGATCGCGCCGAGCTGATGCACGCGCGCGCCGATCCAGCCGGAGCCCCAGCGCGCCTCGGTCTCGGTCGCGATATAGTCGATATGGCGCGCCAGATGCTCGCCCTTGACGAAGAGCGCGGCGCGGCCATCGATCGTCGGTTTCCAAGGCTTGCCTTCCGGCGTCGTCTTCTCGACCTCGAGGCGATGGCGCGTCTGCTCCTGGCCGCGTCGCGCCAATCCTTCCGTCAGCTCGTGCTTCTCCAGCGCTGCGGCGCGGTTGAGCCGCGTCAGCGCGGCGGACATGCCGTTCACGTCCATATGGAAGGAGACGCCATCCATCAGCATGTTCCTTTCACATGGCCCTCAGCCGATTGCGCGAGAACTCGCGATCATTGGCGGCGACGATCGCTTCATTGGGCGATGGCACCGCGGCCGCCGGCGCGCCGGGTGGCGGATTTTGCGGAATGTCGGCGAGGCCGCGCGCTACGTCCGACAAGAACTTGCGCGCCGCCTCGACGGCGTCCTTGACGATGTCGTTGCGCGCGCCGGGCGTGTTGGAGAGCTCGCCCATGGCGAGATCGCAACAGAGATTGCGCAACAGCGTCATGCCATCCGGCGCGGCGTCGATCGGCAGAGCGTAGCGCTTGGCGAAATAGCCGTTCATCACCGCGCTTGCGCTGTCGAGCGCTGCCTCTATGCGCAGCGGATCGCGCGCCTGCGTCGCCCCGTCATAGGCGGCGAGGTCCACCTGCTCCGCGCCCCATTTGCGCACCAGATCGGATTCGGTCGCGTAGGACATGAGCGCTACTCCCGCGGCGGCCACACCCAGCAACGGCCTTCATTCGTCGCAAAATCCTTGTGCCGAACGGAGCCCTCATCGACGTTCCCGCCATAAGGGCGAAAGACCTTCAAGTTCACATACGCATCCATCCCGTCCGAGAACACCTGTGTGATGATGGCCGCGTAAGGCCCTTCGCCGACGCCATTCGTCTGACCGCTGGGGTTCTCTGTGTAGAAATGGACGATGCGTCCGACTGTCGGATTCATGCTGCGCTCCTCGAAAAACATGCGGGCGGCGGGCTGTGCCCCTACGTTCGCAACGTCCCTAATGGTGCCGGAGGCCTCGCGAGCCGTGCCGGACCGCCCTCTCTGGGTATTCTTGGTGCGGGAGGCGGATTTGAACCGCCGACCTCCTGGCCGTGGCGAGCCAGGCGAGCTGCCGCTGCTCTATCCCGCGACAATCACTCCGCGCGTCGAACCGTCAGATACGGGTCGCCCCCGATCTCCTCGAGCTGGCCGCGCGTGATCTGCGACAGGTCGATATCCTGCTCGATCGGCCCGAACTTGATCCCGCCGCGCCAGCGCCCGTCCTCGGGCCCGCGCACCTTGATGATCTCGCCGGCCTCGCCCGCGGGCAGCTGGCTCTCGTCGAGGGGCTCCTGCGCCCCTCCGCTCTTCGGAGCTTTCGCCATCGTCCCCTCCGTCAACCCAGCCACGGCGACATGAAGATGTCGACGATGTCGCGATCCGTGTTCTCGATCATGCCGATGCCGCTGGCGTTGATGACGCCGGGCGAGCCATCGACGGGCAGATACTGCGACTTGATGAGATCACGCGCCGTCTGCTCGAGCGTCGGGCCGCAGACGAGCAGTGTCGGCTTGACGCCGAGCGGGCGACCGTAGTCGGCCTTCAGATTGATCATCGCCTGGCGCGCGGCGCGGAAATTCGCGCGATTGAGCGGCTGCTTGGAGGCGTAGATGATCTGCCACAAGCCGAAGCCGACATTGCAACGGCCATCCGTGCCATAGACGAACTCGTTCGCCAGGAACACGCGGTCCGACTGGTTCGGGTCCGTCTTACTGACGAAGCCGAACGCCCGGCGCAGCTGATAGATGATCGGCATGAACCCCTGAGTCGTATCGATCAGGAACCACGGCGCCCCGGAGCCGGCCTGGACATTGGACACGAACGTATCGTTGCCGTTCTCATCCTTGACCGGGTGATTGGTGTCGAAGAAATTCTGGCCGTCGTAGCACGCCTGAGTGAAGCCCTTGCCGAGCAGCCCAAAGCAGAGCTCGTCGGGGAAAAGGGCCACGGAGCGGCCCAGTCGCGCGACGGCCGGCGAAAACAGGCCGTAGGTGTCGTCCTCGATCTGCTCGCGTTTCAGCGAGATCGTCGACTCCCAGGTCTTGTTCCGGATCTGATAACCGTAGCTGTCGAGTGAGCCGATCACACGATCGCCGACCCATTCCCGGATGCGCGGCATCTGGCCGAGCCAGCCATAGTTGGAGGCCGAGGTGGTCGATTTCACCTCCATGGCGATCTTGTTCCACGTCGGCGTGACGGCCCCGAACGCATTGTTGAAAGTGAAATTGAAGCTCTGGAAAATCGCATCCAGAACCGACGGCGTAATGATCTCGGGCATTGTCCGCTCCTAGAGAATGTGTGCGCCGGTCAGGCGAATTTCACCCAGACGCCGCTCGACTCGACGTCGAAGATCGTCCCGGCCTGCGGCTTGGCGCCGCTGTTGGAAGTCTTGGCGACGGTGTGATCGTCGCTCGCGTAGCAGGCGGCGCCGACGTCGCCGATCGCGATCGGATCACTCGGGTCATTGTCCAGCAGGAATGTCCCGATTTTCGTCTTGACCTTCTTGTCGCCGGCGACGCCGAGGCGATTGTCGGCATTGCCTTCCGCCATGCCGACGATCTTCAGCGCATTGTTCGCCGCGCCCGGCGTCGCCACGGCATTGGCGCCGGAGCCGGAGAGCGCCACCATGCCGCCCTCCCAGCAGACGGTCGCCGCCGCCACCGGAAAGGCGCGCGTCGTCGTGGTCGCGCGCTCGCGAATGAGATGTCCCTTTTGCAGAGCGGCCATGTCGAGGCTCTCCTGTCAGCTGTTGCGGGTCACGCCGTCTGGCCGGCGAGGAATTCGGCAAAGGCTTTCTCGTCGAGGCCCATGATGCGCGCAGTCGCCTTTTGATCGGCGTTGAGCGCGACGCCGCCCGAGGGCTCCGTCTTGCCGATGTTGGACGGTGTGAAGACGCTCGGCTGAACACCGAGGAACTTCTCGAAATCGACGAGGCCAGTCTCGGTCGCGCAGAGCGAGAGGTAGAAATCCTTCGTCGCCGGGGCGATCTTGCCGTCCTTCACACCCTGGTCGACCAGCGCGCCCGCCTTGGTCTTGCGTTCGCCGTCGACACGCGCGTTGAGCGCGGTTTCGGCGGTCGTGGCGCGAGAGAGAACGGCGTCATAGTCCGCGCGCGGCACATAGACCGCGAGAGACGGCGTCGCCGTCTGCGCGGCGTTGAGCGACGTCTGCAGCCTGTCGAGCGCCGCCAGCACATCGGTGAGCGAAGCCGTCTCGGCGAGGCCGAGCTTCTTCAGCAGCTCCTTGTCCATCATATCCTCCTGTCGCTGCGCGTTCAGCGCAGGCATGTCGAAATTGGGCCGGTTGGTGAGGCCAGCGCCGAGAATGGCGACGACGGCGCCGGAGGCGTCGTGATGCAGCGCTGGCGAGAGGTAGCGATAGGATTTCCCGCGAAGAGCGGATGCGCCGGACGGCGTCCAATCGACGCGCGCCCATACGGCGCCGTCGCGCGCCTCCATCTGCTCGATCCAGCCGACGGCAGGGCTCTCCTCGCCCTTCGGCGCGCGCAGGAACTGCGCATGATTGATGTCGATCGGCAGCTTCAGCCCGCGCGCCATGGAGGCGGCGGCCAACGCCGCCGCATCGGCGACGCGCCATTCGCGGCCATCCGAGCCGCGGAGGCGCGAGCCCGCCGGCGTCACCATCACCCAATCGGGAAGCGCCTCGCCCTCGAAATTGAGCGCGACGGCCTCGCCGATCGCCGGCGAGGCGGCGTCATGGCAGAGCGCGATGAGAAGAGGGCTTGCGTCGGGGCTGAACATGCGGGCACTATGCCGCTGCGACGCGCAGACTTTAGCCGGAGACAGTTGTCTCCCTTGCGCACGCTCCCCTTCGAACGCAATCGCATCGTCGTCGCCCGTGATAGGCGGGCGTTGAAAGCCTATTTTAAGCCATGGGTGCGTTTTTCGCGCGGTCACGTCCGATCACAGCGACTTGCGATGCGAGGCGCTCCACGGGCCGTTTCTGCGGCTCGCCTATTCCTCGCTCTCGAGCTTGTCGAGATAGACCGCCGAGCCGTCTCTCTCCACGCGCATCGTCAGCCGTCGCCACAGGCCGCCGATCTTCGCCTCCACGCTCCGCGCCAGCGCCTTGCCGCGATCGAGAATGGTCTGCGCCAGCCCATAGGCCTCCGGCGCGGCGCCGATGCGCGCGGCATCCCGCACGGAGAGGCGCAGCGTGTGCGAGCTCGCGCCAGCGGACTTCGCCTTGTCGGCCGGGATGGAGGCGAAGGGCAGAGAGATGTCGCCGCGCGCGATCATGTCGGGATCGGTCGACGTCGGATCGAAATTCACTCCGCCGGAGGCGATGTGGCGGAACAGCGAGGAGCCGATGAGATCAGCCGAGGCGATGCGCCGCGCCGTCTCATCCATCGCGTCCAGCTTGCCGGCGATGAAGTCGGCGGCGTTGCGCTGGCGGAACTTGCCGGGGTTGTTGTTCCAGCCGGGGTCGATCCCGTTCGGCACGCGCGTGACTTCGCCCGTGCGCTTATTGGTGAAGACCGCGGAGCCGAAATCCTCCGGCCGATCGCCGAAGCGCGGACGGCCCTTCGCCTCATCCTCCGAGAGCTGGCGCACGCGGCACTGGCAGAGCCAGCCATTGGGCGGATAGTGATCGTCCCACCACGGATCTTCGACCTCGAGGATGGTCCCGACCCAGGCGAGATGCTCCTCGCGCTTATGCAGCGCGGTCGAGATCAGATATTCGAGATAGGGCAGCACGCGGCGCGTGCGCCATGTGCGCTCCCATTCGCCGGCGGCATAGGCCGTATTCACATTCGCCCAATAGATCGTCTGTAGCCGGCGGACCGAGCCGAGCTGCACTTCGACGGGTTTGCCCGTGAGCGGGTCGAGCTGCTGCGCCTTGCCCCACCAGCCCTTGGCTTTCAAAAGCGGTTCGAGGCCCTTTTTAAAATCGTCGTAATCCTGGCGGCCCTCTATCGCCTTTTGCAGCGCGCCATGGATATCGGCGAGCACGTCATAGCCGGCGCTCTTCGCCACGGTGAAGGCGTGCGCATGCTCGTCGAGCATCACGTCTTGCCAATGGAAGGACGGCTTCAGCGCCTTCTGGTCGAAGTAGCGGGTGACTTCGTTCGGCGGCTTCTTGAACGCCTCGAGCGCGAAAGGATCAGCGTCCGCCATTGGCGTTCCCCAGGCCGCGCGCCTTCATCTGCGCGATGGCAAGGCGATGAGCGAGCGCGTCCGTGTCAAGATCGCCGGCGAGCTCGGTGAGGCGCTGCTTGAACTCCTCGAAGCTGGAGGAGGCGTCGGCCGCCTCGAGAATGGAGGCGACGATCGGCTCCATCTGCGGCTCCCAGTCGGCCGCCTCCTCGGCGCCGATCGCGTCGACCTGGTCGAGGCCGACGGCTTCGGCATTGAGCGCGAGGCGCTCATTGCAGCCGCAGGCACAGCCCGGACGCGCTTTCATCATGCCTCGCGGGATGACGCCGGCCTCATACATTCGCGCCGCGAAGTCGTTCCCCTTGACCGGAATAGGAAGGGTCTTCTCGATCGCCGCAAACAATTCCTCGGCGTTATGCGCCGCGGCGACGGCTGGCGCCCCGGCGACCCATTCGAGGAAGTCTGTCTGGCTGTTCACCGCCTCGCGCAGCGCCTGCTTGGTGACCGGATCGGCTTTCTTTTCCGGCGCGGCGGCCTTTGGGGCTTCCAGAACCTTCTCGCCCTTGTCCGGCTGGCGCAGGCCGAGCTTGTCGCGCACCTCGGTCTGCGAGACCTCCAGCCCGAGCGGCACTAGCGTGCCGAGCGCCGTCGAGAGGACTGCGATGTCCTCGGGCTCGGCGACGGGGAATTTGAGCTTGGGCGCTCGCGCTCGATCGCCGAAATTGACCTGGACGAAAGGCTTGATGAGATGTTCATTCAAGCTCGCCGCCAGCTGGCGCGCATCGGCCTTCAGAAGGTCGAGCCTGATTTGATTGTGAACCTTCGCCTGGGCGAGGCTACCGCCATTCTCGACCGTCATCGTCTGCCCGAGGATGGCCTTGGACAGCTGCTCGTCGACGAAGCGGCCGAGCCCTTCGAAAGGCGTCGTGCCGCCGGTGGAGCCCTTCGCCTCCAGGAACTCGATCAGCATGGACTCGGGGATGATCGCCGCCGCGTCCGAGGCGATGCTCATCACCGCCTGCAGCAGCTTGCGGCGCTCATCGCCCGTCGCGCTCGGGTGATATTTGCCGACGCGGATCGGCATGCCGTAGACGTCGAGGAAGGAGGCCCAATCCTTCAAAGAGTAATTCTTGAAAAGGAAGCCCCATGCGCAAAAGCGGGCAAAGCCGCCGCGGATCGGTATTCCAGATTTCTGCTTGGGCTTGTGAACGACGAATTTGAACGGCGGCAGCTCGAGACCGTCGATCGTTCCCAGCTCCTGCAGCCTCACCTCGCTGCGGCTGATGTGGTCGAAGGTGAAATATTTCGGGTCTCGCCAGAGATATTTATACGGCCACCACAAGCCCTCGCGCTCATACCAGAGGATTTCGACGACGCTGTATCCCTTGCCGAGGCCGTCGAGCAAATCCTCGAACATATCCGGTAGGGAGGCGTCCTCGAGCAGCTCCTCGACCGCCTCGACGATGCGGCTCTCGGACTTGGCCGCGGATTTCTCGTCGATCTCCGCCTCGATCTGAGCGAGCGTGCGTCGCCTCGTGCCGAGCACGGAGAAATAATGGAGGTCGCGTTCCTCCATCTCCTCAGCCAGCTCGAGAAATTGCCGATGATCGCCGCGCACGGCGCCGCGCAGCAGGCCCGCCAGCCGTTCCGGCGTAAGGCCGGAGGCGATGGATTGATCCCACAGCGTGCGCACGCCGATCAGCTCCGGCCGCGCCTCCTCCTCCGAGAGCTTGCGCCGCTCGGAGGGCGCGAGCGAATGACGGATCGGCTGGCCATCCGGCCCGAGCAGGCGCGTCGGGCCATGCATGCCGATGCGATCCTGCTCCGCCTCCAGCGCCTGGCGCGCGGTGAAATCGTCGACCATCAATAGAGCCCTTCCTGCGGGAGCTTCATGTCCTCGGCGTCGGCCGTATCCTCGCCGCGGTTCGACTCGCGCAGCGTGCGGGCGCTCTCATAGTCGTAGAGCGCGATCAGCGCGCGCGTCGCCGCATAGGCGAGCATCAGCGCGACGGCCGCATCGCCGTGGCGGTTCTTCTGCTCGCCGGATTTGAGCGCCGGAATGAAAGGCACGCCGCCCTTCGTCTTCACCAGCCGCAGATCCGAGTGGATCTCCGAATCCGCCGGAATCTCGATCGCGTCATCCTCGAAGGCGGTTTTCACGGGCTGGGCGTTGTCGCGATACCAGGGGATGTTGAGCGCGACCGCCTCGGTGCGCTCGAGCCCATATTGCTGGACCGCGTATTCCGCGATCGACATGCCGAGGCCGGTCGCGTCGTGCTTGGAGGCAGAAAAGCGCGGCAGGCGATCGCAGATGTATTTGAGCACCTGCTTTTGCTGATCGAACGGAATGCGCCGCATCTCGACGACGAAGGGTGTGATGCGCCGCGTGGTGCGCGAGATGGCGAGCGGCCAGAGCACGGAGAGATCGCGCACGCGCCCATAGTCGCCGCCGAGGAAATGGCCGAGGTGCGAGTCGAGCGTGCGGAGGATCGGCAGCAGCTCGCGCTCGCACCAGTCGTTTATGTCGGCCTCGCGTAGATTTGCAGGCCAATAGGTGAAGCTCTCCGGCCGCTCCAGCCGCAGCACTGGGACGTCCTTGCGCGAGCGCGCCTCGATCAGCGGCGCAAGCAGCCAGGCGCCGCCGCCCTCGGACGGGATGCAGAACAGCTCCTCGTCGGCCGCCTCGCCATAGAAGGCGACAATGTCGGAGCGCCACTTCGCCTCTTTCTCGACGCTCCACTCCTCGCCCTTGACGAGGCAGACGCGCTCATAGAGGCCTTGCTTCAGCGCGTCGTCGAAGTCGATGCGCAAAAGCGCATAGGGCTTGCGGCTGCCGCGAATGTCGAGGATCAGCCGATTATAGGGATTGTCCGTGCCGTTGTGAGTCGAGATGATCAGAACCTTGCCGCCCCAGATCAGCAGAGCGAGGGCCGCCTGCAGCACAGCGTCGAGATCGTCGTGGAAGGCCGCCTCATCGATGATCACATAGCCCTGACGCCCGCGCAGCGAACGCGGGCGGGAGGCGAGCGCGACGATCTCGAAGCCGGAGGCGAAACGGATCCGGAACGCCTGGATGAATTTGTCCGGCTCGCTCTCGAACAGGAAGTCCTCGACGCCGGCGACGGTGACGGCCTTGACGAAGGAGCGCGCCCACATGGCGCAAGTGTCGATGAACTCGCGCGCCATATCGAGGTTGTAGCCGATATAGAGCGTATCCATACCGCCGGCCGATTTTTCGGCGGCGGACGTCAGCACGGCGTCCGCGCCGGCCGCCCAGGTCACCCCCGTGCGTCGGCTCTTCTCGACGACGGTGACTGCGTTTGTCGCCGTGGTGGCGAGCAGCTGCGACTGATAGGGGAGCAGCACAGCCGGCATGCCGCCGGCGGTCTCCAGTTTCTCGGGCGCCAGCGCCAGGCTGTCGAGGCGATGGCGCTTCCACTCCTCCTCGGTGATGAGGCGGGCGGACTGGATTTCTTCATAGGACGGGAGCGCGGTCATTCCGCGGCCTCATCGAACTTGGTGGCCTCGTCGCCCCAATTGCTCCAGCCGGGCCGCGTCTGCCGCGAGAACAGATCGAGCTTGCGCACGCCGGGGAACATGCGCTCGCATTTGGCGTAGATGTCCTCTGGCTTGCGCGAATGCTCGCGCAACGGCGCCTCGATCAGATTGCGCTCGCTGTGCGAGACGATGCGCGGCTCGCCGATCGCGCCCCAGAGATAGACCTCGAGCGTCGAGCGCTCCCAATAGCCGGTCCCGAAGGCCCATTTCTGTTTCTTGTTTCCGGGCTTGCCCCAATTCTTGCTGCGCTTGCCCCAGCCACCGTAGGTTTTGTATTCGAAGCCCCAATGCAGCATCAGATCGAACTGCATGGGCAACAGCGGCCCAGTCGTCCAGAGGCACATTGCGCAATTGGGCGCTGCGAGCCTCCAGACCGGGAGCGCGTAGAGCTGCTCGCGGGTCATGGTGCGATAGTGGCGGCTCGCGCTCTTGGCCTGCCCCTTATCGCTGCGCGTGGCGTAGCTCCACGCCGGATCGGCGAGGATCAGCCCGAAGCTCGACGGCTCCAGATTACCGAACGGCCAGTCCTCGCTCACGCCTCCCTCCGCACGCCGAGGATCTCTGCGCGCAGCGTGGCGACGGTCTCCTCGGTGAGGCCCTTGGCCTTGCCGACCTTGGCGACGGCCTCGCTGGCCTTCTTCTCGAAATCGGCGACGAGCTTCGTGCGCCGCTCTGCCGAGAGCTTCTGGCCCTGGATGGTGGCGAGATAGGCGCGCGCCATCTCCATGCTGTTCTTCGGCGTCAGCGCGCCGGGCTCGTCGTCGAGCAGCTCGGCGATCAGCATCTTGATCAGCTCGCCGAGCACAATATTCGATTCGTCGACGCGGTCCGGCGTGAACTGCGGGGCGATCCCCTCGAACAATGCGCGCCCCTCGGCGATCCTGCGCGCGGCATTGGCGAGGCGCATCGAGCGGCGATTGAAGGCGCTCTTGGAGATGAGCTCCAGGCCCTTGTCCGCGAGCCGGCCGTTGAGGTCGGACAAAATCTCCGCCTGCGTCCGCTGGCGCCTGTTTAGCTCGGCCATCGCCCAGGCGATGTCTTCCTGCGCTTCTTCGGGCAGCGTGTCGATCGAGGAGAGACGGCCGCGTCCCGTCGCCATGTCAGTGCGCCGGCCGAGCGACGCCGCTGATGACGATCCGGCCGCTCAAATGGTCCAGCCCCTTCTGCGTGAGCATGGCGATCAGCACGGAGGCATGTTCCTGGAGTGCGACCGCGCCCATTTCGGCGAGCCAGCGCAACTCGTCGTTCACCCACTCTCTCGGCCTGTTGATCGCGGACCGCAGCTCGAGGTCCTCCCGCAGCTGGACGCTATTCCAGCGCTGATCCGGCTGTTCGGATATTCCGCGCAGAATGGCGAGGCGCGCATACTGGCGCTGGACTTCGATCGCGCTCATCTCGCTGCCGCCTCCGCCTGGATCGCGCGAGCCTCCGCCCGCTCATATTGAGAGACGAGCGTGTCGAGCTTGTAGAGGACCGAGTCGAATTTCGCATCGAGCTTGGTGATTTCCGTGTGCAGCTGATGGAACTCATCCTTCGTCGGCAGATGCTCCACCTCCACTTCGATCTTGCCGAGCCGCACCTCGACGCCGTCGACGCGCTCGAACAGGCGTCGGAGATCGGATTGCGCGCCGTGGACGTCACGCTCGACGCCCTCGAGAGCCTTGTCGCTCTTCTTCGAAAACGCCGCCCAGACGCCCAATCCGATCGCCGTCGCCGTTCCCGCCCATTGCGCCGCCGTGCCCCAATCCATCACCAGAACCTTCCTTCAAAGAGATATGAGGCCAGCACGATCAGCGCCGGCGATGCGCCGATGACGACGGCGACGACGACGCCGATCGCGTCGCGGGTCTCCGGCTTCATCGCTTGCCCTCGCAGGCCGCGCGCCAATTCTGATTGTTCGCGGCGACGGCGCGCACGAAGCGAGAGAGATCGGCGCAGATCGGATCGGACGAGGTCTCGCCCTGCGGGCATGTCTTCTTGATCCAGGCTTTCAGCGCCGGCGTCGCAGGCGCTTCGGTGATCCGATCGCAGGTCTCGTCGATATAGACGGGACCGCCCATAGCCAGCGCGTCAGAGCCTATCGACAGCGTCGCCAAAATCGCCAGCGTCAGTCGCACGTCGCACCTCCTCGGCCTTGCGCGCATCGGCCAGCTGCTTGCGAGTGGCCTCGGCGTTTGCGTTGCTCTTCGGCGGCGCGCTCCGCATCGCCGCCTCCGCGCCTCACCGCGCCGATCACGGCGAGGCCGAGGCTGATGGCCACGATCGCTCCAGCGGCGATCACGACCCAAGCGTAGGGCGACAAGGCCCTACGCCGCCTTTGTGGAGCCGATCGCCTTGGAGGCTTTGATGCGCCCCCAAATGGCGATGAGGCCGCCGACGAGCGAGCCCACTCCAAACACGAGCTGGTAGGCCTGCGTCGCGCCGTCGATGAGAGCGGCCTGATCGGCCGGCGTCAGCGTATAGCCGGCGAGCTGCGCGGCGCCGGCGACGGCCGAGACAGCGCCACCCACAACGCCGCGGGACAGATACCAGGGTTTCGTCTCTTCCATGATGTTTGGCTCCATTGCCGCCAGTCGATGGCCGGGCGCGGATGGCGCGACCGGATATTCACGCATGAGGTCGCGCCCCAGGCCGACCCCGGCCCATGCGACCACTGCGAGAATGGGAAGCATCGCCAGCGCGATCACGCGCCGGTCCGGATGCGGAAAGACGATGAAGTACATCCACCCCAGAAAGAGGGCGACGACGATGGCGCGAAACAAGGCTGCGATGAGCTGCCCCATGATCAAGACTCCCTTTCGCCGGAGACCGCGGCGAGCACGCTGGTCATCGCACCCTCGCCGCCTGAAAGTGCATGGGATCGCAGCTGCGACCCTCCCAGCGGCCGCCCCACGTCCAGCCCTCGGCCTCGAAGGCCGCGACGATGGGAATGCTGCTGTCATGGAAATGGCCGTGCTGATCGTGGAAGCCGTTGCGCGCAGGATCGAGATCGATGGCGCAGCCCCAGGAATGCATCGAGAGCGATGAACCGCCGCGCATCACGCGGAAATTATACGCGCCGCCGTAGATGGAGACGCCCCAGGCGTCGATCTTCTTCTGATCGTGGCCCGACAGCTCCCATATCTTCGCAAAGACGCAAAAGAGACTATCGGCGCATTTCTTGTGAACGCGCACGCCCTTGATCGGATCGCCTGCGAAGGTCGTTCGGAACGGCGGACGCACCAGCGTCAAATTCGCCTTTTCCCACGCGACCGAGGAGCTTCCGTTTTTCCCACGGGGGTTGCCGTAGAAAGAGTCGCATTGCGATTGGAGCGGCCACTGCTGAGTCATAGGACGAACCTCGTTCGGAATGATCCGAATGTAGACGAGGAGCCGTCCCGTAATGCCGGAGACAGCTGTCTCCCGGCGATGATGCTTGCAGATTTGGCGTGCGGGCTGGCGTTAGAACAAGCTGCCCTGCGGCCCGTCGGTCTCGTCGCGCATGCGACCGCGATAGCGCTGCACGGATCGGATATGGATGCCGAGCCGCCGCGCTACTTCTTCTCGCGACCAACCCTCTGCTGTCAATTCGACAGCCCGGCGTCGCGCCTTGGCGTAAAAATTCTTCGGCCCGAGCGGGATCAGCATGTAAGTGCCGGCGTCCAGGCTGGCGCGCTCGACGCCGTCAGTGCGATCACGCCGGCGGAAGTAGGTGCAAATCTTGTCCGCCGCCTCACGGCCGACGAGCTGCGGCAGCCAATGTCCGTCCGGCGCGCGCGCGGGGAAAAATGTGCGAGCGCCGCCCTTTTTGTCCGCGATGGCGAGCGCCGCCGAGAGGCCGGCGACATCGGCTATCTCGCGCAAAATGCCGGGCAGATAGTGATAGTCGCTCACGGGCGATGCTCCTCGCGAACGATATAGGGCTTGTCGATCTTGTCCAACACCGTGACGCAGACGCCGTCGACGATGACGAAAACCATGCCGTCTTTCTTCACCGTGTAGCGCGTCGCGGAGAGCGCATCGGCCGCAGCGGAGCAGCGCGCGAGCGCCGTTTGCATCTGCGTCCGCAGCGTCTCCACGTCGAAGCCGCCGGCGCGGGAGAGGAAGCGCAAGAGCGCATGGTCGGAAATGCCGATGGTCATTGGTCCTCGCTCCTCGCCAGTTTCTCGGCGGCGCGCGCCAGGCGCTGCGCCGTCGCCGCGTAGCGCCGCCAGCGGCGCTCGGCATGGGCGCTGCGCCGCGCGGCCTGCTTGGCTTCCTCGAAGAGGCGGCGATAGGTCTCGCCGCCGCCGAACTCGAGCAGATAGTCGCGCGCAGCGCGGCAGGCGTCGACCGATTGCGCGCACATGACGAGCCGTTCCTCGTTCTCGCGCTTCGTCGCCTCGGCCGCGATGCGCGCCTTCGCCTCGGCGATCTGCCGCGGCGTCGCATAGCGCGCCAGGCGCTTCAGCTCCGTGCGCGAGCAGTCGTCGAGGGTGAGCATGTCAGTTCTCCGTCGGCGCGCGCGCCGCCAGCTCGGCGAAGTAGTTCGCCGCGGCTTCCGCCGACCGCAGCCACGCGGAGCTGCATTCCGGCTCCATCGCGGCGAGCGCTTCGCCTGCGTCCGGCGTCGGCCGAACAAGTCCGTAATTGGCCTCACAGAGCCGAATGGCCAATTCGGCCACATCGATCTCGACGATCCTTTTCATTGCTCGCTCTCGCCCTGCAGCAGCGCGATGAGCGCCACGCGAAACGCCGGCCCGCATGTCTCCTCGAGCGTCACGATCGCCCCCGCGATTCCCGCGAGCAGAACCTCCGGCTCGCGCGCTCGATCGCCGAGCCGCCTTTGCTCGCTCTCGATCGTCGCCCGTATCGCATTGGCGATCGAGAACGCGACTTCTCCATTCTTCGACATCTCATCTCCTCCACATGGCTTCGAAAGCCGTTTGAAACGCGCTTATCGCGCGCTCGCAGTCGATCGCGATCAGGTCATTGTCCTGGCGGCGGAGGCCGCCATGGGTGAAATTGCCGGCGCCCGTGCGCAGCAGGCGGCCGTCGACGCTATAGGCCTTCAGATGCATGAAGGGCGCGGGGCTCGGCTTGTAGCGCGCCTCGACATTGCGCTCGGCGACGAGCCTGTCGATCGCCGCGGCGAGCATGCGCGGCTGGCGCGCGTCGCGCCCGTCGCGATAGACGCGCACCACGACGCCCCGCTGCGCCGCCCGCGTGAGCGCGTCGATGACCGGCGTGCTGGTGAGCACATAGGCGGCGAAGTCGATGCGCGAGCTCGCGCCGTCGATCAGCCGTACGTCGATCGCCTCGAGATCGTCGGCCGGGGCGAAGCCCTGCTCGAGCACATGGCAGGACTCGGCCGCCGCGGGCGCCGCGAGTAGCGCGAGGGAGAGAAGCGGGACGAGACGCATCGTCATTGCCGGATCTCGAAAGAGCCGTCCGGACGGCGGGCGAAGTCGATGGCGCCGGCGACGGGCGGGCGGCGGGCGAAGATCGGCGCCAGCGTGCGGCCGACGCCGTAGCGGCGCGCGACGTCGCCCAGCCACTCGCCGATGCGGATGGAGCCGCCCTGCATGAGGCTGCGCGGCAGCTGCGGCGCCGTGGCGACGATCGCCGGCGCGGCGGGGCGTTCCGCCGGCTGCGCGAGCGCATAGCCGACGCCCCGCTTCGTCACGATGGTGGCGCGGGCGCCGAGCTTCTTGCGCAGCGCGCCGACGATCGCCGAGAGGCGATCCGTCTTCGGCCGAGGCCGGCCGGCATAGACGGCGGCGAGCAGTTCCTCGCGCGTTGCCGCTCGCGGCGCGGCCTCGACGAGCCGCTCCATCAATCGCCCCTCGCTACGCGTGAGGCCGAGGCTTTTGAAATCGGTTTCAATAGGCATTTGGTTCTCCTCTCAAGCGACCTGGGATGCTGCGGGCTCCGGCCGGTCACTGAGCCTCGCCGAATAGCCGAGCGCATCGTGATCGATGCTGATGCCGAGGCCACAGCAAACGGTGCGCAGCGCCATCATGGACGACGTCACGTAATTCTCGGCCGTCAGCGAGCCTCCGTAAGGATTATCGCCGTAGCATGCATCGACGAGGCTATCCCGGGACATCCGCCGGCCGGCATTGGCGCACAGGGCGACAAGGCATCGCTTCTGAACTATCGAGAGATGCGCCTTCACGCGGCCGCGCACGACCTTATTCTCAAAAATGCCGATGTGGATCGCCTCATCGTCGTAGGAGTCCTTGAGCGATTGGTGCATCACGATCGAGATGGCGCTTTGCATCACGCCGCCTCCCGCATCTTGTCGCCGAGCTGCTTGCGCAGCCGCTGGCCGAGCCAGTGCATCAGCCGGTCGTAATCCTCCGGCTCATAGTGGCCGAAAGCGGCGGCCAAACCACGCTGCTTGCCATAGGCCTCGAAGTCGCTCGGCCACGCGCCCTCGAAGCCGGTCTCGCGCACGAAGGGGACGAAGGCGCCGGTCTCGACGCAGCGCTCGGCGATGGCCCGTAGCAGCGCGCGCTTGCGGGCGATCACATCCTCGCCGCGATCCTTCGGCCAGTCGACGCAGCCGGCGCGCGCCATCCATTTCTTGAGGGCCTCGATCGCCTTGCGGGCGTCGGCCGGGTCGTTCAGGAAGCGCGTATGCGCGAGCTTGGTCTGCCGTTCGACGAAGGCGAGCAGCGCGGCGTCGTCGCGGCTGCGGGCGATGCCGAGATTATAGGCCCCGATCCACAGCGCGCGCAGGATGGGCGCATATTTGCCGCTCGCCGTCTCCGCCGCGTGGCGGCCGGACTGTTGCCCGGCGAGGCCCTTCAGCAGATCGATGAGGCGGATCGCCTCCCGCTCCGTGAGATGGCGCGACGACGTGCGCCCGCCGAACTCGCGCGCAATGAGCGCGCGATAGTCGTCCTCGCCAAAGGAGGGGATGGTCTTGCGGATCGAGTGGATCGCGCGGGTTTGCGAGGCTGTGGTCATGCGGCGTCTCCTTCTCCCGCCTCGGCGACAGCATCCTCGAGGAGCGATGCGAACCAGATGTCCGATGCGGTAGCGAGAAAGTCTTGGCTCGAGACGGGGCCTTTGGTCCGCAAGCTTGATACCGCGACAGTCGCGGCCGCCATCATGTAGCCGGTGACCATGAAGTCCAGGAACATATTGCTGTCGCCGCCCTCGATCTGGCGTTGCGTGGCTATCGTCATCTGCAAATGCTCGAAGAGAGAGCGGGTCCATCCGTCCGCCAGTCCGAGATCGGCCTTGGACATGCGCTCCTCTATCTCCTCCGCCTCGAGCGCGACGCCTTTCTCGCGCTGCTCGAGATATTCCGCGGCGAGGCGCAGCTCGTCGGTGTCGTCGAAATGGCCGATCTGGCCGAGGTAGCTCGATATGCGCCGCAGCTCGGCGGCGTAGTCCTTCGCAATGGTGCTCATAGACGTCCCCGTTCGATATGAGCGGCGGCGACCTCGTAGAGGCGCTCCGCGATGATGGTGAGACCGCGCCACGGCGCCAGGATCAGGGCGCTGGGGAGGATTCCCGCGGTCCCGATGAGATCGAGGGCGAAGGCGATCGGCACGAGCGCCACGCCGAAGGCGAGGTGAAAGAGCTTCGCGATCATGCTGCCGCACCCCCATGCTCAATTTTCAGCCGCGCCAGCTCTTCGTTCGACGCCTGAACCTCCATTTCGATTCCGCCCTCCGCGAAGGAAATGCCCATCTCCTTCGCCGGCCCGTAACCTTCGATGAAGCTCCCGTCGTCAACGACCCCACGAGCGGCGAGCTGGGCCAAATGCTCGACGTGATCCTTCAACGTATAGAAGGCAAAGAACGAGCCCCGGAATTCCTGCATGAATGCCGGCGTGAATTTGGTTTCCTCGATCGTGACCTCGATCGTCTGCCGAACCTCCACGAAAGTCGTGATCATGCCGCCTCTCCCGTATCTTCGGCCGGCTCCAGGCAGTCGAGCCGCGCGCTCCACAGATTGCCGTCGTTGTCGCGGATCGACGCCCAATCGCCGCGGATGACTTCGATCGTGGCGAGGAGCGACGCGCGCCCTTCTTCGACAAAGCGCACGCGCTGCCCGTGCTCGAGCCAATCCACCGGCGCATCTCCGTCGACCATCGCGCAAGTTTGTCCGATGCTGCTCATGATGCTCTCCTCACGCATTGGCCAGATCGATTGTGATAGAGCGCCACGGGCCATCGGGCTCGTCGCGCTCGGCGAAACGCACATAGGTGCGCGAGCCGATGATACGCATGCTGTCGCGCACCGCTTTCATGCCGCGCTGCCAACGCTCGTCCTCGATCTCGACGCGTAACAGCATGAAGATTTCGCTGCGGTTGATCTTGCCTTGCTGGTCGACCTGGAAGGCGCGCGTCACCAGCGCGCGGATCTCCGAGCGGGATTCGGCGGACCAATCGCGAAGGCATTCGTCGACGAGCAACTTCGCCGCCTGTAGCTCCGGCCCGAAGTCGATCTGATCCTGCACCTGCACCTGCACCTTCATCAGCCCGTCGAAGGTGGTGAGCGTGACATTGCCCTTCTGGCCGCCGAGCGTCGCGCCATATTCCTGCGCGACGAGCGCCTGCAGGGAGCCGATGTCGTCGAATGTGTGGCCCTTGAAGCGGGCGATCTGCGCGGAGAGATCACGGGCGTGGTCTATGACCTTGCGGACCTCGCCGTCGACGAGCAGGTCGAGTGGCTTGATGGATTCGATGGGGACGAAGGCGCCGCGCGCGTCCTTTCGGTAGTGCTTCCCGGAGATGATGGTTTCGGCTGCGTCAGCCATGTGCGGACTCCAATTGCGGCTCGAAAGTGGGGCGCGCGTCGTCGGCCGCGAGGACGGCCTGGCAGAGCGCGTGGATTTCGTGAATGGACGCCATGCCGGCGGCGCGTTCTCCGCCGGCGAGGATGCGCTCGGCGATCGAGCGCGGATCGAGGGACGGGGCGCGCGGATTCATGCCGAGCTCGCGCAGGCGGGCGATGGCGAGGATCGCCGTCTCGACGCCGTCCATCATCTCGCGGAAGGCGGGACTACGCCGTCGCGCCTCGACCGTCGCGAAGCACGTCTGCGCTCTGTGCTCGTCCCAGCCGAGCGCCTCGCCGACCTCCGCGAAGGTGAGGCGAGCGAGGCTCGCGCCGAACCAGAAGGCGAGCATGCGCGCCGACAGGACGAGATGGTCGCGCCGATGCGACGAGAGCAGGCCGGGCTCGACCGCGTAATGCGTCGCGCAGCCGGTGATGATGTCTCGCATAGTGACGGAGGCGCTCATGACCAGCCTCCCTTGATCAATGCTTCGAGCGAGCAGATTGATTCGATTTTTTCGAGCGCGTGAACGAAGAGTTCTCGCTCTCTCCGCCTTAGATTCGGGGGGCTGCTGAGACGGACGTTGAGATGCCAGACGGCCTCTCGTATGCGCGAGCACGCGATCTTCGCGTAATCGACACCAAGCTCGCGCGCCGATTTTCGAATCTCATCTTCATCGAGTCCGCTCACGATCTTTTCAAAAACATTCTCGAGCTTCCACGAGTCGCTCATGCCGCGCCTCCATGGCTGGTCGCGGCGAGGGCGCGCTCGCGCTCGAAGACGGTGACGAGATCGATGACGCCGCCGGCGCGCACGCCGGCGCGGATCGCCTCGAGCCGCGCAAACTCCTCGCCGAAATCGCGCTTGGTGAACCATCGGCGCATGACGGCGACCTGCTGCTCGAGCGAGGCGCGCTCCTCGTCGATCGCCGCGCATCGCTGCGCGATCTTGTCGAGCGTCTCGGCGATCGTTCCGGCCTGATTGGAGGAGAGGGATTCTTCCCCGCTCTCGACCTTGCGCATCAGCGCTGCGACGAAGAGCAGATCAAAGGAAAGGAGGATGGAGGCGTCAGCCATTCGCGCCTCCGTCACTGTTTCTGACCTTCATGCGCAAAGACGACAAATGTCCGATTAAGCGGAGGACATTCAAACTCACACAATCGACTCTGCTCAAAATTTCCGGGAGCTTCTCTCTTAGCACCGGATCGTCGGTCTCCTCCGGCTCCGGAACGAGTCTAAAAAGCGCTTCGAGATGAGACACGGTCATAACAATCGTGCGGTCGATATCGTCTTCCCGTGCTTTGTGGAAATCAGACATTCGCGCCTCCATCGGTGGGTTTGATGCGGGAATGCGGGCACTCGCCGGATCGGCAGGCGTGAAACAGCGCCGTGCGCACAGCTGAAGTCCCAACGTGTTTTTTCTTCTGCTCGCCGAGGCATTGATCCCGGCCGATCTCGCCGAGGATCAGACAATCGACGAGCGCGCCCATGAAGACGCCGCGCACCTTCGCTTCGACCGCGGGGAGATCGCCGCCATACTTGCCGCGGCAGACCCCCGAGACGACGGCGACCGAATAGCCGATGCGCTTGGCGACCGCTGTGGCGCTGGTGCGGTTCGCCTCATTGGCCAGCGTCTCCACCCAATCGGGAAGCGCGTCGCCGAACGCCTCCTTCGCATTGGCCAGGAAGTCGGCCGATTTCGAAGGTGACGAATTATTAAGGTTAACGGCCATGGTCATGAGCGCGCCTCCGTGACGACCGCCTCGCCAAGGACGCGGTTCTTATTGGGATCGAAGACGAAACCTGCGTTGCAGAGCTTCGGCGCCCGCGGGCCGGTGTTCGCGGATTTGACGAGGCGGTAGACGCCTCGCGTGGAGCCGTGGCCTTTGAGCCGTTCCGGTTCCGCGACGGCGCGCAAGACGCCTGCGCGCAGCAGCGCACGCACATAGTGATCGGCCGTGCGCTGGGCGACCGGGCGCTCCTCGGTGGAGGCGGAGACTGCCAGCTCGGAGACCGTGAACTGGTCGAGCGCGCGTATCGCGTTCCACATCGCCTCGCGCGCTGAGAACGGCGCATGAAGCGGGTCCGGTCGGCGCACTGGCGCCTTCGTCACGCGTTTGGCGACGGCGTAGATCGCGCGCAACGCATAGCCATCGCGCTTCTGCCCGATGCGCACGACGAAGCCCTCGGCTTTGAGGAATTCGACGTAGCGTTTCACGGTCGTATTCGCGACACCTTCGGATGCGAGCGCGATCTCGGTGACCGTGAAGCCTTTCGGCCTCGCGAGCATCTCCCGCCAGTAATGGTCGGGACCGGAGGGCATTGCGACCTCGATATGGATCGGCTTGCGGGTCATGCCGTCCTCCCGTTCTTCAGATGCTGCACGATCAATCGTGAGGCGCGCGCCTTGGGCGGCTCGCCCGTGTAGATCGGCCCGTCGTAATTCTCGCGCGTCACTTCGCTCAAACCGCGGCTACGCGCCCATTGCGCGACGCCGTCGAGCGATGTGGCGATGCGCCGCGCCCGGCCGTCGCCGCGAACGCGAATATCCTCCAGCAGATCGTCGCTGATCTTGGCCGGCAGCAGGAGATTGGCGAGCTTGCGCGCGTCCTCGAGGTCGCAGGGCTCGGCTCCGAACCATGCCAGCACGCGATTATGCAGGCGCTCGATCTTGGCGAGCTTCTGCGGGAGCGCCTCCTCTCCGATGAGCAGCACGGGCACGTTGCTCTGCATGGCGATCTCGCGGATCATCTCGGCGTAGCCGCGATCGACGATCTTGTCTGCCTCGTCCATGAAGAGGGGGCGGCGGGGCTCGGCGGCGAGCATTTCGACCACTTGCTCCGACAGCTCCGGGATCGTGCCCTTGGGCTGGGCGAGCCCGCCCTCTCGCAATATCGCCGTGAGCAGCGTTTTCCGCGTCCAGCTATCGCCGACCTCCACGCGCAGCGCGCGCGTCTTGTTCTGCGCATAGATCGACGCATAGGTCTTGCCATCGCCCGAGCGCCCATGCATGACGCCGATATTCGGGAGGCTCGGAGCGCGCTCGACGAGGCGCTCGACCAGCTCTCGAAACCCCGCCACGTTCTTCAGCGCCGCGAATGTCGCGCCCGGTTTGACCTTTTGAATTTCGTCTGACATATTATTCCTCGTTCTATTGCGACTTCAGAAGGGCGTGCCGCTGCCAACGGCGCGCCCTTCGCTTTTTCACTTCAACGCGGCTTCACCGAACTCTTCGAACATCTCGTGCATCGCCCGATATTCGGCGGTTGTTTGATAACCGCCGAGCCACATGGCTTCCTCGGTCGAAATCCTCTCGTTGTTCTCTATCCGCGCCTCCATCTCGAGGGCGCGGCGGAAACGCTGCTGCTTGGTCTCCGGCAGCTGCGTCACGCGCGGCGATGGCGCCGGGGCGGCGCCCGCCAATTCCTGCTCGATCTCCGCCAACGCGGCGCGCTGCTCCTGCGTCCGCGGCGCGGGCGCGGGCGGCTCGATCGCCGCTCGCGCGGCTTCGAGAGCGGGCGTCGTATGCGTCTCGGAGGCGCGCGGGAACTCGACCAGCTTGCCAGCCTCGGCGGCGGCCTTGCGCACGATCACATCCACCATGTCGCGCGGCTTGATCTTGCGCATGTCGGCGCGCAACTGCTGCGAGCCTTCCTCGAGCAGGCGCTTCTGCGCCGCGCGCGCCTCGGCCACGGCGGCGGCGGGATCGACGCCCGCCAGCTCCGGGCAGATCGCCTCGGCCAGGAACTCCGCGCCATCTGCCGAGAACAGCCAGGCGCGGCCCATGTCCTCCGGGTCCAGACGCACAAAGACGCGGGTCTCGGGCAGCACAGTGGGCGCGAGATAATGGGACCCGTCGACGCGCACGCCGCGCTTGGTGACGACACGAATTCCATCGCCGCCGGCGGCCGGCGCGAGCAGCAGATCGAGCGCGCGGACGTCGTCTATGCGCTTGACCGTCCCCGCGAAGCTCGCCGCCATCTGGAAGGGAGTGGCGCCGCCGATGCCGGAGTGCGGACGCTGCGCGTAGCGGCCCGCGGCCCAATCATCGCAATAGCCCTGCACCTCCTTGGAGGTCAGCTCGACGCAGAAGGCGCCCGCATCATCCAGACCGAGGCGCTGCGAGAAGGCCCTGCGTTCCTCGATGACCTTGCGGTCCTTGACGCTGTGGCCGATGAAGCCCGGCAGAAGCGGGCAGAGATCGCGCTGGAAGGAGCCGACCGCGCGCTCGATATGGCCCTTCTGCTCCGGGCTGAAGGGCGCGGACAGCTCGACCTCGATCTCCAGCGCCTTGAACAGGCGTTGCGTCGATTTCGCGGTGAAGTCGGAGCCATTGTCCGTCTTCACCCGTTGTGGCACGCCCCAAGCGAGAATGGCGCGGCGCATCAGCAGCGCGACGGCCTCGGCGCGTGGCGTGCGGCTCACATAGACGATGAGGCGCCGCGAGAAAATGTCGACGCAGAGATAGACGGAATGACGGCCGTCGACGCAGAGCGCGTCGGCCGGCGAGGCGTCGATCATCCACAGCTCATTCAACCTATCGACGGCGTGCGAATTGGAGCCGGAGAGGCGATATTTGCTCTTATAGGCGTCCGGATTTGTGATTTTGGTGAGGAGGACCTTGTCCTCTTCGTCGATCCTGGCGCGCATGCGCTGGACCGTGCGCAGCGAGACGCTGACCTCGGGGAACTTGTCCCCGAGCAATTCGAGCAGATGATCGGCCGAAAGATGCGGCTGCTTGGCTATCGCGGCGGTGAGGAACGCCCGCACCTGACCCTCTCCGCCGCGATTCAACGCGCCTTTACCCCTACGCGCGGCGCCCTGATCGACGCCGAGCCGTGAAATTCCTTCGATGCGCTTCAACGCGCGCCAACGCGCCAGCGTGCGCTGCGACAGTTTCGGCACAGCGGAGCGGACGCCGGGCTCGACCTCAATCCGGCCGAGATTGTAGAGGGCCGCGAATGTGCGATCGGCCATGTTGCGCGAGAGCGTGGCGTTCCGCGCATAGCGATCGGCGGCGGCGATGAGCGTCAGCCGCGCGTCGCGATTGTCGAGCGCGATGAGCGTGAGCTGCTTCTTGGCCTCCTCGACAGAGGCCGCGGCGGCGTCCTCCGGCGCAAGAGCGACATCGCCGATGGCGCGCGCCGCATAGGCCGCGAGCGCCGCCGCCGGCAGCAGGTCGATCGAATATTCGAGGCCTCCGCCCCGGCCCTTGCGCAGGCGGACCTTATCCGTGCGCTCGAGCCAGCCCTCGCGCTCGGCGTAGTCGAGCCAGCCCTGCTTTGTCGTGGGCAGGCCCGGCAAGCCGAGCTTTGCGAGTTCGGGAGCGGAGAGCCAGTCGCGCATCAGGCGCTCGCGCCTCCGCGCTTGGTCATCTCGGCGCCGATCGCGCGCAGGAAGGTGGCGCGCGTCTGCTTGGTCGCCCGGTTCCAATTGTCGAGCAGGGCGTCATGAATGCGCAGCTGCGGATCAATCGTCGTCGGCTTTGCGAGGCCCGCGGCGATCTTGGCCTGCACGACGCTCTTGGCCTCGCCGGATTTGATGAGCGTGGCGAGAGCGCGCTGCTCTTCCTCGGGCACATCGGAGAGCTGGATAAGCTCATTCTGATTGTCTTCGAGCAAGGTTCCTCGAAGGGTCTCGATTGCGACACGATCGAGCTTACCGGCGAGATGACACGCGAGGTCGATCGTGCGCTTCGACAGGCCGACACGCGTGGCGACCTCGTCAGTAAAACGAGGCGAGCGGTCGAACGGATCAGATTGCAATGTTTGCAATCTGATTTTTTCCTTTAATTTGTCTGACTTACGGTCGCCGCCGTTCTTCGTCTCAGGGTGCGCCTCCAGATAGAGCCTTTTGCGCTCGGCGATGAAGATGATCCGATCGAGCTTGTTGAGATCGCGGCGCGCGAGATTTTCGTCGATCTCGGAGATGCGCGCCGCTGCGTCGCTGATCTCGTCACGGATCAGCACGTGCTCGCCGACCGTCACTGTCTCCCATTCGAGGAGCTTCAATGCAGCGAGCCGATGCCCTCCGGCGATGAGCTTGTAGCCGTCGCCGACGCGGCGCACGATGATCGGCTGCATCAGCCCTTTGCTCTCGATCGACGTCGCGATCCAGTCGACGTGGGCAGGATCGACGGGACGCAGCCGGTCGCTGTCGTCTATGTCTTCGATCCGAATTGTCTCTGTCATTTCGGCCTCTGAAAATGGGCTTCAAACGGACTCGTGGGCGCGCGGACTCGGAGTTAACCAATCGTTAAGCTGCGGATTGTCGGGGGCTCGACGCGGAGGAGCCGCGCGGGATAGGCTCGGCATGCAGCCGCGGGCGCGGCAGCGGCGTCTTGGAGATCAGCTTGCCGTCCTCGTCGAACCAATCGGGCCACAGCTCGCAGAGCTGCCTGCCGAGCGCGTCGGCGATAGCGGCGTTCGCCTTGAGGTGCGGGGAAATGAGCGCCCAATACATCGTCTGGCGCTTCAGCCCGACGCCGCGGCCGACGGCCGCGAGGCTGGACCGATGACGGCGCAGCTCGGCCATGATGGCGTGGCGGTCCCAAACTCGGTGGTCGCGGGACAATCCCGACTCCTCTTCTCAACCTTGTATGGTGGATATGAGCGTGAGCGCGCGGCGCTGTCAACCTTGTATGGTGGAAGATGGTGAAAAAGCCTGTGCGCGAAGAGACGAGGCTGTTCGGCGAGCGCGTGCGCGGGCTCGTCGACCGCTTCGACTCCCTCGCCGAGGCCGCTCGCTTCCTGGAAGTCGCAGAGCAGACGCTGCGCAACGCCTGCTCCGGCGAACACGAGCCGCGCGCTCCGCTCCTGATCGCGTTGAGCGAAAAATTCAGCGTCTCGATGGACTATCTTCTGGGGCTGTCCGACGAGCTGGAGCCGTCCTCCCCCAAGAAGGGTGGACCGCTCACCGAATCGCTGGCGTTCGAGCGGATTCCGCGGCTCGATGTGCGTGCGGCCGCGGGCGCCGGCGCGGTCAATCACATCTTCGCGATCGACGGCGAACTCGCCTTTCCGCATTGGATGCTCAAGAAGCTCGCCCCGGCGGGCGCGCGGCTCTCTTTCCTCCGCGCAACGGGCGACAGCATGGAGCCGACGATCGCCGATGGCGCGTTGTTGCTGGTCTGCGAAGCCGAGAGCGATCTCCGCGTGCCGGATCGCGCGCCAAAGCGACGAAACGAGTGGGATCACACGGATATTTACGTGTTTCTCATCGGCAACGAGCTGCGCGTTAAGCGCATTCGCAAGGCCAAGCAGGGGACGATCGTCATCACCAGCGACAATCCCGTCTATCCGCCGGAGGTGCTGTTGAAAGACGATTTGAAGCGGTTCAAAATCTGCGGCCGCGTCGTTTGGTGGGATAATCGGTTATGAAATGGTTTTCGACGCTTCGGCTGCCCAGTCTTGTGTTCATCTGCGCCACTTGGGCCAGTATGGCCGATGCGGAGTGCGACGCCGTCCGGAGGATCGCCCTCGCGACAGGGGCCAAGACGTTCGCATCGGCGACAACAGGGGACGTCCGTCTGAGGGCGGCGCCCGGCGATATCCTGGTCTATTGCGACCGCCTCGGTTTCACCGCCTATGGCGCGGCCAAGCCGGCGTCCAGAGACTTCTACGCGCTCGTCGGCCGAGCGGGGTCCGCGCTCCTCGTCGGGTCGGCGGAGCTGCTCACCAAATCGGCCGAGCGATGCATGCAGAGCGGCTCTGCGGGGGGCACATGTCCCATGATCGGCAGCTTCTTCCTCGACTGCTGGGACGGCAACATTTGCCGTGTCGAGAGCGCAGATTGACCGTCTGGACGTTTCCGCTTTGGGGCTATGAATGCCTTTTTCAGTTGACTGTTCGCCGGCCCGGCAGATTTCGCTCTCTGCGACGTCGTGCCTAGAAAACCAAGCCCTCGGCCTTGCTTGCGTCGCTCCGCGCGGCTCGCGCTCCGGCTTGACAGTTTCTGGGCTCTGGCGCCGATCTCCCGCCGGTTTTCAGCGGTTCGCGCCTTTCGCTTTGGCCCGGCGGCTCCGCTTCAGTGCCATTTGATTTGTCGGGCCCCTTCGGTCAATATGCGTCGCGCATCGCCCGGAGCGGCCCGGTTTCTCTGGCCTTTTCCCACTTGCCCCCGGCCGATCCCACCTAATCCCGCCTCTGCCATCTGATCTGTCGTTTCACACGAGCTATACTGAGACGACGGCTTGACACTTTTGACCCGGGTTGACTATATCCGCCGACGCTCGCCCGAAAGGGCGTCGGGGCGGAGTAGCTCAGTCGGCTAGAGCAGAGGAATCATAATCCTTGTGTCGGGGGTTCGAATCCCTCCTCCGCTACCACCGCTCCCCCCGACGCCGCGATCCGCATGTTGGGGTAGAAGTTGGGGGCGCCCATCAGCAAAGCCAGGCGACCCTGAAGCTCGATCTTGAGCCCCTCCTCGGAGGGCCTGATGATCACCTTCGCCACCAGCTCACGGATTTTTTCCGCCGCCTCCTCGTTGTCCGGGGTCACGCCACGGCCGAAAACGGCGCCCAGCTGCCCGACCAGCTCCTCGTAGTGCCGTAGCGCGGCCGGGTGCAGCCCGATGATCTTTTCCGGCTCTGGCTGCGTCTCGAGCTCGGCGATCAGCGCCAGCTTTTGCGCCTGAGCCTCCTTCATCCTGGGTCCGAGGACATCGACCGGCACTCGCTCGGTCTCATAGTCCGACCACATCCTGTCGAGAGAGCGCTGAACCTCGGCCAGCCTGCTCTCCAGCTTGCCGCGCTGTCTGACTTTGTCCGCCGCCAGCCGCTCCCGCTCTTCCTGGTAGGTGCGCACAAACTCCTTCAGCAGCTTCGGCGCCTTGAGATGCTGTTGCAGACCGGCGAGGACCGCTTTTTCGATCTCGTCGAGATAGAAAATCTTCCGGTTCGTGCAGGTTCCTGCCTCCCGCATCGTCGAACAATGGACCCTGACCCGGCCATGATCGCGATCCTTCATTGACAGTCCGCCGCCACAGCACCCGCATTTCAGAAGGCCGGAAAGCAGGAACTTGGCTTTTCGCTGCTTTTGAGGCGCATCGTAGGTACGCTCGGCCTTCCGCTGCTGCGCCGCCTCGAACAAGTCCTTGGCGACGATCACCAAGTGCGGCGCATCCGACCGCTTCCACTCCTCCGGCGGGTTCGAGCGAGAAACGCGTCGGCCCGTATCCGGGTCCTTGATCATTCGGACACGGTTCCACACGACGACGCCGGCATAGAGCTCGTTGAGAATGATTCCGTGATGTCGCTTCTTGTTCCCGTTGATCGTCGACGGCGTCCAATTGACCCCGCGAGGCGGTCTCGCGCCTTCCTTGTTCAGCGCGTGGGCGATTTCCCGTGGCGTCTTCCCGCGGACGTAATCCTGGAAAATACGCCGAATGATCGCGGCTTCGGATTCGACGATCTCCAATTCGCCCGGCTTGCCAGCGACAGGCCGATAGCCATAGGCCCGCCCACCAGCGTGGCGTCCGTCTCTCACGACGCCCTGCATTCCGCGTCGAACCTTATGAGCCAAGTCTGTCAGAAAAAGCGACCCGAGAAGTCCCCGCACGCCGATCTGAATCTGATCCGCGACTCCTTCATGAACCGCGCGCAGCTCGACTCCCAGGAAATTGAGTCGCTTCCAAATTCCTGCGAGATCTTCCTGGTCTCGCGAAATACGATCCAACGCTTCTATCAGAATGACATCGAACGCGCCGTCGCGGGCCGTGTCGAGAAGACGCATCAATCCATCGCGGCCATACATCGAAGCGCCGGAACGCGCTCGATCGTCGTAAACGCCGACGATCTCCAGATCATTGCGTTCGGCGTAGTTTCGGCACACCGCCACTTGGTCTTCGATCGAGCGCTCGTGCTGTAGTTCCGTCGAAAAACGGGCGTAGATCGCTGCACGTCTCATCGGTCTGCCTCCGCAATGAGGCCGCTTCGACCTCTCGGGCTTTCCGATGATCCTCCCGGGCCGCGCTTCGCGCAAGCGCTCGAATGATTTCGACCAGAGAAATTTGAATATCCGAATCGGGCCCTGTGCCTCCCGCAGCTCGGCTGGAGCCTTTCTTTGTCGGCGAACAGGCGTTGCGGATCTTCGATTGCGACATGGTGACCGATCATCGCAACGAAGATTTCTTGGTGGAAGTAGCGTAACTTTGCGATCGTAAAATCGGCGGCGTTGTCGCGCGATTTAGACGGGGACAACGCCGGCGAGGCGGGCATCAACAATTGCCGTTGCCGACGAATTCGGAATGTCCTCGGTGCACGAACATAGTTATTCTCAAGGCGCAACTGGGAAAACATGGACGCGCTTCTCACTGCGGCGAACTGAGCCTAGAAAAAGCTGCTTTGAGCACTTCGAAATATGAGAAAGAGCTATCAGCCTTCGCCTGATCGTATCGTCTTGCCTTTGCAGAACGCGATCTCGGCGGGCTACTGATTTGGAAGTATAATCTGAAGCCGAATCATCTCGGCGTTCCGACAACCATTTCAGAGCGGCACAGAGCTATGATCGAGACACGGCGCATACCAGCCGACATATTTGCCCCATTGAAAATTCGCTGGGTTGAGGTTGCAGGAAGTTGAACTCGTATTTGGTCAACTATCGTGTCGAGGAACCGGCTCGGGAATAGCCTATAGGAAGTCACTGATGCCAATCGAGCGTCGAAAAGAGGGTCGAGCAGAATACGGTCTTCGCAACCGCAAGACAGGCGCTAACCCTGCCGGGTTGATGCTGATACATGTCACCCCGGTTGGTGCTGCCCGAGAGATCCTCAGAGCGGGCAAAATTACTGTGAGACACTGCCGGGTTTTCGAACGGGACCTAGTCTATTTCTTCCTGCTCCGTCCCGCCTACAAACTAAAAGACGGCCGCGAAAAACGCGGACTCATCGACTTTTTCCCATTTGTTTTCGTCTTCGATCCCGCTCTGATGAGCGCGCCGTATCATGTCTACCCATTCGACACTGGTGGCGCTATCAACGGCGCGTTCGATGCCGCCCACAGCCCGTATGTGCCGCTTGAAGATTACGCTTTGGAAGAAACGCTTCAAGGCGCAGCCGACCATATTTCATGGGCCTTCGACACGCGCGCGGCCTATTTCGACGGCAGATTGAGGCCAAATTTGTCGGAAGCTCTCCCTGCCTGGGATTCCCATGGTCATACATTCATTGAAATCGCGCGTCTTGCAGCCGAAGGCAGCAATAGACCAGACCTACGGGCGTCATCGATCGAGGTCGCCTACGCACATCATGCACCGCTCACTCCTCATGCAAAGTTCGCAGTCCTGCCACGACAATTCCTAGAGGATCCACGGGGCAACAATGCCGTGATGGTGGACGCTCTGACGGCGTCGGGAATCGAGTGGGAGACCTATGACTGGCGGCCTAACCGCGCCCCGGAAGAATTTCACTTCGAGGTGAATGCCATCGTACGAGGCTGGCTCGCATCCAGGGGCATGCTGTGACCAACGCGATTCCCAGCGAGCTGAATTTAGTGGCCTGTGAACCGATCACCTCCCACGGCTTCGCCTTACCTCTATTCGGGCAACGCTCACGAGCCAACACGTTGTACATAGCGCATTGCCATCCGCCTGGCGATCATGCTGGAAGGATCACGGAGTTTGAGCTGTACGAAGCGTCGCGTCCTCTGTGGTTGCCCAGCACCTTAGAGCTGCCTTCTGCCGTCGGCGATCCCTGGGTCGACGTATTTCTCTGGGAAGAAGTGCCGATAGCGACAGGCGTTGCCATCGCTATTTGGGCCGCCCTCCATTCCATCTTCGACGAAATCGCCGCTCATGCGCCGCTCAGCTTGCTCGATGCCGCAATTCACGCAGGCCGCCCTGAGCGAGACAACCTCGCCCAGGCCGCACGTGGCTATGTTGAAAAGCGATTCGGCAGCAAGCGCGCTAGACATTGGAGCGTCGCCTTGATTGCGAGGAACTTAGAAGTGATGCTTGCTCGCTCCGCAGCGAATGGCCCGCTGGCTCTTGCAGCGAAGCCAGTAAACGACGTTGAGAGGGCGCGGATTGAGGCGAATTCTAATATCAGCACCGTGACGCTGTCCTTGGTGAATAGCGACCAAGCCGAGCGGACACGCATGCTTGAACCAGTGCTCGCGGACGCCACAGGGCTCGCCGCCGCTCTCCACGTAGAACTACATTGTAATCGTCCGACCCCAGACGATTCGACGGAAATCTATCACCCAAAGAAAAAGAGGCGAATTCACAAAGAACGATTGGACAAAGAATTTCCTTCGGTATCAATAGATCATGGGCGTCTATCGACAAACGACGAGCAGCCTACGGCTATCCCGCCCAATGCTCACGAATACGGTGGTAGAAACTTGATGTACGGCCCTGAGATTCTCGTCCGAACTCTCTCAAAGGCTACGCGGAAGGACAGCCTGGGAAACCGTTGGCAATACCATTCCCGCAGTGATCATCACTCAAAAGTCGCTTGTTGGGGCGTCATCTTCGATCTCCTACGGACAACGCCCCTCCTGCGGAAGCACGTCGAGAAGGGCGTCGTATATTTCGGCATCAATCACGAAATGCGCGACTTCGTCCATGATCGAAAGAAGAATCTCGATCTCGTGCTGTGCACTCCTTCCGGCGTCGGCGCGGCACAATCCCCTGTGACACTCAGCTCTATTGCTGCCGAATACAGAATCGACCTGACCGACACAGAGCAATCTGAACTCGTCGCATTGCCAGTCCTTCGCCGGGCGCCAGTGGGCAGCGTTCTGATGGCACTCGAAGCCAAGGCATGCATGACGGCTCATCAGCGGGCTCTGCCGCGTCTCTACGACGAGCTTAACTCCTCACATCTGACCGTTCACGGCGCCACAGATCAGGCTATCGCCGCTGGCTTTACGATGGTCAATATCTCAGATCATTATTTGAGTCCGGATATGAACAAATCGAATCGCGTTTCAGACCCTAAGTGGAGCAAGCATCAGCAGCCGCGGGACGCCCAGCTCACAGTCGACAAAATTCGACAACTGCCCAAGCGGTCAAGAACAGGAGATACCGGCTACGATGCTCTATCAATTGTGGTCGTTAACTGCGCCAACGACGGCTCGCCCGTCGAGCTCGTCACGGGAGCACCGGCGCCGCAGCTGGGCGACATCTATCAATACGCCTCAATGATCGATCGGCTTGGGCACATATACGCGACGCGCTTCAAAGATCTTTAGGAGCTCAATGGCGCGACGATCAACGGGCCTGCCAGTAGGATGAGATAGCTCTATTCTGCAGCGACCGTCGCGACTTCGCACGTCGGATCAATTCGCCTGTTCTCGCCGTCCATACGTTGGAGATGATCACGGACACGCTCCCGGAAGCCAGGCAGAAAGTGCAATGAGCTGCGCTCGGTTCGGGACAGGAACCCTCGTGTCGCGCGTGACGACAATAACTTACCGTCGTATCGGAGGAAGTCCGCGAGCGCAGGCCGCTCCCGCCAAACCGGGAAGGTACCAATTTCGACGCGCAGACGTCGGTCGCCGTCGAAGCGAGCAGCCTTTGGCCAGCGCCCGTCCGACAACGTGCGGTCACGATCTCTTTCATACGATCCGGGTTCCGCTAACCGTGATCCGAGCCACGCAGCAACTGGAACGGTCACAGCATTTCCGATCAGTGACCATCTCAAGGAGGGACGAACAACTTTTTCGGCTGGCTTCGTCCAATCCGCCGCAAAGCCTTGCAGTCGCTCCGCATCTCGAATGTCCGGCGTGATGACCGTGCCGTCCTGCAAGAGAATCGCTGGCGGAGATGCGATGCCCACCGTCGAACCGTTTTTGAGAGTCGGGATCGCGTCTGGAGCCCATCCCAGCCCCCTAACACCCTCAGTCCAATAGAAGCCATGTGCGTGGGTCACGAGCGAGGTGATCCGTTCCGGCGGGCAGACATCGTCGGTCAAGAGCACGCTGGCGGGATCAACATCCGTGTTCGTGGCGACGAAGAGCACACGCTCTCGTCGTTGCGGCAAAAAGCCGAGTGAATTTACAACGCGATAAGCCCAGCGATAACCACGCTCCTCAAATGCGTCGACCAACATGCGCAACCCGTTGCCTCGGTCGAGCTGGAGCATGAACGACACGTTCTCAAGCACCACCCAGTCTACTGGTCGGCGGTCGAGCAGCCGAAAAACATGTGCGACAAGGCTAGAACGCTTCCCATTAATGCCCGCGGTCAAACCGGCTTGGCTCAGATCCTGGCAAGGAAAGCCGGCGACGACGACTTCGGTGCCGCCCGGCAAACTCTTCAGGCGGGCGATGTCAGTTCGGCAAGGCACGTCGGGATAGCGAACCGAAAGGACGGCGCGAGCGGGTTCCCATATTTCGCAGAGAAGCTCGGTTTGGTGCCCTGCGGACGCCAATCCCGACTCCAAACCGCCGATCCCCGCGAACAGCCCCGCGATTTTCATTCCGCCCCTTCCGTGCTTCCGCCCAACGTTCGTTCGAAAGCGCGCGAATCTCAAATATGATCAGGCGGACAATGCCTAGTCAACAGTGGTTTGCCAAGCCAACTTCTTGAGATTCCCGTGGGTAAGCGACACCACGTGCATGCAATAGCTCTTGGACAGCTTCTTTACCGCCTGCGGGTGAATCAACCGCCATGATTCCTCAAGACAATAATGATTATGCCGATTGCCTCGCGCAAAACTTATCGCTGGACATCGCCGAGATGAGCTCCGAACGTCATCAACCAAGGCTTGTCCACCCTCTATCTCTCGACAGTGACCATCGCCGAGATCGAAGCCGGCACCGCGCGCGCGGTCAGAATCGGTGCCGCAACGAAGGCGGAGCGGCTACGCCGATGGCTCGCAGCATTGGAGCATTTCTACGTCGAGCGCATTTTACCGTTTGGTGTCGACGAAGCCAGTAGGGCGGGCGCGATCCTAGATCGGGCGCGCGCGCATGCCCCCGGCTTCGAGGACATCACCATCGCCACCACCGCCGCCGTGCGCGGTTTCACTGTCCTCACGGCCAACGAACGCCATTTCGCGCCGCTCGGTGTCCCTTACGTCAATCCACTGAAGCAATTGCCTCGTTGATCGATCGAATCGCAATCGACTGAAAGTTGAAATTCTCAGGCGTTGCTTGAGATGACTCGCGTTCAGTCACGCTCTTGATATGAAGAGTGCTTTTGCAGCACCCAACTGCTTGGCGCCGAGCTATGCCTGCCTGTTGATTTGCGACGCAAGAGCCACCGCAGCTTCAAATCGGTCCCTGGTTGATGCAGCGAGGCGGCCCAGACGAAAATGCTCTTGAATTTCACGCACCAGTTCTTCGCCTTCGAATCCATCACCGTGCAACTCAACGGCGAGGCTCGCGAGTTCTGGAATCGGAATATCGCCATGGTCCCGTCGATCGCCTCGACGATACGGCGTCAACACAAGAGTGTTGGCACCCGACGGCCATACGATCTCTCGCTCGCCCTCTTTGGACGTGGGCACACGATCGGCTCCGAGCGCGGTCCTCACGATTCCACGAATCCTTTCCGCCGCTCGCTGAAAGCCATGCGCGCGTGAAATGCGGTCCACAAGAACGTCGAAATAAATTGGGCCTTCCGTCTCGACAACATAATCGACCATTTGGCGCAAAATAGGTCGATAGTCTCTATCATAGAAGCGTGCTTGTTCTGGCGTAGCGATCGCTGCCGGATCGGCGACGACGTAAAGCGCTGCAGGCGCGCCGCTTTCCCGCTTGCGTGCGTATATTTTCGTCTCTTGGATCGGTAAGGAGTCGTTCGCAGGTTCATGCACAGTGACGTTTTCAACGATCGATGAAGCGCTAACCAAGTCATGTTCAACAAGCTCTGCTTCGCCAACCTCTTCGTCGTCTTTCGGGAGCGCCTCCAACGAATTCGATCCCAGATCCGGAGTCGGCACCTGCTTTGCGCGGTCGACCTCCAGGTCGGCTTCCAAACGTGCGTGTAGTTTATCGAAAGCCGAGGCGGCGTCCATCCACCACTCGGTGCTCCAGATACGTCGAATGGTCCAACCAAGGTCGGTCAGCACCCACTCGCGGAGGCGATCTCGATCTCGCGCCGTTGCCGACCGATGATAGGAGGCGCCGTCGCATTCGACACCTGCGAGATATCGTCCCGGATGATCTGGATGTACGACGCCGAGATCGATGCGGAAAAATGAGACGCCAATTTGCGGGTGAACCTCCCACCCCTTGGCTTCGAGCGCGCGCTTGACCGCCGCTTCGAATGGCGACTCGGTGTCGAGTCCCGTGGGCGCAAAGGATTCCGCTATAGCGCGGGTGCCGTTCTGCGCAAATTCGAGGAAGTGTTTGAAGTCGATGACTCCCTTGGCGTTTGTGCGCCCAAGGTCGATCTGCTCGGGCCGCAGGGTCGCAAAGACGAGGAGTTCATGTCGCGCTCGGGTGACAGCGACATTTAGTCGCCGGTGTCCTCCGGCGCCGTTCAAAGAGGAAATTTGGGCGGTTACTCGTCCAGTCTGATCCGGCCCTACCGCGACTGAAAAAATGATAACATCTCGTTCGTCACCTTGCACATTTTCAATGTTCTTGACCAATGTGGGCTCGGGTGTCTGACTACGGTCGAAGAACCGCTCCAACGATGGATCGCTGCGTCGTTCTTGATCGAGCAGGTTCTCGATCAACCTTTGCTGTTCTCCATTGAAAGTGACCACGCCTACGGAATGCGGCGACGTTTTCAGCCTTCGCACGACCTCCTCGACCACGGCCTGTGCCTCCTTGCGGTTGGTTTTGCTGCCCCCCCGCTCGTAGACGCCGCCGTCGACATGCACGTAACGAACGGCGTCGTCTCGGGTGACCGGCGACGGAAAGGTAATCAGATCGCCTCTGTAATATTTGGCATTGGAAAAAGCGATGAGGCTTTCGTGACGGCTGCGGTAGTGCCATTGCAGCCTCAGGCTCGGAATGTTCGAGGCGAGACATTCGTCGAGAATGCTTTGTTGGCTGGGGAGACCCGCGGTCTCATCATCGCCTTCGGCTGCTCGTTCGCCGACGCTAGTTGGGGGAAGCTGCTCGGGGTCGCCGACGATCACCGCCTGATTGCCACGCGCGATCGCGCCGATGGCATCCCAAACCTGAATTTGTGAAGCCTCGTCGAAAATCACGACATCGAAGGATTTGGCGTCGGACGGTAGATATTGTGCGATCGACAGCGGGCTCATCATGACGCAGGGCGTGAGCCTAGTGAGAACGGTCGGTATGCGGCCAAACAGCTGGCGCAGAGGCATATGTTGCACTTTCTTTTTGGTCTCACGCGCGAGGGCTCCCCATTCTGGATCAGCGCCAAAATTAGTCTCCGAGGGGATGGACCCGCCTATCCGCGCGCGGACAATCTGTTTCGAGAGTTCCGAGACCTTTTTGTCGGCGGCCGTAAAGGCCTCGATTTTGGCTTCGTGCTGCACGGCGAGGAACGAGCTGAGAATATTGTCTTCGTTGACGAGTTTTTCAGCGAACCAGCGAGCATAGGAAAATTCGAAAGTCGGCCGAACTGTGGTAGCCGTGACCGCTCCGGCCTCGATAGCGGCGACGAGGGGCCCGAGGCCGAGGTTTGCTCCAATATTGGCGGCGGTCCTCCAGCTCGTCCACTCCGGCGCCTTGAGGATACTTCCTTTCCAGCGACTCGTACGCTGGAGCAGCTCTTCATCCCAGTCGGGGCGAGGCTCCAATAATTCTTGTGGATCAATGAGTCCTGCACAATGTCCCAATTCGAGGATGGCTTCCCACGCCGTATCCCACTCCGTCCGAACCGCCTCGAACGCCACCGTTACAGTCCCCCCGGGCGCGAACAAATGGGCAAATTTAGTCAGAAGCAACTTTATATGGTCACGGAGCCATCCGGCGTCGCCGTTCTCGGTCACGAATCCGCTCGTGGCCGAACGCATGTCGGCGGCCCATACCATTAACCGATCGAAGCGAGGAATGTCCGTGTCGATCCCGCGCCACAGACGTTCCAGTCCGGCGAAGGCCGGTTTCATTCTTTCGGTTTCGGCCATGATCCCTGCGAGGCGCTGAAGACCTACGAGATCATGCCCTATGTCCTGTGGCAGTTCGCCCTTGCAATAAGGTTTCAGCAACAGGCGAACCTTATTCTTCTTGGCCTCTCGGAACAGGAAGTTTGTCGCGCAGGCGTCGGTCCAATCACGCTGGAGTTGCGATAAATCGAGGCGAGTAGCCTCCAGCGCATAGTCGGTGTCCAGCTCCGCCGCCGTCGCCTGAGCTCGTGTCACAACCTCCTTCAAGTCACTCAATGTCCGATGGAATCGGTCGGTCGTTTCGTCGGCAAGCAACAAAGCACACAGATCGCCTTCCGTCGCTTCGGGCCGAGTGAGCAACGTTCCCAAAGTTTCGAGTTCTGACAATTGCGCGAGGCCACGCACCCGTTGCTCCAAACCTATCGAAGCGACGAATGCCTCGGTTGCTGCCCTCAACCGCTGCACGGCGGTATGTACGCGATCAATCAGGGCTTGCATCTCGCGCGCCCAAGCCGGTGTCCATCTCGTCTGCTCAATCCCGCGCAAAGGGTGCGTCGCTGGAGCGCCAACGGCTAACATAGTTGTGGCGAGGTCCGTACAAGCCGCACGCAAGGCTGCGAGATTCTGTGGCGTATGATCAACGCCGGCCGGCCAAGCAAGGCCGACATCAAGAATTGTCCCTTGATCTGCGACTACACGCCCGAACGCCTCATAGACAGTCATTCCGTTCCCGCGCCGACAGTGCAGAGCTGAGACAAGCCGGTTCAGTTCGTCGCGTTTGGCTTTCAACTGCGCGCTGGCTTCCAGCCAGCTTTCCTCGTCCGCGTCGCCGCGTTCACGCCAAGCCGTCGCAAGTTGCTCGATCACGCTGGACTTCTGCGCCTTCGTTGAATGCACCTCCAGGCAATACCCGCCAAGGCCAATGTCGTTGAGACGGCGACGCACGACTTCCAGCGCAGCTGTCTTCTGCGAAACGAACAGAACAGATTTCCCATGCGCGAGACAGTTCGCAATCATATTAGCGATGGTCTGGCTCTTGCCGGCTCCGGGCGGCCCGAATAGCACGAAGTCCTTGCCGCGTTGCGCGGCAACGACGGCCGCTAGTTGGGACGAATCTCCCGAGAGCGGCGCGAAAAGCTCGGATGGATCGATGGCGTCGTCGAGACGAGCCGGATCGATGAACTCTTCCGATGTGCCCGCATAGGAGTGCGTTGGCGTTTCGATAAGATGACGCACGAGCGAGTTTCGCATGAGATCATTCGTGCGGTCGACCAAATCCTTCCACATGAGATATTTCGTGAACGACAAGGTCGACAGTACGACCTGTTCGACGACTTCCCATCCCTTAATGCTCTTCACATGCCGCTGGACGATCCGCCAGACTTCCGCGACGTCGATCCCTGATCCGTCACGCGGAAGTTCGCCGTCCAGCTCCGGCATCGACAGTTCGAAGTCCTGCAGCAGCATCTGAAGCAGAGTCGGATTAAAACGAACCTCGTCTTCATGCAGTTTGAGCCGAAAGCCGGATCTCACGCTCTTGCGCTCCAGACTCACCGGAACGAGAAGAAGTGGCGAACGATAGGGGCCGGCTCCATCTTGCGGTATCCACTCCAAAAAACCGAGGCACAGATAAAGTATATTTGCGCCGCCCTCCTCGAATGCCAGCCGCGACGCACGGAACAAATCGGTGAGGCGTCCTTCCAGATCGGCTTCGGCTACGTTCGTGTGAAGTTCCTCACGCCCCAAGGCTTCAAGAACGAAGCGCTTGCGTCCGTCCTCATTCTGCCGATTGACGATAAGCGCGGGATCACGTCCGTCACTCCCGTCGAGAACTGCCGTTCGGCTAACAAGCTTGAACCGACTTCCCGCCGAGAGCATGTCCTCGAGCTTTGCAGCATCTGGACATTCAATCGCAATTGTCGTCTTGCCGTCCTTGAAATTGAGGAGACGGTTACGCAACGTCAGGTCGAGAAGACTGCGCTTCCAGCTTTCCAGCCGATCGAGCGGCTTGTCGTCCCTTTTCTTGCGGCGATCCATTTCCTCTGCGAACCGCGGCGTCTCCTCGAGGACTTGCGCTTCAATGGCGGAAGCTTTCGGTTCGATAACGGGGCCGGTGTTGCCGCCGAGATCGAGTGGTTTGATGCTGGCGATGCGAGCACGTCTAATGTCGACGGCAAGTTCGAGGACAGCTTCCGTACCCTCGGCGATCTGCTTGGCGCCTTGCTCGACCGCGTGTTTGAAGCGTGCGGGCTCTGCCCCGGTCAGGAGCGTCGTCTCAACGAGAATCATTTCCTGGAGTTGAACACGCTTGCGCAGCATTTGCGCGTCATCGACGACGCACTCCGAGAAGTCCTCGTCCACAAGCCAAACGCCGACGAAGGCGTGTCCCTCGGTCAAGACGACCAGCGGATTCAGACCGGCCTGTTCGAGGCATGAGGCATAGAACAATGATAAATCGAGGCAGGTCCCGACTTTCCGCGACAGAATATCGCTTGGTCCACGCACCTGCTGGCCTTGGCGCTCGAAGCTCTTGGGCGGCAGCACATAGGCGATGGAATGTCCCACGAGAGCAGCCCAAAGGGCCTCGGCAATCTCCCATGCTCGGGTCTTCTTCCCCTGCTTATATCCGTCTACCGCGGGATCGCGACCAGCCTGCGAGAGTTTCTCGGCGGCCTCCCGCAAAATCACGTCGACGCTGGGGTCGGTCGGGCGCACGAACGCGGCGAGAAGCTCAGGCGCCGATCCCGCTCCGCCCCAATGCGACGGCGGCAACAGGTTCACTTCGACCTTGCATTTAGAGTGCGCAATTCCATCGACCTCAACGACGATGTGGATCTCGGCGCGGCGCGACGCTGAGAGACCAGCTAGAAAAACTGGGTCGAGTAGCAAGTCGAGGCTGCGAATGTGATAGGTGGTCTTGTCGGCGATGCGGTCGACACGCCACATGCCGGGCGTCAAAAATGGCGGCTCAGAAGACAAGTGGACCGAAACCTCGCTGAGGTCTCGCCCGATGTCGTTTTCAAGGGTCAGTTCGCGCAGAATAGGGACGGCGTTTTGGTAGAACGCGACGTTGACATTTTCGGCGACCGAGCAACCGATTTTCAATTCACCGTCCGACATAATACTCCCCAACTTAGGGTTATTGAGCGCAACTCACTGCTGAATTTAGACCCGCTTGCCACGACGCCTGCCGCCTGAGCCCACCGAGACATGACCGCAGGATCGAAATCCCTGATACGTATATCATGAAAGCCGGAGCGAGAGCTCGATGAATGCGGCATACCGCCATTCCGCCGCTTTGAGCGCTACGTATTTGGTAAATAACAATATATTTATCCTCGCGACCGAAAGGTTGACGAATGTGATGAGCTCGCTTCCCAGGACTAAGCGCTCCTCCGGCAGATGTCGCCGTCTTGACGTCCATCCAGTCGTGCGAGAAGCCGACGCGGTCCACAATCAAAGCGAATGCGCCAGAGAATTGAAGCCCCAAACAGACGAGGGGATTGCGTAGATCAAAGGCATCTATGGCAAGACGCTCCGAACTATGCGATCGGTTTGCTTTCCCGCTAAATTGGTCGATCTGTGATCCATTCTGTTGGCGTTGCCCTTGAACCGCACTTCCAGAGAAAGAGGCGTGCCTCGCTTTCACGGCGGGTTGAGGGCCGAGAGAGAGTCTCGCGGCGCCCGTCGCGGAGTCCTGGATCATGAACATCGAGATTTCGAAGGCTACAGCCGATGTGGGCGGCGCTTCCGAGTTCGGCGTCTCATCTGGTTTCAAGGTCGACCTGTCTCGCGGCGACCGTGTCGGCCGGGTGTCGTCCGAATGGTTTTCCCGGCCCGACGACGAGCGATACCTGTCGCTGTCGGACCTGTTGGCCGCCGTTCGCGGCCGCTTCGAGCGCAGCCACGCCCGAACGGTGGAGAGCGCAACGATCCGCGTGGAGGCGCGCCGCGCCGACGCAGTGCGCCTGACGCTCGTGCTGCCGGGCTCGGCCTCGCCGGTGGCGCCAACGCATTGGAGTTTCAGCCAGCTCTGCTCGTTGGTCGGGGCGCCCGCCGGTTATCTCCGCGAGTTGCCGGCGCCGCTTGCCGGCGTCAATCTCCAGCATGGCCTGCTGTCGCATCGCGCCGAGCTGGTCAAGACGCTCGAGGCGGACGATGGCAGGATCGAGTTGCGCGCGGTCACTGGTCCGGACTATGGCCGTATCTGGGATCATGAGCTGGTCGCCGCCGTGATGAAAATCGCTGGAAACGGCACGGGCGACACGCGCTGGAAGGTACCCGGCGTTCTCGACTGGGCGACCATGACCTATAATCCGTTCGTGGATGTCGCCAAGGAGACGACGACGCTTTATGCGAGCGATCGTGACGTCTTCCTCTTCCTCGTCGACGACACGCATCCGATCGAAGCCGGCCGGTTGCCGAACGGCGATCCGGATTTGTACTTTCGCGGCTTTTATTGCTGGAACAGCGAGGTCGGATCGAAGACGCTCGGCATCGCCTCCTTCTATCTTCGCGCGGTGTGCATGAATCGGAACCTTTGGGGCGTCGAAGGATTCGAGGAGATAAGCATTCGGCACAGCAAATTCGCGGCGCAGCGCTTCGCCCATGAGGCGGCGCCGGCGCTCGAGAATTTCGCGCGGTCGTCGCCAGCGCCTTTCATCGCGGGCGTGAAAGCGGCGCGCGAACGCATCGTCGCCCGCAAGGACGACGAGAGGGAGACGTTCCTGCGTAAGCGCGGCTTCAGCAAGGCGGAAACGGCCAAAGTGATCGCGGCCGTTCTCGAGGAGGAAGGGCGGCCGCCGGAGAGCATTTTCGATTTCGTGCAAGGGATCACGGCTGTCGCGCGTTCCAAGCCGCATCAGGACGCGCGGCTGGAGCTCGAAGGCCGCGCCAAGGCGCTTCTCGCGCGCGCCGCCTGACGGCCAAATATCGCTGCGCCGGAAGTTTTCGGCGCAGCGCCTCATCGACATAGCTGGCGCGGCCCGAACCCGAGAGGTAGAGGGCTGCGCCGATCTTCGTGACGAGTCGTAGGATCGAGAGAAAGTCTCTCGGCTGCTCGTCGCGGAGTTGATCTCATGGCAACCGCGGTTCAGAAAATCCACCTCAGCGCCTCGCGCGATATCCCCTTCAACAAGCTGGTTCTCTCCCAGTCGAATGTCCGCCGGATCAAGGCCGGCGTCTCGATCGAGGAGCTCGCCGAAGACATCGCCCGCCGCACGCTGTTGCAGAGCATCACTGTCCGTCCGGTGCTCGACGCCGACGGCTCGGAGACCGGCATGTTCGAGATCCCGGCCGGCGGCCGGCGCTATCGAGCGCTCGAGCTGCTGGTGAAGCAGAAGCGCCTGGCGCGCACCGCTCCCATCCCCTGCGTCGTGCGCACCGACGGGACGGCCGAGGAGGACAGTCTCGCCGAGAATGTCCAGCGCGCGCCGCTGCATCCGCTCGATCAGTTCCGTGCCTTCCTCACGCTGCGCGAGAAAGGCCAGAGCGAGGAAGAGATCGCCGCCGCCTTCTTCGTCGGCGTCGCCGTCGTCAAGCAGCGCCTGCGTCTCGCTTCCGTGTCGCCGAAGCTGCTCGATGTCTATGCCGAGGACGGCATGACGCTCGACCAGCTCATGGGTTTCACCGTCAGCCCGGACCACGAGCGGCAAGAGCAGGTCTGGGACGCCATTCAGCGCTCCTACAATAAAGAGGCCTACCAGATTCGCCGCTTGTTGACCGAAGGCGCGGTACGAGCTTCGGACAAGCGCGCGCAATTCGCCGGCGACGATTATGCCGCGGCTGGCGGCGCGGTCATGCGCGACCTGTTTCAGAGCGACGACGGCGGCTGGCTGCAAGACGTCGGCCTTCTCGATCGTCTCGTCGCCGAGAAGCTGGAGCGCGCGGCGGAGAGCGTGGGCGCCGAGGGTTGGAAATGGGTCGGGGTCGCGACCGATTTTCCCTACGGCCATACATATGGGCTGCGTTGCATCCAGGGCGAACGCCCGCCTCTGACGCCGGAGGGAGAAGCCGCGCTCGAATCGCTGCGGACCGAAGCCCAGCAGATCGAAGCCGCCTTCGCCGACGAGGATCAAATTCCCGAAGATGTGGATCGTCGTCTCGGCGAGATCGAAACCGCCATGGCGGAGATCGAAGAACGTCCGGTGGCTTATTATCCTGATGATGTTTCCCGAGCGGGCGCCTTCGTCAGCATCGACGGCTCCGGCCGGCTGCGCATCGAGCGAGGCTATGTGCGTCCAGAAGACGACGTGCAGATCGCTGAGCCGACAGTCGCCGAGTCGGATGGCGAGGCCGACGCCGACGCTTCTTCGGCGGTGGCGTCGGCGGCGTCCAGGGCGGTCGAGCCCGACGGCGACAATATGGTTCGATCCGAGCCGGCGGAGGAAGAGGACGAAGGCATTCGGCCTCTGCCTGACAAGCTTTTGACCGAGCTCACGGCCTATCGGACGCTGGCGCTGCGCCGAGCCATCGGCGACGATCCCGCCGTCGCCTTTCTCGCGGCGCTGCATGTTCTCTGTCTGAAGTTGTTCTATCGCTACGGCTCGGACTCCTGCGTGGAGATCGAGCCGAAGAACGTCGCCTTCGGCAGTCTGGCGCCCGGCCTCGGCGACGCGCCGCTCGCCGCCGCCGTCGACGCCCGTCATCGCGACTGGTCGTCGCAACTGCCTGCGGAACCGGGAGATTTGTGGGCTGCGCTGACGACGCTCGACGTCGCGGCGCGGCAGGCGCTCTTCGCGCACTGCGTCTCGCTGACCGTCAACGCCGTTCACGAGGCCTGGAACCGGCGGCCCAGAGCCATCGCCCATGCCGATCGCCTCGCGCAGACCTTGTCTCTCGATATCGCCACCGCCGGCTGGACGCCGACCGTGGATAATTTTCTCGGCCGCGTGACCAAGGCTCGCATCCTCGGAGCGGTTCGCGAGACGAAGGGCGAAGCCTCGGCGCGACAGATCGAGCATCTGAAGAAAGGCGACATGGCGGTCCAAGCCGAGCAGATGCTCGTCGGAACGGGCTGGCTCCCCGAACCGTTGCGTACGCCCGGTCGCGCGTTCCAGCAGTCGGGCGCCGTCGACGTGCCTCACCACTATGATGAGCCGGTCGAAGAAACGGCGGCGATCGAAAGCGAAACGGCTATCGACGAAGACACGGCGCAGAGCGATGCTGACAGCGGGTCGACGGACGATCCCGAGACCTGCGCCGAATAGACCTCCCCGAGGCCGAACCGAGGGACTCGCTAGAAATGGCGGGTCCCTTTTTCTTTGGAGGAGGCCCATGTTCGATTCACCGGCCGAGTTGGCGCAGCGTCTCGCGCGTGACGCCGAGGCGGTATGCCGCCATTATCTCTCGAACGGGCGCCGCGAAGGTCGCTACTGGCTTGTCGGCGACGCCCGCAACACGCCGGGCCGCAGCCTCTTCGTTCGGTTGACCGGCGCCGACAGCGGCAAAGGCGCGGCAGGGAAATGGGTCGATCCCGCATTGGCGGAACATGGCGACTTGCTCGACATTATCCGTGCGAGTTGCCGCCTCTCCAATTTCCGCGATGTCGCCGACGAGGCGCGGCGCTTCCTCGCCATGCCGCGTTTCGAACCCGGTCAAGAACCGGCGCCGCGTGGACCGACGCCCGTGCCGAGAGGCTCAATCGAATCCGCACGCCGACTGTTCGCCATGGCCAAACCGATCCGCGGCACGATCGCAGAAACATATCTCCGCAAACGTGGCATTACGACTCTGCACGAAGCCGCCAGTCTTCGCTTCCATCGACGCTGCTATTATCGCCGACAGAGCGACGGCGAGGTCGAGCCATTGCCGGCGTTCATCGCAGCCGTCACCGATCTTTCGGGTGTCGTCACCGGCGTTCAACGCACATGGCTCGATCCGACTGGCGCCGACAAGGCGCCGGTGGACACGCCGAGGCGAGCGATGGGTCGTCTCCTCGGCAATGGCGTCCGCTTCGGCGTCGTGGACGACATCATGACGGCAGGAGAAGGCGTCGAAACCATGTTGTCGATCCGCTGCGTTCTTCCCACTCTGCCGATGGTCGCAGCGCTGTCGGCCAATCACCTCGCCGCCCTGATACTTCCTCACACGTTGCGACGTCTCTATGTCGCGCGCGACGACGATCCGGCAGGAGACATGGCGGCCGAGACGTTGACGAGACGAGCCGCGGCGCAAGGGATCGATGCGGTGATACTCTCGCCGACGCTCGACGATTTCAACGACGATCTGCGCTACCTCGGCGTGGACGAACTGCGGGCAGCTCTCCGCATTCAGCTCGTTCCGGAGGACGTGGCGCGCTTCATGAGCCCGGCAGAGCGCGCGCCGGCCGACCGAGCGCGCGTCGGCGCAACTCGACTTCGCGCATGATCGAATACCTGTCCCGCATCGGAAGAGCCGCGCCCACGGCCTTCGAGAGGGGCTATGTCCTGCGGCAATCGATCCTGCCGTGCAACGGCGGGCGGCGACAATTTTCCGCCGCCGGATAAATCCGGCTTTGCATCGCGACACAAAATTGCCGCCGTCCGCCGTCCTCCGCTCCGCTTCGGCCGCTCGGCGGTGCAGGCCGGCTCTGTCTTGCCGCTTCGGACGCCCACGAAGGCCGCGATGGGCGCGGCCGATCCGACAGAGGGCGACGCCATGACGATCAACCGCGACGATACCGAACACGAGCCTCCGCACGCCTCATCCCCGATCGACCGCGTTCTCACCGAGCTTCAACTCTACGGCCACCGTCCCTTCCAGGACGAGCCCGACAGCCGGCCGCTGCCCGAAGCCGCAGCCATCGCCGGCGCGACCGCGGACATGTTCGACGCGCTCGTCGCGACCCTCGGCGACACCCGCCTCGAGCCTGATCTCGAAGACCTGCTCTGGTCGAGCGTCAATCTCTTCCACCGGGCCATACTCCGCATCGAGCGCGAGCTCGACGACAATGAGCAGGCGCAACGCCGAAGCCAGAAGGAGCAGGACGGCTCGGAAATCCGCTCCGTCGAGCTCGAGCGCCTGATCGCCGAGGGAATGACGCTGGTCGAGCGTCGCGACAGCATGGAGCTCTTTCGCGACCATGCCGCCGATCAATTCGAACGCCACACCGGTTCGACTTGGCGCCCGCGCGCCGGTTCCAAGGTCAGTCATCGCGCGCTCATCTCGGCGATGATCGACAGCCGCGATTTTCTCGCCGCCCGACGCCGGGCGGAGAATGAGGCGCTGCTTCCCGCCGGACCGAAGGTCGCCTTCACCGGAGGACTCGATTTCAACGATCACCGGGCGATCTGGGATCGACTCGACAAGGTCTTCTCCAAGCACCCAGACATGGTGCTGCTGCATGGCGGTTCGCCGAAAGGCGCAGAGCGCATCGCGGCCTGCTGGGCCGACAATCGCAAGGTTTCACAAATCGCCTTCAAGCCCGACTGGGCGCGACATGCGAAGGCCGCGCCCTTCAAGCGCAACGACCAGATGCTTGAGGCACTGCCGATCGGGGTCATCGTTTTCCCGGGATCGGGAATATCCGCCAATCTCGCGGACAAGGCGAAGAAACTCGGCATCCCCGTGTGGAAATTCGACGAGGGCGGCGCGTGACAGGCTGTGTGAAAACCTCCTGAGCTTCGTTCTCAACGGGGCTCCTTTTCCTCGCGCATTTCACCAAATCAGTGTATAAATTTAAGTATATAATTCAATATGGAGCAGATATGAGCTACGTTACCGGAGATGATCGGCATCAGTCAGCTTTACTGCCGCCTGCTATCGAAGATTATGTTGAGAAAACTGCGCCCGTTCGGGCCATCGATGTTTTTGTCAACCAACTCGATTTCTCAGCTCTGCGTTTCGGACGGGCCGTTCCAGCGTCAATTGGTCGACCGGGCTACGATCCCAGAGACATGTTGAAGCTTTACATCTACGGCTATCTCAATGAACTCCGCTCCTCGCGACGACTAGAGCGCGAATGCCGGCGAAATCTCGAACTGATGTGGCTCGTTCGCCGGCTGGCGCCAGATCACAAGACAATTGCGGACTTCAGGCGAGACAATGGAGCCGCGATCGTCGGCGCCTGCCGCGCTTTTGTGCTTTTCTGCCGGGATCAGGGGCTTTTCGCCGCCAGGCTCCTAGCCATCGATGGCGCGAAGTTCCGTGCGGCGGCCAGCCCGATTCGCGTCATGGACCGACGCCGGATCGCAGAGGAGGCAGATAAGGTCGACGCTCGTATCGCGAGTTACCTTTCCGACCTCGACAAAACAGACGCGAACGAACCTGCCGACGATCCCGACGCGATCGCAAAGGCGATCGTGGCGCTAAAAGAGCGTCGAGTCGACCTGGATCGACTGTCAGCGCGTCTCGATCAGGACGCGCGCAGCCTGGTTGTCGATGGCGAGCTCGACGCGCGGCCGATGGGGTTCGGCCGAGGCGGGAAGCCGCCGTCGTACAACGTCCAGACCGCGGTCGACGCCGACACCGGCTTCATCGTCCATCACGAAGTCACAGACGAGGTGAACGACACGCGCATGCTTCACCCGATCGCAAAAGCCGCGCGCGATCTGCTCGAACGAGAGGAGCTGATCGTCGTGGCCGATACGGGCTACTCTAATGGCAACGCGGCAGCGGCCTGCGAAGTTGATGGCATCACTGCCTGCGTCGCGGCCAAGCGTTCGGTCAACAATCGCGGCGACGGCACTCAGTTCGACCGCGCCGACTTCACATACGACGCGGCTCACGATCAATACACTTGCCTTGAGGGACGCCTGTTGCGGCGCAAAGGCGGCGTCAATCGAAACGGCTACTACTATGTGTCGAAGGATTGCTCGGGCTGCGCACTGAAACCGCGCTGCACACAGGCGGAGGTTCGCTGGGTCAGTCGACACCAAAACGAAGATGCTCTGGAGAGAATGTCGGCGCGCGTCGTCGCCGATCCGGGGCTAATGCGGCAGCGACGATGTTCGGTGGAGCATCCGTTCGGAACGATGAAGCGAATGATGTCGGGCCGATTCCTGACCCGAGGCCTTCCGGCGACGAGAACGGAAATGGCGCTCTCCGTTCTGGCCTACAACATGATCCGGAGCATCAATCTCCGGGCACAGGCGAGCTGAGGAATAGAGTTGGTTCACGACCGAAGGAGCCTCGTCGATGCCGAGGCTCCCCCGAGTTTTCACACAGCCTGTCACGCGCCGCCGCGCTGACCCGTCTCCACCTCCGGCGATATACGTCAGCGCATCGCGGTCGACGGCGAGGATTCCAATTTCAACGAAATTGCGCTATTCTGCCGCTCGCGCCATGGCGGAGGAGGAGGCGCGACTTCGCGACTTTGTCACGGGGGTCCGCCATGCTCGCCTTCGGCATTATGTTCAATCTCATCGGCCTCGGATTTTTCTGTTGGCTGCTGTTTGCGCTCGCAGCGCACGTCCTTCCTGCTTTCGTCGGCGTCACCGCGTTTTTCGCCGCGATCAATAGCGGCGCTGGCCCATTCGGCGCCATGCTCGTCGGCCTGGTTTCGGGAAGCGCTGCGCTCGCTGCAGGGCGGGTCGCATTCGCAGCGACGGCCTCGCCGCTGCTCCGCGCCATTATCGCCACGTTCTTCGCCGCTCCGGCCTCTATCGCGGGCTATCATGTCGCTCTCGCTCTCGCGATCGGCGTGACGTCTTCCGTCTGGCGAGAGATATTTGCGCTGATCGGCGCAATCATGGTGGGCGGATCGGCGTGGACGAGCGTTGCTCATTTTAGTTCGCCCGTTCCCGGGCAGGCTTTCGCGGCGCGCTGGTCTCATTTTCGCGTCAGGCGACCGAGCGAGGAATAGCGCTTTCGCCAAGTCGTCGTTTGGGCGAAGGCGGCGGGCGAATATCGTTTTTTTTAATTCGACGTCGACAACCGCCGCCCGCTCGAGGCTTCCACCGCTCGGGCTCCTTCGCCGCCGACAGTGGACGCTGTGATTGCAGTCGTATCGCTGTCTGTTGTCGATTTCTGATGCAGCGGTTCGCCGATTGCCGCCGATCGCCTCTCTTTCCTCTCTTTGAATTGCGGAGCACTTGTGCGGAGGTCCATGCTCGCGCCAGTTCTCCTTATCGAAAGCGCTGTCGAGCCCATGCGACCATCGCTGCCTCTGTGATGGCCTGATCTGGCCGAAGAGCGGCTGCGCCTCGATCGTCTGAGACGCAACGGCGGCGGCGTGACTTTCTTCCCCTGACGCCTGCGGCGTCATTCCTCGCGAGGCAACAAAGTCACGCCACCGCCGTCCTCCGCTGCGCTTCGGTCCGCGAGCGGATGCGTCGCCGATCGTCTTCGGCCTTTCGATCGCCATCGAGGCCGCGGTGGTCGCGGGTTCGGAAGCAATCGACAGGAGAACTATCATGGCGAACATCGGCTCCTTCAAGAAGTCCGGCAACGAGTTCCAGGGCGAGATCGTGACGCTCAGCGTTCAGGCCAAGGGCGTGCGCATCGTCCCCGAGACCAACCGCGCCAGCGACAATGCGCCGAGTCATCGCGTCTACGTCAAGAGAATTGAGATCGGCGCGTGCTGGTCGAAGCGCTCCGCCGAAGGCCGCGACTATCTCTCGGTCAAGCTCGACGATCCGAGCTTCCCGGCTCCGATCTACGCCAACCTCTTCGACGACGAGGAGGGCGAAGGCTACATGCTCATCTGGTCGCGCAGCCGCAAGCCCAACGGCGACTGAGCCGGATCGCGAAGTCCCGCTCGAACGGAGCGGGGCTTTTCGCCAACCATCTAGACATTTCACCGATACGGAAAGCCGCCGAGCCGCCTTACCGCGAGCGCGCGTCGAACGCGCTCGCCGCGGGCGAGGCGCGTACATATCGCGTTCGTCATGAGACCCTCTTCAATCGCGCTATCGCCTTCGCCGCGTCGAAGCCGAGCACGTCGGCCAGCTCCAGAAATTCGACGACGTCGACGCGGCGCTCGCCGCTCTCGAGCCGCGCCACGAACGACTGGTATTCGCCGAGCCGTTCAGCGAGGTCGGCCTGAGTCAGGCCCGCGGCCTCTCTCTTCTGGATGAGCAGATCGATTAGCGCCTTATGGCGTGGCGATCCGAGCGTCTTTGCCAAGCTTGCGTCCCGCGTTTGATGCGGGTCTTTACATAATCTGATTTCCAGATTATCTTAAAAGTAGATAATCGGATCGTCCCGGCCAAGTGATGCTACGAGACCCGAAGCGCTCTCTGTCAGAGACCGCGAGGAACGGTTTCGCCGACGATTCGCCGAGAGGGACGAGACGCCCATCGAATGGCCGTGGAAGTGAATATGCCAGAAAGACATTTCGCCATGGCTGCGTCCCTCGCGAAGATTTTCTTCGACACGCGCGAGCAGTTCGCCTGCGCGATCCGGGATGCTGCTATTGCACGCATAGAGGCCGGCTCTTCGACGGGCGGGCGCGCCACCAGACTTTCTATTCCCCGTCGCGCTGTCGATCCGCACATCGACGACGCGCTCTATATGATCGCCCGTGACGGCCTCGACAAGCTCGAGGACAACGTCCGAAACGCGATCGACGAGGTCGTTCGCGAAGCTTTGGATTCGAGCAGGAAAGGTTTTCCGCATAGCTGACTTGCGGCCGAACCTGTCTTCGATTTTCAGCCTTTGCGTCGATCCGCTTTCACGCTCTTACGCTTCTCCGGCTTTTTCGGAAGTGGCTTCGCATCGGATTTCCGGCGAGGAGCTGCTTCGACCAAGGCTTGCTCGTCCGGAGTGACCAGCGCGACATGATCCACGCCGAGCGCCTGAGCGAGCTCGAACAGGCTGACGACCGTCGGATTGCGGCGGCCCCGTTCGAGATCGCTCAGATATTGCTGCGTGAAGCCCGACCGTTCGGCGAAAGCCTCCTGTGTCAGGCCCTTTTCGAGCCTGATCCGCTTCACATTCCGCCCGACCAGCCGCCGCATATCCATGCGGAGAGGCTGGACCGTTACACACTTTGAGGTTTATCTACTATAATATGTATCTGCCGCTTTTCGCCGCTCCGACGAGCTTCCCGCGGGATTATCCGCTAGAATACGCCGCAGAGCGGCGCGCCGTCTTGAGGATACTTCGCTCGTGAGTCCTTCTCGTTCTTCTGCAATCAAAGATTTAGCTCCGACAGAGCCGCATCTGACCGAATATGATCGCGAGCACCTCGCGGTCTATCTTCGCTTGCTCGACGCCGCCGAGGACGGCGCCTCCTGGGAGGAGGCCAGCCGAATCATCCTCGGGATCGACCCTTCCCGCGAGCCGGCGCGTGCGCGACGCGCGCATGACACGCATCTCGTCCGGGCGCGGTGGTTGTCGGCCCAGGGCTATCGCGATCTGCTTCGAGGTTCCTGACATCGTAGCGTTGGTGAACGCCTTTCGTGTTCTGTGCTTACGATTTCAGTAATTCCGCATATTTGGCTTTGCGGCGAAAATGCGAAGCGCAGATGCGCCGTTCAGGCATTGCGTCATGCCGATCCCGTTCGTTGCGAACGCAGATTGTCGACAAGATCGGTCGACAATGATTCCTCACCCTTGATTTCGATGAGGAACGCCATGTCTACAGAAGATTGGCGGTCGCCGAGCGCGTACAATTATACGCGGAATTTGAGCTCGAGCGGTCTTGCATGGGAATTCTTGCGCCGCGATCCGGACTATCGAGCCGGTCACGCAAGGGCTCGTTCTCGAGCCGATGACGAAAACGCCTCTGCCGCTTCCGTGCGGCGCTGGGGGTTGCGATTTCGCCGTCGACCCCGCAATCCAAGCGATTGACGCCGATCTTTTCTGGCTTCCCGAATGGTCGACGAGCGTCGTCATCCTCACGGCGAGCCGCGTCCAACATCCCGCGCTGACGTTTTCTCCGTCGGATTGGCCGGGCCTGCGCGCGCGTCGCCCCGCGCAGGACGGCGAGCATTTTATTCTGAAATCCGGTAGCGACGAGTTTCAACTCTGGCTGCCGGATCCGCCCGACGAGACAAGCTACCTCGCGGCCGTCATACCGATCGACGACCTGGCGCCGCAACGCCTCGCCGTGATGATGCGTTTTTGGCGTCACGCCACCGGACAACGCTCCGGCGCCGGCGCGCCCACGCCCAAGCGTCGGCAACGCATCGATCACGCGCTTCGGGCGCTCGACGGTCACATGGCCGGCGCCAGCTATCGCGACATCGCCGAGAGCCTGTTCAGCCCGCAAAGGGTCGGCGCGGAGCCGTGGAAGACCTCGCCTCTGCGCGACAGCACGATCCGGCTGGTCCGCGGCGGCGTCGCGCTGATGCGCGGCGGTTATCGCAAATTCCTTCGCCGATAGTCTCGACCGCGACATTCGCGCCGGGGTGACGAATTCGCCATCGTCGATTTCGCCATCCCTCCATCCGTCGCTTCTCCGCCACTGTGATCGAAAGCGGCCGCCGACACTCGGCGGTCTTTCGCAGCATCACGGAGGCGCCTTCATGTCCGCAGCAGGCACCGAACTCCCGCCACGCTACCTGCGCACGCCCGAGGCCGCGCGCTTTCTGGGACTTTCGAGCCGCACGCTCGAAAAGCATCGGACCTACGGCACCGGCCCGCGCTATTCGAAGCTCGGCGGCCGTGTCGTCTACCGTCTCGATGATTTGCAGGCTTGGTTCGATCTCGGCGTCAAAGCGTCGACCTCCGACCCCGGCGTCGGAAAAGTCCTGCCCGCGAAACGTCATGCCGCCATTTCGCCGGCCTTCGCCGGCCAGCCGCGTCGCTGACGTTCAGGGGCGCGGCCATGATCGCGACGCACAGCAGAAACCTCTTTCACGACGCCGAGCGCGAGCAGCTCGAGCTTTTTCGGGCGCTTTCCGGCGACCTCGCCCCGCGCGACGCGCAGGATCTCATGGCCTACCCATTCTTCAGCCTCGCCAAATCAAAGCGCATCAAGCCGATCGACTTTCGAATGGGCGAGATCGTCATCAAAGTCGAGGCGTCCGTCGAGCATGGCATGGCGACGATCTGGGACGCCGATGTGCTGATCTGGGCCGCGTCGCAGATCGTCCAGGCGCGCGACCGAGGATTGCGGACATCTCGCCTGATGGCGTCCACCCCTTACGAAATTCTCACCTTCACCGGCCGGACCACCAGCGCTCGCGACTACCATCGACTGAAGGCGGCGCTCGACCGCCTGCAGGCGACGAGCGTGGTGACATCCATCCGTCAGCCCGCCGAGCGGCGTCGCCACCGTTTCTCCTGGATCAACGAGTGGAAGGAGACCGCCGATGCGAACGGAAGGCCGCTCGGCGTCGAATTGATCCTGCCGGACTGGTTCTACGCCGGCGTGCTCGACAACGCCTTGGTCCTCACCATCGATCGCGCCTATTTTTCGCTAACCGGCGGCCTCGAGCGCTGGCTCTATCGGCTCGTGCGCAAGCATGGCGGTAGCCAGCGCGGCGGCTGGAGCTTCGATTTCGAACATCTCCATGCCAAGTCCGGCGCGCTGTCGCCGTTGAAGCACTTCGCGTTCGATCTGCGCGACATCGTGCGTCGGCAACCACTCCCGAACTATCGGCTGTCGATCCGCCCGGGGCCGCAGGGCGGCGAGCGGCTCTTCTTTGTTCCCTTTCAAATCCCTGCCTCGGCGCCCGTGCTCTCCGCAGGCGATCCCCCGGCCACATCGGTGGAAAAGCTGTGAAATCGCTCGTGCTATCGAAAACCGTCGGACACGTGCCATCGAGGACCGAATCCGCGTGCCATCGAGGACCAAACCGGCTTCTAACCCTCCGCCCTGTCACGATTCACGCCGCTCCTAACTTTTCTAACTTGGAATCCTTCGGATTCCTTCTAACGGCCGGCCCCGAAATCCACACTGTCGGTGCGCGAGGTTTCGTGAACCGGGGCGAGGAATCATGAACTCGCTCCAGGATACGCGAACCGGATTCACGGACCTGGAGCAGGATCATGAATAGATCCCGCTCTGCGAGGACCGTGCTTCGGTCCCCACAATCGACGACGGCGCCCGGGCTTCGCGCGGCGATGTTTGGCCAGCAGCTTCGACGCGGCGTCGAGATCGAGGTCGACGCCGAATATCTCTCTAGCCCGATCGACGATCGCTTGCCGGCTCTGGCGAAGACGATTGCCAGCGATCCACTTCCCCAGCTCCTCGGCCTGAGCGCCGGTCAGAGCTGGTTTGCCCGTGGGACGTTCCAATGCAGCCTCGAGGCCTCCGGCCGCGCCACGATGGAGCCAGCGATAAATGCTATGCGGCTTGACGCCGACGAGCGCGGCAACCGCTTCGACCGGCGCACCGTCTCTCAGTTCCGCCAACGCCCTGAGCCGTTGGCGCCGATGCTTGTAGCGATCCTGCATGGATTGTTCACGCAGACGCGAGGCGCTCAGGCTGTCCAACCAGGGCTTCCACGCGCGCCGGCCCTCCGGCCGTTTGGCGCTTGCCGCTGCGAGTATGCCTCGCAGTCGGATTTTCACGACGTCGTCGAAGTCCGTGAAGCGAGCGAGCAGCCTTTCGAGATGCGGCGTCAGCAGTGTGGCGATGCTTCTCGACAGGCGCTCGTCGAGATCGCCCAACAACCAAGCCAGCAACAGCAACCCGCCATAGTTCTCCTTCCAGGGGATACGCCGCCGCTCGCTCTCGATCATTCCGAGATCGTGGCAGACGCCGGCGGACAGGCGATCACGCTGTCTCGGCGCGAGATAGCCACGCTGCTTACCCGTGTGACGTGTCCAGAACATCGCGTGAAGCACGTCGGCGAGCGCCATGGTCGTTGGCCAGTCCAGGGCGCCGATCCTGGGGAGGATCGTCGTTCCGCTTCGTTTGCCAGCGACGAGAGCCGCTTGCAGATCGAGAACGGCCGGATGCGCCGGAAGACGCTCGGCATGAGTCAGCGGGGCTGCGCAGCGACCGCAAAGAAAGTCGATCGGCTCCGAACCGGTCAGGCCGCGCAGCCACAGCGCCTTGCCGCAGGAGGGGCACTTTCCGATGAGCGTCGTCCCATGATGGGGGCATGCGCCTGCCCAACCAAGCGTCCAGATCAGCTGGAGATGCGGACGCGGCGCTTCGGAGAGGCATTGCATGCAGACGTCGACACGGCCGAGGCGAGCGTTGCGACTGTCATGAGCGGTCCATCGGTTTGCTGCAAATCGATCCGCCCGCTCATCATTCGGTTCGGCGGCCCAATCGCACAACGTCATCTCGACGAGACGCGTCACATCGACGCCGGTTCGGCTTTCGATCCGCTTCAACGTCGACGGATCGGGACGACGCCACCATCCACTGTCCCGCCGAACATCGACGCCGAATGCATCGCGGCAAAGAACGCGCGGCGTCATGCCGAGAACGGCGGAAAGCGCCGCCACCCAGGAGATCAGGGATTCGCCTTCGATCGGAGCGACATGCCTCGGCAACCCGGTGCGATCTCGCGAAGGGGCCGGGGCCGGCGCCACCTCGAACAAATCAGACAGCGACACGACGACGCTCGGAGGGACGAATGAAGCCCGTATCCTCGATCATGCGCGCGGAGATCGCCTCCGTGTCCGTCTCCACCGCCCGAACCGCGGCGCGGATGATCACTGCGATCATCTCGCCGAGCACGCCTTCGGATGCCGAGAGGATGCGAGCGCCGAGCGCGGACTCGGCGAGATGCGACGGCTTGCGCAGCGGAAGCACAGCCTCGAGCGTGTTCAGCAGTCGGCGATACTCGCCGTCGTCGCTCCATAGCGGCAGAGGATGCGGCTCGAAGCGATTGACGAGTTGGTCATCGCTGCGGATCGCCCGCAGCGCCTCGGCGGTGCCGACGCCGACCAGCGGAATCTGCAGTTCGTTGCCGAGCCAGCGCAGCAGGTTGAGCAGCCGACGCTGCTGCATCGCCGAACCCGACAGCACGTTGTGCAGTTCGTCGATCACCAGCATCCGCGTTCCCGTCGAACGCATGACGCGGACAACCGCGTCCTGCTTGGTGGCGATTCGATCGCGTGGGCTGAACGGCATTCCGATCGCATCGAGAATCGCCCCGAAGAACCGGCCTTCGTCCGGACCAGGCGGCATCTGCACCTTCACGACGGGAAAAAGCGCAATCCCGTCATTGCTCTCGCCAGCGGCGGCTCCCGGGTGCGCCCGCCGAAACTTCTCGACGATCATGGTCTTGCCGTTGTTCGTCGGACCGACCAGCAACAGGTTCGGCATCCGCGTTCGCTTCGGGAAGCTCAGCAAGTCCTCCAGCGCCGCCAGGACGGCTTCCGCCCGTGCATAGCCGATCCAACGATCCGTACGGATGCGTCGTATGCGCGACGGGGCGTCTTCGTCAGCGAAGCGCCGGACCGAGGGATGCAGATGCGCATAGTCGTCGCTCATTCCCACTCCTCGACCGGGAACATCCGTTCGTGTGGGGCCAGGCCCTCGTCGATCTGCAGGAGCCGATCGGCTTCATCGTGCTCTATCGGAAGCAGATCGGAATGACCCGCGGCGACAGCGTGCAGACGCCGCTCGCGCTGCCGTCTCGCCGCTTTGCTGGAGCGAACGGCGCCGTCGGTGATCGCTCGCATGGCCTCGATGGTGCGGAAGATAGCTTCCTCGTCGACCAGCGAGCGGCCGCTTTCGTGCAGTCGCTTCAGCGCCAGACGGTGCTCCCACAGGCTGATCGGCGGACGCCGCAGATCGCGATAGCTGAGGTCGTAATACACTCCGTCGGGACCGAGCAGATAAATACGGCTGAGATCGCGCGGGTCGTAGCGCACGATCATCGGCTCGGGATGGCCGATCCAGGTGCTCAGCACGTCCGCCCAATAGGCGATCGAGTGCAGCGCCACGCCGTCTCGGCGAATCCGGCGCCGTGCGATCGGCAAGAAGTCGATCAGGAATCGGCGTGGATCGGCTACGGCAGTCGGCTCGCCGCGTCCCAACGTCGTGTCGTCCCCGGCGACGCCTCGTTTCCAGGCAGCCAACGGCGTGACGCCGAGGCCGCGATGCAGATCACGATGATAGACGCCTGCGACTGCGTGACCGAGCCAGCGCTCCACCTCGTCGAGTGTCATCGCCGCCGTCTTCTGTGGGTCCAAATCGCCTCTCTCCTGCACGTCGGAAAAGGTCGTTCCCGGCAGCAGATGGACCTTGCCCATCATCGTGCCGATCAGCCGCTCGATGTGGCCGCCATAGTGCGGCGTGCGCACCGGCCTGTAATCGATGGCGATCCCATACTGTTCGCAGCCGCGCTTCAGCGCCTCGGACCGGAACTCCTTGGCGTTATCCAAGTGCAGGCGTTCGGGGATGCCGCGCACCGGCCATTCGGCGTCGATGCCGCGCTCGGCCAGCCAGCTCTCCTTGGAAAGCGCAGCATGGCTCAGGCACAACGCGACCGAGGTCGCGGATGGCGGCTCCAACGACAAATGGAAGCCCGCGACGCAACGCGTGCAGACGTCGATCGCCAGCGTCAGCCAGGGCCGCTGAATCGGCGCGCGCGTCTCGCTGTCGACGACGATCACGTCGACCAGCGTATGGTCGATCTGAATCAGCGACAACGGCCAGTGGGCTTCCAGCGATCCGACCACCGGGAGAAAGCGCTCGCGCGCCGCCTTGCGGCCTTCGCGCTTCGCGACAACCTCATGGGCGGGACGCGCCTGCACCCGGGCCGTGATCGCCTTGCGGCTCGGAACGCGCAGACCTTCCACGACGCAACGGCGTCGGACTTCCTCGACCAGATGAGTGATCCGAGGTCGCTGACGCGTCAGATAGACCGTGTCGATGGCCTCGCGGATCACCGCGTCCACTTCCTCATCGAGCAAGGAGACGCCGCGTTCGGGACCACGACGGCTCGGCAGCAAGCCGGTCAGGCGCGCGTCGGCGAGGTAGCGCCGCAGCAATGCATAAGTGTGGGTCGCCCCATATCCGAGCTCACAAGCGGCCGCCAACGCGTCGCGTCGCGTACGCGCCGGATTCTCCGCCAGTCGCCGGATCACCGGGAGACAGCGTCGCGCTTCATCCCAGGCGGCGGCGCCGATCATCGAGAGGTCGGGCGTGTTCATGGCGCAGTCACCGGCGTCTCGGCCGTGATCGGCGCCGTGAGATCGACGGCGAGCGCTCCGCGGGCGATCAGCCGCCAGATCACGGCGAGAGCAACCTCGCGCGTAGCCGGCAGATCATCCACCAGATCGCCGAAACTGACGGCATGGGCGCGCGCATGGGCGACGGCTCGCTCCGCCAGCGCAGTGTCGATCGGCGCGCGCCTGAGCGGCAACAGCCGCTTCGCTGCGTCGAGGCGCGATCCGCGGATCCCACGCTCGGTCGCGATCCTGAAGCGCGCGCCATTGCCACGCGCCCAAAGTCGCGCAGCGGCGAAAGCGGGTCGGAAACGACGCCAGCCGTCGCGCAGATCCTTACGGTACTTGATCTCGATGATCTCGCAGCGGCCGTCGCCCCAGTCGACGCGGAAGTCCGGCGTGTACCGCCGCTGGCGGCCTTCATGCTCGAACCAGATCGTCATCGGCTGGGCCGTCACCACGGCGCCGGCATCCATGAAGCTCACGAGCGTCACGAAGTCCCGCTCCAGCGCGCTCTCATGCTCCGCCGTCCCAGTCGCCAACGCCTGGAACCCGGTCACATGCGACCGATGGCTGAGAGGAATGCGCCGCAAATCGCTCTCCATTTACGGAACGATTCGGTTCGAAAACCTAGCACATTTTGGGGTCAGTTCACAAACCTGGAACCATATCGATGCACGCAAACCATTCTGCGGATTCAGATCCGCCAAATCATCGATTCACGAAACCTCGCGCACCGACACACACTGTGGACAACTATCGGATTTGCCGTCGAGGCGCGCCATGATCGTCGCGCTCCTCAACCAGAAGGGCGGCGTCGGCAAGACCACTCTGGCGCTTCATCTCGCCGGCCGATGGGCCCGCGAGGGCAAGCGGACGATCGTCATCGACGCCGACCCACAGGGTTCGGCGCTCGACTGGTCCGAGCAGCGAGCCAGAGAAGGGCTTCCGAGGCTCTTCGGAGTGATCGGCCTGTCGCGAGACACTCTGCATCGTGAAGCCCCGGAGATCGCTCGCGACGCCGACCATGTCGTCATCGACGGGCCGCCGAGGGTCGCTGCCCTGATGCGATCGGCGTTGCTCGCGGCCGACGTCGCGCTCGTTCCCGCGCAGCCTTCGCCGTTCGACGGCTGGGCGTCGAGCGAAATGCTGAAACTCATCGACGAGGCCCGCATCTTCCGGCCAGAGCTTCTCGCTCGTTTCGTTCTCAATCGCTGCGCGACCGGCACGATCATCGCGCGCGAAACGGCCCAAGCTCTCGCCTCCCATGAGCCGCCGGTGCTCGCCTCGCGCATCGGTCAGCGCGTCGTCTTCGCAGACGCCGCGCGCAGCGGCCGCCTCGTCTCGGAAACGGTCAACGGCGCCGTCGCTGCGCGCGAGATCGCCGCGCTCGCCGCCGAGTTGGAGAGGCTCGCATGACATCGAGCAAGCCTCCGCGCGGCTTCGCCGAACGTCCGAGCGACGCAGACGCCTGGATCAAGACCGCCGACCGGAACGAGCGCGGCGCCGCGTCGAAGGCCGAGCAATTCACGGCGCGGCTGACCATCGACGTGACGCCCGATTTGCGTGGCCGCATCAAAATCATCGCCTTTCGGCGCGGCGTCACCGTCGCCGACATGCTGCGCGACCTGCTCGCGCGTGAATTTCCCCGAGACGATGGAGGCCAGTCGTGAACTCGGACATCCCAGTCGCTGGAAGGACCGCCGAAGGCGCCATTTCCTCCCTTACGCACGTCGAGCTCACCTTCATTCCCAAGCGCGTCGAATTCTGGATCAGGTTCGGCCGCGTTGCCGAAGAGAGGACGCTCGATCGCCGCCGGCGCATCGTCAGCTTTGCGTCGAACAGCATCTTCGCACTCGTGCGCTGGGCGGCCAATGAGCACGGCACGATCATTTCGCGCATCGACATTCTGCGCGCGGTGTCGCAGGGCGAGGCCTTCTCGACCGTGCCTTTCGTCCGTCCCGGCGGTGACATTTTGCTGCGCCTCAACAGCTGGCCGAGAGTCGAGCGCGCATTGCGAGCGATCGATACCGTCGAAGCAATCGGCGTCGATCCGGCCGACGCCGCACCGGATTATTGGCGGCATGTCCACAATCGTCTGACCGTCGGCAGCGAGCCGCGAGCCTATTCGCGACAGCGGCACGACGCATGGTTGCTGCGACAGAAAGTCATGTCATGACGCCGCGCATCATCCTCGCAGTCATGTGTTCCGGCGTTACGGCCGCCGCGCTTCCACCGCGCATCGGCGTCGCGCCGGGCCTCGTCTGGAACGTCAGCGCCAGCGTGCCGATCGGGTTCTATCTCGTCATGCCGCCGGACCACCTTCAAGTCACCGATCTTGTCGTCGTCGAGCCGCAGCGGGCGGTCGCCGACTTCCTCGCAGAGCGCAGCTACCTGCCGCGCGGCGTCCCGCTTTTGAAACGCGTTCTTGCGCTTCCCGGACAGACAGTCTGCCGACGGAACCTCACCATCATCGTCGATGGAATCGAAGTGGGAGCGGCGCGCGAAAGCGACCATCTCGGACGCGCGCTTCCCGTTTGGCAGGGCTGTCGCAGCATTGCTGACGACATGATCTTTGTCATGAATTGGCAATCGCCGAACTCGCTCGACGGCAGATACTTCGGCCCGACGCCAATCACCTCGATCGTCGGCCGCGCGACCCCGCTCTGGACCACAGAGGAGGCGACGGAAGAATGATTGCGCCATTCCATCGCAGGCGCATCTGTGTGCTGCCTCTCGCTTTCATGTTGCGCGCTGTCTCCCTCACGGCCTACGTTCCGAATTGTCTCGCGACGATAGGTGTGGTCGCCGTGATTGCAGCGTCCTCGCTACAATTCGGCGCCTTCGCTCTCGCGAAATCGGCGTCGAATGATCCATCGCCAGCGAGCGGACGTACCCGGGCCGAGATCGAAACTTTCGTCGAAGAAGCTGCGAAGCGCTTCGCCGTACCGACTCGCTGGATACGCGCGATAATGCGTGTCGAGAGCGGCGGCGATGTTCGCGCGCGATCGCCCAAGGGCGCAATCGGGCTGATGCAGGTCATGCCTTCGACTTACGAGGAATTGCGCCTTCGCCACGGCTTCGGCGTCGACCCATTCGATCCGCACGACAACATCTTGGCCGGCTCGGCGTATATTCGAGAGCTGATCGATCGATACGGATCGCCCGGCTTCCTCGCAGCTTATAATGCAGGTCCGGCGCGCTTCGACCGGTATCTCACGGCAGGACGAGCGCTCCCCGCTGAAACGCTGGAATATGTCGAAGCGCTCGCTCCGATGATCGATCACGGACAGCTTCAGCGCCGAGTCGACGGCGGCCCGACTTCCTTCACCGGAAATGACGCGCCGCTCTTCGTTCTCCGCGCCGATGGCGATCCGTCGGGCGAATTGTCGTCGCTCGACATGCAGCCGAATGGCGCATCGACCGCACGTCGCATCGCCGATTTGTCTGCGCTCGTTCCGCATTCGAACGGTCTCTTTGTACCCATCGCACGCGGGAGTGACCTGCAATGAAGGAGATCGCATTTCATCGAAGGCTGGCGAACAATGTCGCGCATCCGGCGAGTTTCGACGGAGAGCGTGATCGAGCGGGTTACGGAGGGCAGGATAAAAGGGACAGCCTGCGGCTCTGTCCGGCGGTCGTTTTATCTTTCTTCGTCAGTACCTTCGTACAGCCTGTGAATTCGTGGCGCAGCCTGTCGATCTTCGCATGTGATTCTAACAGCACGGCAATTTTCACCTCGTCGGCGCTGCGCCATGTCTCGTGACCACGACATCCGCATTCGTCCCGGCCGCATCCGCTCGACGAAGCCGGGAAAGGGAAAGAGCTTCGTGGCGCGCGTTCTCGCGGCGACGCAGAAGGCCGGGGGGTTGCATCGGGGCACGCGCGGAAAGGCGGGGAGCTTCGGGCGCGGGCGCGCCGCAAGCTTGCTGGCGATCCGCGGCCTCACCTCGAAATCCTGCGGCGTTGTAATCAAGGCGCGCGTCGTCCGGCACGGGTCGAAGTCGGCGCAGCTCGGCACGCATCTTTCCTATCTGCGCCGCGACGGTGTGACTCGTGACGGCTCGCCTGGGAAAATGTTCGACGCCGGAGGCGACGAGGGGGATGCGCGGGGCTTCGCCGAACGTTGCCAGGGTGACCGCCATCATTTCCGCTTCATCGTGTCGCCCGATGACGCGGCGGAACTATCCGACTTGCGGAGCTTCACGCGCGATCTGATGGGGCAAATGAAGCGCGATCTTGGAACGGGAGTCGATTGGGTCGCGGTCGACCACTGGAACACCGAGCATCCCCACATTCATATTCTCGTGCGCGGGCGCGCCGACGACGACCGCGATCTCGTCATCAGCCGCGACTATATCAGCCGCGGCCTTCGTGGCCGCGCCGAGCAGCTCGTCACTCTGGAGCTCGGCCCGCGCAGCGAACTCGAGATTCGCCGTGGCCTCGAACGTCAGGTGGAGGCGGACCGCTGGACGCCGCTCGATCAAACGCTCCGCCAGGCTGCCGGCCGAGAGGGAGTCGTCGATTTGCGCCCGAGCCCGGAGCCGGCGGCTGATAGCGAGCGGCCCATGCTCGTCGGGCGCATCCGCAAGCTGGAGAAGCTCGGCCTCGCCGCGCCGATCGGCCCGGGACAATGGGTTCTGGCCGAGGAAACCGAGAGCACGCTTCGCGCGCTCGGCGAACGCGGCGACATCATCAAGCGCATCCATCGCAGCCTCACTGAACGCGGCATCGAGCGATCCGCCGGCGACTTCGCCTGGAATAGCGAAGCGCGGGGCGACCCGATCCTCGGCCGTCTCGTCTCGCGCGGGCTCGACGACGAATTGAAGGGCTCCGCCTTCGCCGTCGTCGACGGCGTCGACGGCCGGGCCCACCACATTCGCTTCACCGACCTCGATGCGACCGGCGACGCCACGCCGGGCGCCATCGTGGAAGTCCGACGCCTCTCGCCGCGCGAGGGCGGATTGTCGCGGCTCGTCCTCGCCTTTCGCTCCGATCTCTCGATCGAGCAGCAAATTCACGCAACGGGCGCCACTTGGCTCGATCGCCGCCTCGTGGAGGCGGAGCCCATGCCGCTCTCCGAAGCGGGCTTCGGCCACGAGGTGCGAGACGCCATGGACGCCCGCGCCGAGCATCTCGTCGCCGACGGGTTGGCGCGCCGCCAAGGCCAGCGATTCGTCTTCGCGCGGGATTTGCTCGCCACCCTGCGCGCGCGTGAACTCGATGAGGTTGCTGGCCGGCTCTCTGCTATTTCCGGCCTACCGCACCAGCGTGCGGCCGAAGGGGCGTCGGTCGCCGGCGTCTATCGCCAGCGGGTCACGCTCGCCTCGGGTCGCTTCGCCATGATCGACGACGGCCTCGGATTCAGCCTCGTTCCCTGGTCGCGCTCGCTCGAACGCGAACTCGGACGGCATGTCTCGGGCGTCATGTCGCCCGGCGGCGGCGTCGAATGGAGCTTTGGCCGCAAAAGAGGGATCGGTCTTTAGCTCACCGCACTCGACGCCCCAATCGAACTTCGATCGGAACCGACGGCTCGGTGCGTCTCAACGCAGGTTCACTCTGTGACTCGCGTCATCGACGGCATCGGTGCGCCTTGCCATTCCAGCCGCCAAATCCCGCCTTGCCGCAGGTTCTGCACGAGATCAGGCCGGAAGGCGGCGAGGCATGTGCCGCCAGTGTGCCGCGCCGAGGGATAGACGACCCCATTGCTCGCCGCTTCGGCGCGCAATCGTCGCGCGAGCGTCTGCCCGGCGGGATAGGCGATCGCCGGGTCGTCGCCCAGCGCGGGTTCGCTCGCTCGATCGAACCCGCGCAAATCGTGAAAAGGCCCGAAGAAATCCGCCATCAGCTCGGCGTAGTCGGTGACATTCTGGAAACGCCCGACCGCGTCGAGCTCGCGCGTCAGATGAAAGGACACTTCGCCGAGCGAGGTTTCGGCCTCGAAGGCGCAGTACCAGGCACCGCGATCCTCATCGTTGAAGCGATTACCGCCCGGCCGCGTATGAGTGAAGGCGGCGTTGATAAAGGTGTAGCCGGGACGACCGAACACGAGCTCGCGGGGGTCGAGCCCGGGCAGCCCCGTCTCCTGCGCCGTCAATCGCGCATTGGTGACGCTCTCGAGGCCCGCGAGGTCTTCGAGCGCGCCGAAGTTCGCGGCCAGAGGCAGCAGCACCGGCGGCTTCAACCGGCCCGTGGAAATGAGACGGACCGTGTCGCGCTGGGCGAGATCGACCCTCGGCGGCAGGGACATTCACAGGCCGCCGCGCAACGCGTCGATATGCCGGCGAACTTCCAGCATCTTCGGAATGCCGCCCTCGGTCATAGCGTCGAGGGGGCGACGGCCTCCGTAGAGCGGCCCCTTGTTCGGCAAGCGGACCCATTCGTCGGAGAGCGGCTCGGAAAACAGCAGTCGCAGCCCTTTGAAGATGCCGACGAGCGCGCTGACGCGCGTGAGCGTGTCCTGCGACAGCGCCCCAGACCATTGGCCTTTCTTCATGCGGAACCAGGTCCGCTCCGAGGCGCCGCCCAGAAGCGCGCAAACTTCTGCGCTGGTTAGACGCCAGATCTCGGCGAGGCGCACGACCCCTTCGACGGCCGCCGGCGTCAAACGCTCGCGCGTGGCCGCATCCGCCAAATTGGGCGGTGTCGGTGGCGAGCTGAAATCCGTGGCCGGGTTTGCGGCGTGGGCAAAGCTCATGCTGACCTCATTCGTCAATTGACGAGAAATATACTGCCAATTGGCAGGAAATCAATCGCCACCAGCAGGCTGTTCCGAATCGGCGTGCGTGGCCGCCCGCTTTCCCTCCCGAGGCCGCCCGATGCCTCGGCGACGGCCGGCGTTCGCTGCCGGTTTTTGCGCGCCAGGACGCGTTTCTCTACGACCACCGCCTCGCGTGCCTTGCGCGCCAGAGCGCGGCGCCGCGAAACTGACGCGTATGTCCGCCACGCGCATTCTATGGGGCCAGATCCTCGTCGTCTTCGCGATCGTGCTCGCCACGACGTGGGGCGCGACGGAATGGACGGCTTGGCGGCTCGCCTTCCAGTCCGAATTGGGACTGCCGTGGTTCAAGATCGAGTCCTGGCCCTTCTATGCTCCGCCGGCGTTCTTCTGGTGGTGGTATCACTTCGACGCCTACGCCCCCGAGATTTTCATCGAGGGCGCAGCCATCGCGGCGTCGGGCGGCTTTGCCTCCATAGCCGCCGCGATCCTCATGTCAGTCCTGCGCGCCCGCGAATCGACGAACGTCATCACCTATGGCTCGGCGCGTTGGGCGACGGCGACCGAGATTCGCAACGCAGGAATGCTCGGGCCGGACGGCGTCGTGATCGGCCGCCTCGACCATGACTATCTGCGCCACGACGGACCGGAGCACGTTCTCTGTTTTGCGCCGACTCGGTCCGGGAAAGGTGTCGGCCTCGTTATTCCGACCTTGCTCACCTGGCCTGCTGCGGCGATCGTCCACGACATCAAGGGTGAGAATTGGAATCTCACCGCGGGATGGCGGTCGCGCTTCGGACGCGTGCTGCTGTTCGATCCGACCAACGCCGATTCGGCCGCCTATAATCCCCTGCTCGAGGTGCGGCGAGGTCCGGCCGAGGTGCGCGACGTGCAAAATGTCGCCGACATTCTCGTCGATCCGGAAGGCGCTTTGGAACGCCGCAATCATTGGGAAAAGACGAGCCACTCGCTCCTCGTCGGCGCGATCCTCCATGTGCTCTATGCCGAAGCCGACAAGACGCTCGCCGGCGTCGCCAACTTTCTCTCGGACCCGAAGCGGCCGATCGAGACGACGCTCAAAGCGATGATGACGACGAGGCATCTCGGCGCCGATGGACCGCATCCCGTCGTCGCCTCGACGGCGCGCGAACTCTTGAACAAGTCTGAGAATGAGCGCTCCGGCGTGCTGTCGACGGCCATGTCGTTCCTCGGCCTCTATCGCGATCCCGTCGTGGCGCAGATGACGCGCCGCTGCGACTGGCGCATCGACGATCTTGTTTCGGGCGAACGACCGGCGACGCTCTATCTCGTCGTTCCGCCGTCGGATATTTCCCGCACGAAGCCGCTCGTGCGTCTGGTGCTCAATCAGATCGGTCGCCGGTTGACCGAGGAGCTCGACGCGACAAATCGGCATCACCGACTATTGCTGATGCTCGATGAATTTCCGGCGCTCGGCCGGCTCGACTTTTTCGAGTCGGCGCTCGCCTTCATGGCGGGCTATGGGATCAAGAGCTTCCTCATCGCCCAATCGCTCAACCAGATCGAGAAGGCCTATGGGCCGAACAACGCAATTCTCGACAATTGCCATGTGCGCGTATCCTTCGCAACCAATGACGAGCGCACGGCGAAACGCGTCTCCGACGCCCTCGGCACGGCGACCGAGCTGCGCGCGATGCAGAACTACGCCGGCCACAGGCTCAGCCCCTGGCTCGGCCATTTGATGGTGTCGCGCCAGGAAACCGCGCGACCGCTGTTGACGCCCGGCGAAATCATGCAGCTTCCCACCACGGACGAAATCGTTCTCGTCTCCGGTCTCCCGCCGATCCGTGCGAAGAAGGCGCGCTATTACGAGGATCGGCGATTGACGGCGCGGATTCTCCCGCCTCCCTTCCTCGAAGGAAACGAGCGCGAGGCCGCAAAGCGGACTGCGACGCCATGTCATTTGCAAGACGACTGGATCATGGCGCCCTCGAGCCTCACAGCTTTTGCGGAGGCGGAACAGAGCGATGCCACGACATCGGACGCTGATGATCCGGCGAACGGCGGCATTCGACGGGAGCCCGAAATCCCCGATCACGAAGCCGTCGCGCCGGAAAGACCGGGGCCTGCTTGGTCACGGGAGGAGCCAATGGACAACGACGACCATGACGACGAGGATGCGATCCGCGCGCGTGCTCTTCACAGCCGATTCCGATCCGTTGCGCGGCAAGCCACGATGGATCCCGACGATGGAATAGCGCTGTGAGGCGACGATGGCTGTAAAACACCGTCTCTCTGTCTATCTCGACGCCGAGATGATGGCGCGGCTGGAAAAGCTCGCGACGAAAGAGCGCGCCGCAAAATCGGCGATCGCCGAAGCCGCCATTGTTTCCTTTCTCACGTCGGACGACGCCGATCGTTGGGAGGCTACCGTGACACGCCGGCTCGACCGACTCACCCGCTCCGTCGATCGTATGGAGCGCGACCTCGAATTCTCGGTCGAAGCGCTCGCGCTCTACATCCGCGCTTGGCTGACCGCGACGCCGCCTCTGCCCGATGGCGCGCAAGCCGCCGCGCAGGCGAAGGGCCGCGAGCGCTATGAGAATTTCATCCAAGCGTTGGGGCGAAGGTTGGCGAAGGGGCAGCGATTGTCGCGGGAGCTCTCAGATGAAGTCTCCATGCCCGAACGCGAGATCGGTAAGTCCGCTTCGTAATCTGGATTACGCCAAAACTTCCCCTTTGCCCTTGGCACGGGAGCGCGCGATCTCATCGGCGCCGATGAGAGGCTGCGGATGGCGGGGGCTTCTCCCTTTTCAGGCGGCCAAAATTTTCCGGAATTGCGCATGGTCGGTTCTGCTTCGGCGGCGTTTGCCCGCGCCCGTGCAGCTCGTCGAGACGGGCTGGGTAGCGCGCGACGCACGGCCGAGGCACTGGCGTCGCCCATCATTCTGCGGCTATGGTGAGCGCCGTCGCGATCGCCGAAAGGATGTTTGATGACCGAATCGACACTGGTTTCGAACCGAAGGATGGCGCGCGCCGCCGCCGCTCGTCTGCGCTCCAAGCGCGAGGATCGTGTCGTAGACATCGTGAGGAAAACGATCAGGGGATCTGAGGTCAGCCTTCCGCGCGTCGCTTGGCTGGACCGACCCGAGCAGCCTCGCGCGGAGGAAATGCGAGAGGCCAAGCGGAGAGACGCTTCAGCTGCAAAAGGCTCACGACAACGACTTGAGCGATAGCGGGTTTGCCTGAAATGTCGGCGAGGCGCCAGGAGCAGACCCACATGTGGCGGCTCCATGAGCGATGGCTTGCGTCCGCAGAATATTCTCGCCAAGGTCGAGGCCGTTTTCGGGTCTGCCCAGTTGTCCATTCGAACGACCGCTCAGTGCCACCTGCCGGCCTCTGCGACGCGGCAAAAGGATCAAATATAACCTCAAGCGGCATATCCGATATCAGTATGACTTCATCGAAAAAACAGCCGAGTTGGATATCGGCAAAACCGCCCGAACGTGGGCAGCAAGAGCGCGGTGGCGACCGACGCGTCCAAGGATCACTTATGAAATTTAAAATGACTCAACTATGGAAGGCCGCCTTCGAGGAAACTCGCACTGACGCGAACTCCGACGAACAGGCGCGGTTAGCAGCTTGCTACGAGGCTATGAGACAGCGCGCGAGCGTGCTAGTCGCGAAAATTGCCGCCGACCTTCCATTTATGACGGTTCACGACGTTACCCATCTCGATGCGCTTTGGGAAATGTCCTCAATTGCCTGTGGCAATTCCATTGAGCTCAATCCTGCCGAGGCCTTCGTTTTTGGAGGAGCGGTGCTTCTTCACGATGCAGCGATGAGCCTCGCCGCTTTTGCCGGCGGCATTGCCGAGTTGAAGCAACAAGTAGAGTGGCGAGATCTTTACGCGCGCTTCTCGGCTGCTTTGTCGGTAGACGATGCAGTGGCGATTCAAGAAGCCGAAAATCGCGCAACCGAGGAAGCGCTGCGCCTGCTCCACGCGAAACAAGCAGAAAACCTGCCCAAGATTTCTTGGCTTGGGCCGCAGAACCAGGCAATGTTCATTATTGAGGACCAGCAGATCCGCAATTTCTATGGTCCTAAGATCGGCAAGATCGCTCACAGCCACTGGTGGTCAATTGCCAGGGTAGAGGAGGAGCTCGTCGGCACACTTGGCGCTCTGCCCGGTGTTACCAGTTGCACCGTTGATCTGCTAAAGGTCGCTTGCCTACTTCGGGTGGCTGATGCCATGCACCTCGATCAGCGTCGATCGCCCGCCTTCGATTTCGCACTCACGCAGCCTCGCGGCATCTCCGCCAATCACTGGAGGTTTCAAGAGCGGATGGCGAAGCCTTTCGTCCAAGGCGACGCACTCGTCTATACCGCGCAACCTCCTTTCGAGGCCAATATCTCGGAAGCATGGTGGACCGCGTTCGACGCTCTGCAAATGGTAGACCGCGAATTGCGGAGCGTGGACCGGCTGCTGCGCGATCGTCAAAGGACGCCGCTTGCAGTGCGCCGCGTCGATGGCGCGCATTCGCCAAGCGATTTGGCGCGTACCGTTGAAACAGTCGGATGGATGCCTGTGGATAGCACGGTCCGGGTGACCGATGTCCCCAAGATTGTCGCGACCCTAGGCGGGAGCAAGCTCTATGGGGATAGTGCCGCCGCGCCAATACGCGAGCTTATCCAAAATGGGCTAGATTCAATCACAGCTCGCCGGCGACTACAGTCACGTCCGCCCAAGTGGGGCGAATTGCAGGTTATTCTCGAAAAGCGCGACGACGGATTTTGGCTCTGTGTTGAGGACAATGGCGTAGGCATGTCGACCACAGTTCTGACCGGTCCTCTGATTGACTTCGGAAATTCCTTTTGGCGATCCCCTCTTGCGATCGAGGAGTTTCCCGGCTTGACCTCCGCCGGCATGAAGGCCCGCGGAAAATACGGGATCGGCTTCTTCTCAGTGTTCATGCTTGGCGACCATGTAAGAGTGATTACCCGCCGCTACGACCGCGACGTCCGATCTGCGAGGGTGCTCGAATTTCTTCATGGGCTAGGCTCGCGGCCAAATCTCCGCGAAGCGATCATTGATGAGGCACCCTTGGACGGAGGCGCGCGGATCGAAGTAAAGCTGCGTATTAACCCGACGGAACCAGAGGGACTGCTGTACTGCAAGTCCCATCCCAAAGCGGGGATCGACAAGCTCGACCGCGTGGTCGCGGCGATCGCGCCGGCAACAGACGTCGCTATAAAAGTCATTCATGACTCCAAACGCGTCGGCAGCACAGGCGCCGCCGACTGGCTCGAAATTGACGGAGCGGCACTTCTCGGGCGGCTCTCGGGAGAAGATTCCCCCGGTAAGGGAAAGCCATGGCTAGAGCTTGCGGAGCTCCGTGACGAAGATGGCAGAATTTATGGACGGGCCCGCGTCGACCCCGGCACTTGGCCTTCCAACGGGTTAATCACCGTCGACGGACTTGCAGCCACTAGAGTCGGGCTGATCGCTGGCGTCCTCATCGGGATTGAAACAACCGCGTCCCGGAACACAGCTCTTCCAATCGTGCCGGCGCCGGTGCTGGCCGCATGGGCTTCAGAGCAAGCGCTCGCTTTTGAGAAAGCCGACGTGCCCGATCGCGAAAAGGCAAGAGCAGCCGAAATCGTACTCGCCTTCGGAGGAGATATTGCTGGTCTGCCATTAATATTGTGGCAGGGCCGATGGATGTCTGCGGCGGAATTTACCGAGACTGTTAAGGACCTAAACAGCGTATTAGTTCATCAAGGAGAAATCAGCCACGATGACGACGACACTGTAACCAAACGCGAATTCGAGGCTTCTTTCGAGGTTCGGGGTATTATTGCGCAGACTACAGGTTCAAATTATTCCAGTGTACGCAAAACCAATTGGGTCATGGCAATCACAAAGGGAAGCGGAACTACGCCGCACGAAGCCATCGAGCAGCTGCTTGAATCTGCTTGGCGAGATGCGAGTAATGAAGGAATTGTCATGGTAGAAGTAGAGGAAGATACGATAGTCGTTGGTGAGGTCAACGGTGCCGAAATTTATCGTGATGTATTCATCTACTCTCGTACTTTCAATGATGAGATGCCAGAGACATAGTGCCAAATCTATACTATGGTACTGCTGTAGAAGCAGCGATCAAGGGGATCTGACGTGTTTCTGAAAAAAATATCGGCGATCAAGAGTGTTGGTAGGTTCAAGGCGGCGCGCATCAGCGGTGGTGAATATGGCCGCTTTACGCTGATCTACGGCGGCAACGGACGCGGCAAGACGACCCTCTGCGCTATCCTCCGCTCGCTCCAGCGCAACGACCCAAAGCTTATCCAGCGCCGAAAAGCATTCAATGCCACCTTGGAACCAGAAGTCGGGTTGCTCCTCGACGGCGGACAGACCCGATTCTCAGGCGGCGCCTGGACGGTCTCGCACCCGGACATCCATATTTTCGATCAGCAGTTTGTGACCGAGAATGTCCACGGTGGCGATCAAATCGATGTCGAGCATCGTCGCAATTTCTACCGCATCGTCGTGGGCCCGACGGGTGTCGCCTTGGCTGAGGAGGTCGATAGGCTCGATGCCAGCACCACAGCGAAACAATCGGAGATCACGGCTGAGAAGAAGGTTCTGGAGCAACATGTCCCTAACGGCATGAAGCTGGACGCATTCTTGAAGCTTCCAGAGGATGCCGACATCGACAACAAGATCGACAAGGCGACGAAGACGCTTAAGGCGATCAAAGACGCTTCAGCCATATCGTCACGCAAGCTACTAAGCGTGCCATCGCTGCCCATCTTGCCTGAGGGCTTTCTCGATCTACTCACCAAAGGCGTCGACGGCATCGCATCAGATGCGGCGGCACGGATCCAGCAGCAGCTTTCACACCACCATTTTCGTGAAGAGGGCGAGGCGTGGCTGTCGCAGGGCCTGCCCCATATCGTCGACGAGCGCTGTCCTTTCTGTGCGGCGCCACTCGAGGGCAACAGCCTGATCGACGTCTATCGCGGCTATTTCAGTGAATCGTATGCCGCGCATAAGGCCGCTATCGCTGAAATGGGGGCCGCGCTCAACCAAGCCCTGTCGTCGACTACAGCGCTGAGGGTTGAACAAGCCTTTGGACAGCTCGCGATCGACGCCGAGTTTTGGAACGCCTATTGCGATCATGGGTATGTGCCGTCTGGCGCCGCCGGTCGCATTAGCGGCGAGGTGCAAGCCTTGTTCGACGCCGCCAAGGCGATGTTGGCAACCAAGGCGGCTGCGCCGCTTGATTCGGTCGAATCATCGACGGCCTTCATCGAGGCGCAGGCCTCCTGGTCGGCGACCATCGTTCAGTTGGCGGCCGAGGTGGCGACGTTCGCCGAGGCCAACCGCCGCATCCAGGCGGTGAAGGACGCCAACGCCGTAGTGGATAAGGCCAGGGCCGAGGCGACGTTCACGAACCTTCAGGCGGTAAAGAAGCGGCACTCGGAGCCGGTGCTCGGCCTAGCTTCTAATTACGCCACGCTGGTAAGCGACAAGAAGGCGCTCGTCGAAGCGAAGGACGCGAAAAAGGCCGCGCTCGACACCTATGACGAGACGATCCTTGGCGCCTATCAGGCCGACATCAATCGGTTTCTGACGTCATTCGGCGCCAGCTTCCGCGTTGCGCAGTGCAGCAAGAATTATGTCGGCAAGATTCCGCAGTCGACCTATTGCCTGCGCTTCGACACCAACGACGTCGATGTGACGAAGACCACCGCCGACGATCCCGGCTTCGATACCACGATGAGCGCCGGCGACAAGAACACGTTCGCGTTGGCCTTCTTCCTGTCCCAGCTTAAACGCGACCCCGAAATCGGGAACAAGATCGTGGTGTTCGATGATCCTTTCACCAGCCTCGACGACTTCCGTAGGGCAATGACCGCGAAGGAGATTGTGCGGACGGGCGACACGGGCAAAGCAGCGCAGGTCATCTTGCTCAGCCATGATAAGTTCTTTCTCGACGCCGTGCGCGGCCTCATCCACGGTGCGACTTGCACGCCGCTCCAGATTTCGGCTAGCGTCAGCGGCTCGTCGATCGAGCCGTGGGACATCGAGCGGGAGGTCAAGGAGGGCTATTTGCAAGATCACATGCGGCTGCAGGAGTTCGCCGAGGGACGCAGTGGCGATGCTCGCGACATGCGGATGGTAATGCGGCCGCTGCTAGAACAATACATCCGCTATCGGTTCCCCAACCTGATCCTCGAAGGGAAATGGCTGGGCGATATGCTGGCAGTTATCCGGACAGACACTGCGCACCCGCTGACGCCACAATATAGCGAGCTGGATGACATTAACGGCTATACCGCGCCGTTCCATCACGACCCCAACACTCCATTCGTCGACGACGAGGTGCGGGCCTACGCCCAACGAACGATCGCGATCGTGGGAGGCTGTTGAACGGACAGCACCGGTTGTTTGACGTGCACTCGACGTAGCGAGCAAAAGTCAAGATGTGAATGACCGCGTTGGGTCAGAGTTTGCCGTTCGCCGTCCCGAACGGGGCGGTTGCGCCACGAGCGCCCGTTCTCCACACCGCCATTCTCCTTTCTTTACGCGCTAGACTGCGACGCGTCCATTCAGCTTGTTGCCAATCAGCGATTTCCGCCTTTCTTAATCGACCCCGGTCTCGAACCGCTCGCGCGCGATTCGAGCGGACCTGGGGGCGAATGTGGCGACTGACTCTCATAGCGAAGAAGCAATCTCGCGCGGTGCCCGCATGCTACGCACGGCGCTGGGGCCGCAGATCGCCTGCTGGCTCGACGACGAGAGCGTCGTCGAAGTCATGCTTAATCCAGATGGGCGGCTCTGGCTCGATCGGCTGACAGGCGGGTTGGAGGACGCCGGCGCGACGCTGCCGCCCGAGGACGGTGAGCGGATCATCCGGTTGGTTGCGCATCACGTCGGCGCCGAGGTTCATGCCGAAGCGCCGCGGGTTTCGGCGGAGCTGCCGGAAACAGGAGAGCGCTTCGAGGGCCTGCTGCCGCCCGTCGTGGCCGCACCCAGCTTCGCCATCCGCAAGCCGGCAGTCGCCGTCTTCACGCTCGACGACTATGTCGCCGCCGGCGTCATGGCGCAGGAACACGCTGCGACTCTACGCGCCGCCGTCGTCGGTCGGATGAATATCCTGGTCGCGGGCGGCACCTCCACCGGCAAGACGACGTTGGTCAATGCGCTGCTCGCCGAGGTCGCCAAGACCTCCGACCGCGTCGTGCTGATCGAAGACACGCGCGAACTGCAATGCGCCGCCCCCAATCTTGTGGCGCTGCGGACCAAGGATGGCGTCGCCTCGCTTTCGGACCTCGTGCGCTCCTCCCTGCGCCTGCGGCCCGACCGCATTCCGATCGGTGAGGTGCGCGGGCCGGAAGCGCTCGATTTGCTCAAGGCCTGGGGCACCGGCCATCCCGGCGGCATCGGCACCATCCATGCCGGATCGGCGCTCGGCGCGCTGCGCCGGCTCGAGCAGCTCATCCAGGAAGCGGTCGTCACCGTGCCGCGCGCGCTGATCGTCGAGACGATCCAGATCGTCGCCGTGCTCGCCGGACGCGGCGCCGAGCGAAAACTCATCGAGCTCGCCGCCGTCAAAGGGCTGAACAAGCGCGGCGAATACGCGCTCGCCGATCTCACGCGCATCAAATTCGGAGAAAACCATGAATAGGGAATTCGCCCGCACACGATTTCGGATTCGCTTCGCCGCCGGCTTCGTCTCGCTGGGCGTCGTGACTCTTTCGACGGCCGCGCATGCCGCGGGCTCGAATATGCCCTGGGAGCAGCCGCTCCAGCAGATTTTGCAGTCGATCGAGGGGCCAGTCGCCAAAATCATCGCCGTGATTATCATTATCACGACCGGCCTGACGCTCGCTTTCGGCGACACGTCGGGCGGATTTCGCCGGCTGGTACAGATCGTTTTCGGCCTCTCCATCGCCTTCGCAGCGTCGAGCTTCTTTCTCTCCTTCTTCTCCTTCGGCGGCGGAGCGCTGATCTGATGGAGGACGCGTCCTCCTCATCCGACGGCGCCGTGGCGGGATTTCGCGTCGCGGTGCATCGGTCGCTCACGGAGCCGATCCTTCTCGGCGGCGCGCCGCGCTCGATCGCCATCCTCAACGGCACGCTGGCGGCGGCGCTCGGCCTCGGCCTGCGCCTGTGGGTCGCGGGGCTCGGCTTCTGGATCGTCGCCCAGCTCGCCGCCGTCTGGGCGGCGAAACGCGATCCGCAATTCGTCGAGGTCGTTCGCCGCCATTTGCGCTACCCCGCGCATCTCGGCGCTTGAGGAGGCGGCGTCGATGCTCAACCTCGCCGAATATCGCAGGAAGCCGCAGAGCCTCGCCGATTTCCTCCCCTGGGCGGCGCTCGTCGCGCCCGGCGTCGTCCTGAACAAGGACGGTTCCTTTCAGCGCACGGCGCGATTTCGCGGGCCCGATCTCGACAGCGCGACGCAGGCCGAGCTCGTGGGCGCGACGGCGCGACTCAACAATGCGCTTCGGCGCCTTGGCTCCGGCTGGGCGATCTTCGTCGAGGCGCAGCGCAATCCGGCGCAGCATTACCCGTCGAGCCGCTTTCCCGATCCCGTGTCGGCGCTCATCGATCTGGAGCGCAAGGCGCAGTTCGAGGAGGAAGGCGCCCATTTCGAAAGCGCATATTTCCTGACGCTGCTGTTCCTGCCGCCAGAGGACGAGGCGGCGGCTACGGAAAGCTGGCTCTACGAAGGCCGTTCTTCGGAAACGAGCGCCACCGCCGTCTTGTCAGCGTTCGTCGATCGGACCGACCGCGTGCTGCAACTCGTCGAGGGCTTCGCGCCGGAAGCCCAATGGCTCTCGGACAGCGAGACGCTGACCTATCTCCATTCCTGTGTCTCGACGAGGCGCCACGGCGTCCGCGTTCCTGAAGCGCCCATGCACCTCGACGCTATTCTCGTCGACGAGCCCTTGACCGGCGGCCTCGAGCCGCGGCTCGGAAACGCCCATTTGCGTGTCCTCACCATCATGGGCTTTCCGTCCGCGACCTATCCGGGTGTGCTCGACGAGCTCAACCGGCTCGCTTTTGCCTATCGCTGGTCGACGCGCGCGATCACGCTCGACAAGACCGACGCGACGAAGATGCTGACGCGCATTCGCCGGCAATGGTTCGCAAAACGCAAATCCGTCTTCGCCATCCTGAAGGAAGTGATGACCAATGAGGCGTCGTTCCTGCTCGACACCGACGCCCACAACAAGGCGCTCGACGCCGACGCGGCGCTCCAGGATTTGGGCTCCGATCTCATCGGCGAATCCTATGTCACCACGACACTGACCGTCTGGGACGAGAATCCGGGCCTCGCCGACGAGAAGCTGCGGCTCGCCGAGAAGGTGATCCAGGGCCGCGACTTCACCTGCATGGTCGAGACGGTCAACGCCATCGAAGCTTGGCTCGGCTCTCTTCCCGGCCATGTCTACGCCAATGTGCGCCAGCCGCCGATCTCGACGCTCAATCTCGCCCATATGATTCCGCTCTCTGCCGTCTGGGCAGGGCCGCTCACCGACGCGCATCTCGATGCGCCGCCACTGCTGTTCGCCAAAACGGAAGGCTCGACGCCTTTCCGATTTTCGCTACACGTCGGCGACGTCGGCCACACGCTCGTCGTTGGGCCGACCGGCGCCGGAAAAAGCGTGCTGCTCGCCCTCATGGCGCTGCAGTTCCGCCGTTACGAGCACGCGCAGATTTTCGTCTTCGACTTCGGCGGCTCGGCGCGGGCGGCGACACTCGCCATGGGTGGGGACTGGAACGACCTCGGCGGCGCGCTCGCCGAGGGCACCGTCGATCCCGTCGCCCTGCAGCCATTGGCGCGCATCAACGAGCTTGCAGAGCGCGCCTTTGCATCGGAATGGCTCGCCGCGATCCTCGCGCGCGAAAATGTCGCCGTGACGCCGGAAGTGAAGGAGCATCTCTGGTCGGCGCTGTCGTCGCTCGCCTCGGCTCTGATCGGCGAGCGCACGCTCACCGGCCTCTCGGTGCTTCTGCAATCCAAATCCCTCAAACGCGCCCTGCAGCCTTATTGCCTCGGCGGTCCGCATGGGCGGCTGCTCGATTCGGAGACCGAATATTTCGGGCAAGCCGACATCCAGACCTTCGAGACCGAGGGATTGATCGGCTCTTCCGCCGCTCCGGCCGTGCTCGCCTATCTGTTTCACCGCATCGAGGGCCGGCTCGACGGCGCGCCGAGCCTCATCGTCATCGACGAAGGCTGGCTCGCTCTCGACGACAAGGGATTTTCCAGCCAATTGCGCGAATGGCTCAAGACCTTGCGCAAGAAGAACGCTTCCGTCGTCTTCGCTACCCAGTCGCTCGCCGACATCGAAGCGAGTCCGATCGCACCGGCGATCGTCGAGAGCTGCCCGACGCGCATCTTTCTTCCGAATGAGCGCGCGCTGGAGCCGCAGATCACCGCCATCTATCGGCGCTTCGGCCTCAACGATCGCCAGATTCAGATCATCGCGCGGGCGACGCCGAAGCGCGACTATTATTGCCAGTCGCGGCGCGGCAATCGGCTGTTCGAGCTCGGCCTCGGGCCGCTGGCGTTCGCGCTCTGCGCCGCTTCCTCCAAGACCGACCAGAAGCTCATCTCCGAGCTTATCGCGCAAAGCGGGCGCGAGGGACTTGCGCGCGCCTGGCTCACGGCGCGCGGCCTCGCCTGGGCCGCCGATCTTGTCACGCAGAGCTCCGATCCGGAGGCTTCACGATGAATCCTGTTCGTTTTTCGCTTTCCGCGCGCCAACTCGGTGTCGCCATCGCGCTCGCGGCGTCCCTGTCGTCGCCGTCCTTGCGTGCGCAATTGGTGGTGTTCGATCCGACCAATTACGCCCAGAATGTCATGACGGCGGCGAACACCCTGCAGCAGATCAACAATCAGATCACCGGCCTGCAGAACCAAGCGCGTTCGCTACTCAATCAGGCGAAGAACCTCGCGAATCTTCCCTATTCCTCTTTGCAGACGATCCAACAGTCGATCGCGCAGACCCAGCAGCTTTTGCAGCAGGCGCAGCGCATCGCCTATGACGTCCAGCAGATCGACCGCGCCTTCGCCACCCAATATGGCGCGGCCAGTCCTTCCGCGAGCTCCGCGGATCTGATCGCTGGCGCGCAGCAGCGCTGGCAGAATTCTGTCGCGGCGCTGCAGGATGCGCTGCGCGTGCAGGCCGGAATCGTGCAGGCGATCGACACGACACGCTCGGAGGCCGGCGTAATCGTCTCATCGAGCCAGGCCGCCGTCGGCGCCTTGCAAGCCTCCCAAGCCGGAAATCAGCTCCTCGCACTGCAAAGCAAGCAGCTCGCGGATGTGGCCGCGCTGCTCGCCTCCCAGGGGCGCGCGCAATCGCTCGAAGTTGCGCGAAACGCCGCAGCCCAGGAGCAGGCGCGCGAGCAGCTGCGCCGCTTCATCGCGCCGGGACAGGGCTATCAACCCGGGAATGTCTCCATGTTTCACAATTGAGGGGGCCGCCATGAAGATCGAGCGTTGGATCGAATCCGAAGATATGGCCTTCGTGGCGCTCGGCGTCGCGATCGGAGCCGTCGCGATTCTCGCGTTTCAGGCTTCGAGCTCTTGCGAGGTCGAAGCGCACGCGCGAGCGGCTGTCGCGACGCCCGCGTCCATGTCGTTTCGCTCCGCGCCGAATGACGAAGCGCTTTCGCGACGCAGAGCCCTGATCGTCGAAAGTGCGCGCGCCGACACCTGTCGGGACTTGTCGGCGTCGCAATGTCGCGCGACCGCGTCGCCGGAAACACTGATGGAGCGCGCGAACTCGACGCCCGACGCGTTCTCGCTGCGTCTCGAGGCGCCGGAAGAGATCACGTCGCCGGATGTGCAGATTCCGAAGGACGAATGAGCCATGGGCGGAACGGGCGTCATCGATCGCTTCCTGGAGACCTTCACCTCCTATATCGATTCCGGCTTCGGCCTGCTCGGTGGCGAGGTGAGCTTCCTCGCCTCAACCCTCGTCGTCATCGACGTCACCCTCGCCGCGCTCTTCTGGAGCATGGGCCCCGACGAGGACATCATCGCGCGGCTCGTGAAGAAGACGATGTTCGTCGGCGTGTTCGCCTGGCTCATCGGCAATTGGAACACGCTTGCCCGCATTATCTTCCAGAGCTTCTCCGGTCTCGGCCTGAAAGCCGCCGGCAGCAGCCTGTCGACCGCCGACTTTCTGCGTCCCGGCCGCGTCGCGCAGGTCGGCTTCGACGCCGGCCGTCCGCTGCTCGACGCCATTTCCGGGCTGACGGGATATGTGTCAGTGGTTGTGAACTTCGTGCAGATCGGGGTGCTGTTCTTCGCGTGGCTCGTCGTTATCCTGAGTTTCTTCATCCTCGCGATCCAGCTCTTCATCACGCTGATCGAATTCAAGCTGACGACGCTCGCGGGCTTCGTGCTCATTCCCTTCGGCCTGTTCGGCAAGACCGCTTTCCTCGCCGAGCGCGTGCTCGGCAATGTCGTCTCGTCCGGCGTGAAGGTGCTGGTGCTCGCTGTCATCGTCGGCATCGGCTCGACGCTGTTCAGCCAATTCACGCAGGGCGCCAGCGGCGCGCAGCCGACGATCGAAGACGCCATGGCGCTCGCCCTCGCGGCGCTCTCCCTGCTCGGGCTCGGCATATTCGGCCCGGGCATCGCCAATGGCATCATTTCTGGCGGCCCGCAGCTCGGCGCCGGAGCCGTAGTCGGAACCGGCCTCGTGGTGGCCGGCGCGGGCGCCGTCGGCCTCGGCGCCGCGCGCCTCGCGGGCGGAGCGATCTCGAGCCTCGCCGGCCGCCGCGACACTGTCGCCGCCACGACGATCCCGCCGGGGCCGGGTCCCGGATCTCCCGGCCCTTCAGCGGTCGGATCACCGTCGTCCGGAGGTGACGGAGGGCCGGGAAGCGGAGCGAGCGCGCCGATCGACGGGCCGATCAGTCCCGGCACGCGCGCGGCGGCGTCGAGCCTCTCCGGCGGCGGGGCGGAGCGTCCCGTCTCCTCCTCGAGCGAGGCGCCCGCCTGGGCGCGACGCCTGAAAAACCGTCAAGGCGTCACGCATGGCTTGTCGCTCGCCGCACATTCGCTCCGCTCTGGCGACTCGCATGGCGGCGGAGCCTCCATCAACCTTTCCGAGGCGCGCTGATGTTCAAACGCTCTTCCATTCGCTACGGGCGCACGCCCGAGCCCGAAACGCCCTATCAGAAGGCCGCGCAAGTCTGGGACGAGCGCATCGGCTCGGCTCGCGCGCAGGCCTATAATTGGCGGCTGATCGCCTTCGGCAATCTGTTCCTCGCCGGCGGCCTCGCCGCCGCGCTCGTCTGGCAGGGCGCCCGCGGCTCGATCGTCCCTTTCGTGGTCGAGATCGACAAGCTCGGCGAAGCTCAGGCGGTCGCGCCGGCCGTCGCGGACTATAAGCCGACCGATCCGCAGATCGCCTGGCACCTCGCGCGTTTCATCGAATATGTGCGCTCCATTCCCGCCGATCCGATCATCGTGCGCCAAAACTGGCTGAAGGCCTATGATTTCGTGACCGACAAGGGCGCGCTGGCGCTGAACGATTACGCCCGCGCCAATGATCCCTTCGCCAAAATCGGTCAGGTCCAGGTCGCTGTCGAGGTGTCGAGCGTCATCCGCGCCTCCGACGATTCGTTCCGCATCGCCTGGACAGAACGCCGCTACGAGAACGCCAGCCTCGCCGCGACCGAACGCTGGACAGCGATCTTCTCGATCGTCGTGCAGCCGCCGCGCGATCCCGAGCGCCTGCGCAAGAACCCGCTCGGCCTGTTCATCCACGCCGTCAACTGGTCGAAGGAGCTCGGACAATGACGCTTCATTTCATTCGCGCGCTTGCCCTCGCTCTCCTCGGCTCGACGAGCCTCTGCGCCTGTTCGAGCTTCAAGCCGCCGGACATCGACTATGACGATTTCCCGGCGCCGGCGGCGCTGCAGAGCGACCCGCCGGGACCCGTCAGGATCGTCGAGGTTCCGAAGGTTCTGCCGCTTCCCGGACAGCTCAAGCCGCTGGCGCGCGGCAAGAATGAGCCGCCGGAGCCGAGCGACCCGAAGGCGCGCATCGAGCAGGCCAACGCCGCGGCGCGCATGGAGCCTCGTCGCGCCGGCTATATCAACGCAGTCCAGATCTATCCCTTCACGGACGGCGCGCTCTATCAGGTCTACGCCGCGCCGGGAGAAATCACCGACATCGCCTTGCAGGAAGGCGAGCAACTCGTTGGCTCCGGCCCGGTCGCCGCCGGCGACACCGTGCGCTGGGTCATCGGCGACACCGAGAGCGGTACCGGCGCGACGAAAAAAACCCACATTATGGTCAAGCCGACGCGCGCCGATATGATGACCAATCTCGTCATCAACACCGACCGGCGTACCTATCACCTTGAGCTGCGTTCGACCGACAAGACCTATATGGCCTCGGTGTCCTGGCAATATCCGCAGGACGAGCTGATCGCGTTGCGCCGGCGCAATGTCGCCGCCGAGGCCGCCGCCCCGGTCGATACGGGCCTCGACATCTCCCGTCTGAATTTTCGCTACACGGTCGAGGGCGACGCCGCGCCCTGGCGGCCGCTGCGCGCCTTCGACGACGGACGCAAGGTCTATATCGAATTTCCGCGCGGAATCTCCCAAGGTGAAATGCCGCCGCTGTTCGTCACCGGCGCCGCCGGAGACAGCCAGCTCGTCAATTACCGCGTGCGCGGCCATCACATGATCGTCGACCGGCTGTTCGCCGCAGCGGAGCTGCGCTTCGGCGCCGAGCCGCAAAAGGTCGTGCGGATCGTGCGAAGCGACGGGAGGCCCTCGATATGAGCCCGCCGGAGCACGAGAAAAAGCTGGCCGAGGAGCTGCGGCTCCGTCCCGAGCGTCCGCCGGTCACCCGGCTCTCGCGGCGAGCGCTGATCGCGCTTTCCGCCGTGTCCGCCGCCGCTATTCTCGGCCTCACCGTCTATGCTCTCCAATCGAGAGGGCGTTCCGGGCCTCCATCGGAACTCTACAACACCGAGGCCAAGACCACCGCAGACGGGCTCGCGTCGCTGCCGCGCGACTATACGGCCCTGCCGAAAAACGTCCCCAAGCTCGGGCCGCCGCTCCCTGGCGATCTCGGCCGGCCGATCCTCGCCGCGCAGGGGCAATTCCCGGTGCCCGCGGCCGTCGATCCTGAGGAACAGCGCATCGGCCAGGAGCGTGAGGCCGCCCGCACCGCGAAACTCTTCGCGACGACGAATGCGCGCGAACGGCCGCTGCCGAGCGAAGGCGCGCCGCTATCCGCCTCGCCGTCCGGCGCGCCGCCGACGGGAGAAGCGCCGCCGATCGATCCGAACGCCATCCAGAACATGCAGGACCGCAAGCTCGCCTTCGTCAACGCGCCGATTGATCGCCGCACCGTGAGCTCCGATCGTCTCGCGCCGCCGGCGTCGCGCTTTGTCCTACAGGCCGGGGCCGTCATTCCCGCGGCGCTCGTCACCGGAATTCGTTCCGATCTTCCGGGACAGATCACCGCGCAGGTGACCGAGAATGTCTACGACAGCCCGACCGGCCGCTTTCTCCTCATCCCGCAGGGTTCGAAGCTGATCGGCGTCTATGACTCGCAGATCGCGTTCGGCCAGTCGCGCGTGCTGCTCGTCTGGAATCGGCTCATTCTGCCGGACGGTAAATCCATCGTCCTCGAGCGCCAACCCGGAGCTGACGCGGCCGGCTTCTCCGGCCTCGAAGACGAGGTCGACCATCATTGGCTGAGATTGGCGGGCGCCGCAGCGCTTTCGACCATCCTCGGCGTCGGAACGCAGCTCGGGACGACTGGCGACGAGAGCGCGCTCATGCAGGCCCTTCGGCGCGGCGGCGCGCAGAGCCTCAACCAGACCGGCCAGCAGGTCGTCGGCCGCAATCTTAATATCCAGCCGACCCTCACCATTCGTCCCGGCTTTCCTGTGCGGGTCATCGTCACCCGCGATCTGGTGCTCGCTCCTTATTCGTCGCCTCCGGCAATCAACGCTACCGAGCTCGACAAATGACGAAACTGAAACTCACATCCGTTCAGGATGACAAGCCGGTCAAGCTCACCGTCGTCTTGCCGGCCACCCTCTATCGCGATCTCGTCGCCTATGCGGATATTTTCGCGCGCGAATCTGGGCAAAAAATCGAACCGGCGAAATTGATCACGCCGATGCTGGAGAAATTCATCGCGGGCGACCGTGGGTTTTCGAAGGCGCGAGGCTTACGCAGCAAGACTACGCTTTCGGCGCCTGCTTCTCCGCCGACATCGAGCGAGCCAGACTGAGAAAGCGCCGCAGCGCTGGATTGTCATTTCCAGGAAGCCATACAGCTCGATAGCCGAGCCGACTATCTTCTCGTAGAACTGGTCGGAATGCGACACCTGGATAGCGGATCGAGGTATTCGTATCGGTTACGAGCCCGAGGCCGAATCCAAGCGCAACAAGTTTCATCACGGTCTCCTGTGAAACGTCATGGGTTTCGAGCGTCATCCGCCCGCCGAATTTCGTGATGGAATCAGACGCAAGTCGGTCGAACCCCGAGCTGAGCGCTTCACGGCCCAAAATGAAATGCTCGTTCTTGACGAATTCCCAGTCGATGAAGTCGCAGCCGGCGAGTGGATGCCTGTGCGGAAAAGCGACACAAATTCCTGCAAACCAGAATGTTTCCGCGTCGCAACTCGGCGCAAGAACGCCTTCGGCAAAAAATGTGACATCAAGACGGCGCTCCATGAGCATGGCGACCTGATCCTGCGCCGAACCCTCATATAATTCGAGGCCGATACGAGGATGCGTCTTTCGGTAGCGTTCCAGCAGGTCCCCGAAGAAACCAGAAGCGAGGGATGGAAGAGATCCGATACGGATTGTGCCTTCCTCACCTCGCCCCGCCGCCTGGGCGCCTTTCGATGCAAGCTCGATCTCGGCGAATGCTGCTCGAGCTCGGATGATAAAGCGTTGACCGGCGACTGTGAGCCGGACGCCACTCATGTGACGTTCGAATAACGAGACGCCGAGACAGTCTTCCAAAGCCTTCACACGCCGACTGACAGCCGACTGGCCCACACCGAGAACCCGGGCCGCGCGACTGAAACTCCCGTATTCGGCGACCACCGTCGCTTGATAAATAGCAGCAAAGTCAATTATCGATGCAGCTCCTGTTCATTTCTTAAAGGACATTGTGACAAGGGCTATCGCCGAGCTACGTTTTGCTTTTGTAGCTGCGATGCGCTCGCTCCGGCCGTCGAGCCCCGCCCAATCAAATTTTAGGAACGAGACTCCATCGCTCCTCACGCCGCTCGATCGCAGGCAAAGTCTTGTTTACCGTCCCGATTTGGTTCCGACTTGGTCAGACCACACGCCGAACTGTGCCGGTCCGATTCGCTGTTGTTCTCGAACAGTCCTGCTGGATGATCGCGCCAGAGTCACGCCGCGAAATCATCCGACAGATCACCACCCGCCGCCGAGCGTCTTGAAGATCGTAACGACGTCTTTCACGCATTGTCCCTGTGCGCTGGCGAGACCGTCTAGATTACTGTAGAGCGAGCGCTCGGCGTCGAGCACGTCGAGAAAGCCTGTCAGCCCCTTTGCGTAGAGTTCTTTGGAAAGACGCAAAGCATCGCCGTAGCGGGCGACAGAGCGCGACAGAGCGTCACGCTTGCTGCAATCCGTCTTGCGGGCGGAGAAGGCGTTTTCAGCCTCCTCCAGCACCGAGAGAACCTTGGCGCGATAGGCGTCGGCGGCTTCGTCGGACTGCGCGGCTTTGCTCTCGGCTTGGAAACGCTTCTTTCCCGCGTCGAAGATCGGGACCGTGACCGTGGGGCCGATGGACCACGTCCCGAAACCGCCGATGGTCAAGCTCCCTGTGCGGAATTCCTGGCCGCCGAGCGTGCCGCTGATCTTCACTGTCGGCAATTGCTCGGCTTGCGCGACGCCGACCCTGGCGGTCGCCGCAGCAAGCTTGCGTTCCGCCTTCACGATGTCGGGGCGCCGGCGTAGCAAATCCGCGGGAATGCCGGCGGAGATCCTTCCGTGGAAAGCAGGCAAGGGCTTGCGCGCATCGAGAAGCTCGTCGAACTCGCCTGGATTCCTGCCGGTCAGCACCGCCAGCCTGCGGCGTGCCCGGGCCGCGTTGGCGCGCAAAGGCGGAACCTGCGCCTCCGCGGCGGCTAAGGACGCTTCCGCCTTCACGACTTCGGTTTCGGCTACGAGGCCGCCGACCTTGCGCGCTTTCGTGAGCGCCAAGGCGTCGCGATAATCCTCGACTGCTCTCTCTGTGTAGACGATCCGCGCCTGAGCCGTGCGAAGATCGACGTAGGTTTCCGCCACGCCGCCGAGAATCTCGAGACGCGTCGCCGCGAGGTCCGCTTCCGCCGCTCCGAGGTCCGCCTCGCTCGCCTCGATCGATCGGCGAGTCTTGCCCCACAGGTCGACCTCCCAACTCGCTGTGACGCCTGTGTTCCAGGATTGCGAAAGGGCGAGGCTGGAGCCACTGCTCGTCCCGACACTGGAGCCGTTGCTCGAATTCGTTCCGTTCGAGAGCCCCGTAATCCCGCCCGCGCCGGATTGCAATGCGCCCATGCCTCTCGACTGCGTGAACGAGCCGGAACCGTCCAGGGACGGGAACACCCCTGCTTGCGAAGCGCCGAGATCGGCTCGCGCTTGCAGGAGACGGTCGAAAGCCTGAGCTGTGTCGAGGTTCGCGACGTCCGCCTCGCGAACGAGCTTCTCGAGGACCGGATCGCGGAATGCCCGCCACCATTGCTCGTCAGCCGAGATCCCATGCCCCGAACTTCGCGCTTCCTTCCATCCGTCGGGAGACGCCATGTCCGGCGTCTTATGATCGGGCCCAATCGCGCATGCGCCGAACAGGAGCGGCATCGCCAACGCCATTTTAAGTCGCAGCCCGATCATGGCTGCGACCCGGCTATCCCTGCGGACGTCTTCCCGGGCGGTGCGGAGCGGGGCTCCGAAGTCGCCGGGACAGACGAACGCGACGGCGCGTGGATGAAGACCTCGACCTGTTGTCCGACGAAGGCGGGCATGGCGCCTCGAGGAAAGCTGTACAGGACCTGAAGGACGCGCGTATCGACGCGCTCATTGCTGGCGCCGGTCAGCGACGTTTTTGGACGGATGTAGGGCTCCACGGTTTCGAAGACCAGGTCGGTGAAGAGGTCGCGGTTGCCGCGAATGAATGCCCGCGCCGGCTCGCCCGCATGAAATCGCCAAGCGTCGTTCTCATCGATGTCGACTCTCACATTCAAGCGCTTCGTCTCGCCGATCACCATCAGCGCCGTCGAGTTCTTGGCCGCCGCGGCGAACTCTCCTGGACGGACGTTGACCTGTAGGATCTGTCCCGAGATCGGCGCGCGCACGAGCCGCCTCTCGATGGCCACTTGCGATTCGTCTGCCTGGGCGCGGGCGTTGACGAGGTCCGCCTTCGCTTGCGTCAACTTCGCCGAGTAGATCGCTACATTGGCCTTCCTTTTTTCGAACTCTTCGGCAGCGAGCGCCCTTTTGTCGGTGATGCGTTCTACGTTCTTGAGCTGCGATCTATAGTCGCCGAGGATCGCCTCCGCCTCGGCGACCTTCGCCTCATAGGCCCCGATCGCCGACTTGCGCGCGAGCAATTGCGCTTCGATGTCGCGCCCCTCGATCTTGAACAGCGGAGCGCCGGCCGCGATCTCCTCGCCTACGCGGACATGAACCTGCTCGACGATCCCGGACACCGGCGCGCCGATCTCGATGTTACGGCTGCTCGCCTCCACCATTCCCGCGCCGGCGATATAGGATTCGAATGGGGCCGTCGCCGGCTGGGTCAGCGGCTCCGACGCATCCGGGACACGGCGCGCCGCCGTCGCCATCACAATTGCGAAGGCAAGTCCGGCGACCGAAGCGATCGGCACGACAAAGCGTAGCAGGACATTACTCGGAATCATGCAAGGAGACTTTCGCTCGGATCGTCGGCCATTGTCGCACTTCGACGGAGGCTTTTGACAATCCCATCCTCCATCTCGGCGATACGGTCCGCGTATTTGAAGATCCTGTTGTCGTGAGTGACAATGATGAGCGCCCGATCAGTCTCGAGCGCGATCTCCCGGAACATTCGAAGAAGTTCGTCTCCGGACTTCGCGTCGAGCGCGCTGGTCGGCTCATCGCAGAGGAGGATCCTCGGCTCGTGCACGAGAGCCCTGGCGATGGCGACCCGCTGCTGTTGCCCTCCCGAAAGATCCGTCGGGCGTGAGGATCCGCGGCCCCCCAGCCCGAGCCGCGCGAGGATCCGCTCTGCGGCGGCGAGCGCTTCCTCGCGGGGGCGTCGATTCAAGAGCAGCGGGATTGCGACGTTCTCGGCGACGGAAAGGCTCGCGATCAGATTGTAGGACTGGAACACGAAACCGATGTCCTCGCGCCTCAACCGCGCCTTCTCCGCGGGGGAAAGCAAAGCGAGATCGCGGCCCAAGACGACGCATTCGCCCGCGTCGGAATCGATGACGGAAGCGATGATCGAGAGGAGAGTCGTCTTTCCGCAGCCAGAAGGGCCAACGAGCATGAAGAGTTCGCCGAAACGGACATCGAGATCGACTCCACGGAGGGCGGCGATTCGTCCTTCCCCCTCTCCGAAATATTTGATGAGGTCGCGGCAGCGGACAGCGATCGGCTGATCAGAAGCAGCGTTCATTTCAGCCTCGAAAAACGGTTGCCGGCTCGAGGCGAAGCACGGGCCGAGCGCTGAGAAGCGCCGCCAAAAGGCTGACGGTTATGATCGCGGCGCCGCTCGCAGAAACGATCCAGTTGTTGATCTCGAAGGCGAACCGCGAGTCCTGGATGAAGGTCCCGAAGAAAGTGACTGCGCCGATGCCGAGTCCGAAGCCGATCACTCCCGCAGTGAGAGACTGTAACGCGATCATTCCGAGGAGCAGGCGATTGCTGGCTCCCATCGCCTTCAAAACGCCGAAATATCTCAGGTGGTCGAGGGTGAAATTGTAGAAGGTCTGTCCCGCGATGCCGCCGCCGATGAGGAAGGCGATGGCGGCGGATATCGCGAAATTGATGAAGATGCCCGTGCGAAACAGGAAATAACGCGTGCTGAGGCTGCGGAACTCCTCGCTCGTATATGCGGCGAGTCCCGTGCGCTTGCGAATTTCCGCAACGACCCTTTGCGCATCCTCCGGCTTCTTCAGCTTCACGAGAACGAAAGACAAAAGTTTGCGTTCGGAGGACTGAAAGATCTTCACACGCGAGTAGGTCGTGTAGATGATCGGCTGTGATTGAAAAGACGGCGTCGCCTGATGAAGACCGACGATGCTGGCTCTGTTGTCGTTCAACTCCAGCGTGGAGCCGACGCCGAAGGGCGGACGCTGCTCGCCTGTCGCGGTTTGCGCAAGTCTTCCATAGGCACTCGCTTCGTCTACCAGAACGCCGTCGCTGATGCGCAGATCGGCGAGGCGGCCTGCCGATATTTTCGCGGGACCGCCGATCAGCGTCACGTCGTCGATGCCGACGAGCTGGCAAGCGATGAAATTGCCGTCGGGCAGCCGAGCCTTGATCGAACCTCTATAGAACGGAACGGCCCAGGCGACGCCGCTGACGCCCTTGACCAGATACAGTTGCGTGTCTGGAAGAGGCTTGGGATCGTCGACATTTTCCACATTCGCGTCCATGACCCACAAATCCACTACTGGAAGTTCCGTGATGACCGCTGTCGTTCGTGAGAGGATGCCGAAAAAAATCGCAGGCTGCTGCGCCATCATGAACGCCGTGAAGGACAGGGCTGCGATGATGCCGAGATATTTGCCTCGCTCGTTGACGAGCATGATCAGTGCAAGTCGATACATGAAACGTCTCGAGAACTCTTCTTCAGGATCGACATGCGTCGCCGCCGTGCGGATATTTCACGATTGAATCACGTGTGGATTCAAAGCGAAGGCGGCGGCGTCGCCATTCATGGACATCACACTTCGAGATTTGCTGTCGAGTCAGGCGAAGGACGCGAGGCCGCGCCCTCCGCCATCGGGACAGATCAGAAGCTCTTCGGTAGAGGCGCGAACGGATCGAAGCGATAGTCGAGACCGGCTCTGATCACATGGAAAGCTTGGTCGCCGTGTCGATGCGGCCCGAAACTGGCTTCGCCAGAAAGGTCGACATAAAGGTATTCCACCTTTGCCGACCAATTCGAGGCGAAAGCCCATTCAACGCCGCCACCGCTGGTCCAGCCGGTTTGCGCGCCACTGCTTCCACCATAGGCGAAGCCTCCGGTTCCATAGACGAGCAACGCGGGATTGATCACCGTCGTACCCACGCGTCCGCGAACCGTCCCGAACCAATCCACGCCTCGCGACCCGACTCCTCCGGGAGGCGATCCAAACGGAGGCGATCCGGCGTCGCCTCCCACGCTCGATCCCTGAATATCCGTTTCGAGACCGACAACGAATGTGGGGAGGAACTGATAGTTGTAACCAATCTGACCGCCGCCGATGACGCCACCAGTTCCCCTACTCGCCGGTGCTCCCCCTCCCACATTTGCGCCGATATAGAATCCGCTCCAAGTCAGAACCGGCGGAATCGAGTACGCCGGAGCAAGTGTATGGGAAGGCAAATCCGCTGCCCTCGCGCCGCCGCAAATTGCGCCGAACGCAACAAGCATGGAAAAAGTTCTCCTCATTTTCTTCCTCTTTGGTCATGTCGTGTAGATGGAGCGAGCGCAATCGAAATGCTGGCATCGATGCTCACCATCCCTTCAAACATCGAGTAATGCCTCGGCAAGATCAGGGCCGATCAGTCTCAATTTGTTTCTGAGTGTCATTCTCGGTCCTTTGCTGTCGCAAAGAAACGCCGCGCGCCCGAGGCCGCCGCGATTGACCTTCCGAAATCAGCTTGCAGGCAACCACACCGAGCCGAGCCGCGTAGCCGTCGGACGAAAATCTTTCCTGATAGAGTGCGCGCGTATCGCTCGTCCGCGGGTCGCGCGCTTCTCGAATCGAGAGCATCGCAGCCGCGAATTCCGCAGGGCTGTCCGCAACGAATACGTTCCCGAGGCGAGCGGGATCGATTCCCATTCCCCGGAACGCCTGTGATGTAGCCACCAGGGGCAACCCACTGGACAGCGCTTCCAGCGTTTTGATAGAAAGGCCGTGCCCTTCTCTCGTCGGAAGCAAGACGACTGCTGCATCTGCGTATGCCGCCTGGATATCGGCGACCCTGCCTTTGAACAGTCTGCGATGTTTCTCATAAAGTGGCCTGTCGCCACTTTTCATGCCCTCGTCGATGTCGCCAAATATCGAGATTGGCGTTTTGGTCGCGAGTGGAACGACCTCCTGAAGAAACCACCTTATGCTAAAATAATTCGCCGCGTTATTGCTCGCGACTAGTATTGCCTGATTGCCATTGGCGCAAGCCGAGACGGGCGCTACCGACGGATAGATCAGTTCATGCCGGGCGGACGGGAGAAGTCGAAAAAACGTCGCATACTCCTCCGCATTTATGTGAATGCAAACATCGGCTCGCCTCATCCATTCGAGTTCGACAGCGAGCATATCATCGTATCTAACGTATGGCGGAATGAAGAATCCCGCGCGATTCCTCAGCTCGTACTGTCGCGCTTGAATGTCATGAGTGTCGAGGACAACAGGTATACGGCGTTCCCCACGTATCCGCTCGACGAGAGGCAACACGAAAAAATGATTGGCGTGAATCAGGTCGATTGCGTCCATGCCAAGTCGGTCGGGTAGAGGCGCGCACTTCGCCAGCTCCACGAGCCAAGTAGCTTGATCGCCGTGTATCAAGGGCCACCAGCCGTCCTTCAGGAGCGTCGATTTGAAAAAGTCCGAGATTCTAGCCGACGTCTCATACTTCTCGTTAACTGCAAGGTCGTGACTATTTGCCCGATAATCATTCCAACGCGTGTCGCATCCGATAGAGGGTGTGACGGCATCCATGAGCGCGATGGAGATCACGCGCGCACCTAGGCTTCTATACGCCCTTATTTGGCTGGCTAGGACTTGATGCGTTCCGCACGAATGCCACGCAGGGTGCACGACTGCGATCGTCCTGCCCGACAGCGTCGCGAAAGTATCGGCCGTGGCCGGGTTGAATCGATGGATTGAGTACCGATCATTGACCGACAATTCGCGGGTCCTCCTTGGCCGCCACCGTCGGATTTGTTCGAGGCGTCATTCTGCTGAAAATGTTTCATCTTGTTTCGATGTCGATTTTCGGTAGGGATACTCGCGCGATAAGGCCGCCTCCGACGCGCTCGTCCAGAACAAGACGGCCGCCATGGGCTTCCACGATCGCGCGAGCGATCGCTAATCCTAGTCCAAAACCTTCCTCCGCGTGGGCAGTCGTATCGGCACATCCCCGCTCGAAAGGTTCGAGCATTGCTTCCCTTTGGTCTGACGGGATGCCGGGTCCTCGGTCACTGACTTCGACAACCGCATCTCCATCCCGTTCAAAAAGTTCGATCTCGGGATTTTCAGCGTATTTTACCGCGTTGTCGAGGAGGTTGGAGAACGCACGATCCAGATCATCTGGATTTCCTCGAACGCTGATGTGACTTCTTTCATTGTAGCGAACAATGGAACCTAGGTCGGTGAATTGGTCGACAACAGGCTGCAGCAGACTGGCCAGATCCAGCACGACCATCTCCTGTTGAGCGCCGCCCCGCAGGTAGGTAAGGCAACCACAAACCATTGCTTCCATCTGATCTAGATCGCGTACCAACTTTGCCTTCGTATCTCCAGTTTCGAGATACTCCGCTCGGAGACGCATGCGCGTGATCGGGGTGCGCAGGTCGTGACTGACGGCGGCCAACATCCGCGTTCGCTGAGCGGCCATTTCGGCGATACGCCGTTGCATTCGGTTAAATGCTCGGGTCGCCTTTCGGACTTCTTCTGGACCCGCTTCCGGTAGCTGTGCTGGGACACTGTCGAGACCGAAGCCCTCAACGACGTTGGCGAAATTGGTCAGCGGTCGCGTAAGGGATATCGCGGCCCACAAGGAGAAGACAAACAAGCTGATGGCGACGAACCCGATTGTCACCAGGGCGAAACGGTCGAAACCCGGCGTTAGAGGGAGAGTGTCGAGCACAATCCCCTGTCCGTCATGTAAAAATCCGAACGACTTCTTCTGGTCGCCTGCATCGGCTACTATGATCGTCACGCCTTCTGGAAGGCGGGATTGGAAATAAGCGGGGCGAGTCCCGGTTTGGATGGCGCGGTCCAGTTCAGTAAGCGCGAGGCGGAACCCCGGCAGATTTGCATTCAACGCCGCTGCGATCGCGAGCCTGTCTTTTGGGGAAGCGGCGTCCAATGCCGTTACGGCAGCGACGACGACAGCGGCGTCTTGGTCCCTCGGGTCCCCTGGAGCGGGTTCTGATAAGAGCAATATCGCCATCACCGCTGCGTGAAACAAACCGACGCATAGAAGGAGAAGAAGTCCTAACTGCACGTTGATATTTCGGAAAGGGCGCATTCCTACTGGACACTCACTTTCGCAGTGAACGTGTAACCGAATGAGCGTACCGTCTGGATAAGCGCGGGATCGCGGGGATCATCCTCGATTTTTTGACGAAGCCGGCTAATCAAAATGTCTACGCTCCGGTCAGTGGCCGAAGCTGCCTTCAGTTCTTCCCGTGAAAACACTTTTCCTGGGCGTCGACAGAACGTCAACAGGAGCTCGAATTCGGCGCTCGTCAGGATCACCCGGACCTCCCTCGGCCCTATCAAGCGCCGCGCCGCAATGTCCAAGACGAAGCCGGAAAAGCAGTATTTTGTGACCTTTTCAGACTGCGCCATTTCGGGCGTGGTCCGCCGGAGAACAGCTCCGACCCGCGCAAGCAGTTCGCGGGGAACGAAAGGTTTGACGATATAGTCGTCGGCCCCAAGCTCGATACCAAGTATCCGATCTATGTGCTCGCCGCGTGCCGTCAACATGATCAGTGGCGGGCTTCCGATATTACGCAAACGTATGCAGATCGAAAATCCGTCCTCACCGGGAAGGTTCACGTCGAGTAGAATAAGGTCGACCTTTTCTCGTGCCAGAATTTCGTCCATTTCTTTGGCGTCACGGGCGAGCGTCAATTTGAAGCCTTGGTCGGCAAGGTACCTCGATACGAGGAATCCGATCTCTTCATCGTCCTCGACAAGGAGAATGCAATGTTGTTCCACTTGCTTCCTCGGGCTCCTCCGAACGCCGGCCGCGCATCATCAAATCTAGTGCGAGCTATGATGCTTCGTCGCGAAGATAGCTCGATGGTATGTTGAGATCAGGGCGCCATTGTTTCGATTTGTTGCAAGAAATGCGGGCTGCGGACCACAAAGCCGCGCTGAAATTGCCGAAGGCCGTCGTATGGCTGTGGTTTCACAAAGGCGATGATCGTTCGTTCGTAGATCGACCTGCACGATCCCTCCACGCTTGATCCAGGACAAAGTCGAGCTCCTGAGCCAATATTTTGGACTTTGTGTCTGGGCTTGCACCCCAGAATTCATGTCCTCCTTCAAATACGGACAAGAAAGATCGCACCCGACAGCGATTTAGCGCGTGAAACAGCATCAGCGACTGGGACAGTGGCGCCAGTCGATCTCTGGTCCCATGAGAAATAAATATCGGTGAGGTCGCGGCGCGAACTGAGGCGACTGGCGAAAGCGTCGCCGCATTGCTCAACGAGGCTTCGCTCTCACGGGGGAATAAACGCGAAAAAAGAAGCTTATAGCCCGGCATATCCGGCGTGAGCTGAAATAGCCCGAAATTGTCCACAGCACACGACACCTTCGGCGAGATCCCGGCCAATTCGCGAGCAAGAGCGTCGGGAAAAATCCTACTTTCGACGGCGAGCCAGACGGCGAGCTGCCCGCCGGCGGAATGTCCATACGCGCATATGCGGGCAGGGTTGATGTTCAGTCCATCGGAATTCGCTCGAAGCCAGCGCACAGCAAGCTGAACATCGATGAGCTGAGCCGGCCAACCGTTTTCCGGACGCCCATCAGCAAGGCGATACCCCGCCGAGGCGGCCAATACACCATGCGCAGCGAAATACCGGCAGTGCCAAGCCATATCGCTTTTGTCGCCGCCGGACCAGCCGCCGCCGTGGATCAACAATACAGCGGCGGTCGGAGTAGCGGAAGGGGCGGGCAGGCACAGATCGAGACGATGCTGCTCACGAGGGCCGTAAGCAACATTGAGGAACTCCTCGCTTCGGCTTTTCCCCCCGGAGGCGAGGGCGACGAAAATCAGTGCGGCTGCGGCAATCGCGAATCCAACGCGCGCGCGTATCAATCTGAAGACGGCGGAGCGAATCCAGAACGTGAGCATTTCCGTGCGCAAGCCTCAGCTCCCCTTCATGAAGATCACAGCAGCGGAAGAGACTGCGAAACCCAAGCAAATTGGGCTCCATTATCTCGGTCTCGGATTGCGACACGGTGTCTGGATTGAAACAAAAGGTTTTCAAATTGTGTCTTTTCCCGGACGGAGCGAAATCGGGTTGATCCGAAGCCAGAACAGGTGAGGTGAAAGTCGCCGGCCAACGACTTTGGCGCCGGGGCGGCATTATTCCGTTACGGGGCGGCGGCATCTCCTGGAATCGTGAGCGGCGTTTTCCGTTAAAGACGTGGTTCGTCGGAGTTTGCGCGGTGCATCGGCGAAAGGGCTCCGCGAAAATTGGACTCTCACGCCACACCGACCTTAAGAGACCACCGTCGTCCGCGAAACATCAGGACTTCCTGTCATCTTTCTGTGAGATCGCATGCATTGGGGTCGCATATGCAACGATGCCAACGCCAGCGAGAAGAGCGTATCGTCGCGTCGGGGGGATCGGCGGTAACGGGCCTCCGCTACCATTTCTCCGCCGAACGGAATTCCTGAGCCGAAATCAAGTGCTTGCGTCGGGGTAGCGAGTCTGAGCCTTGACTCGTGACCGGGGCCCGTCTCTCATCGATGGGAGACCGGATTTTGGCGCGAATCAGCTTCCTCCATCGCCGCGACGGGCGCTACTACCTTCAGGTGCGCATGCCCGTCCACGACGGCGAGACGGCGCGCACGCGCGTCTTCCGATCCGCTCTCGGAACTTCGGCGTTCGTCGTCGCTCGTCGGCGGCTGTCCCTATGCATGGCGTGGATCGTGGCTCTCAAGGACAATCCCGAACTCCCCCGCCGCGGCGCGTTCCTGCTGGCGCAGATGCGGGGATATCTCGACCGCGGCGCGCCTGTCGACGCCGACGCTCTCGCCGCACGCGGCGCCATGGAGCACTATGTGCAGATATGGCTCACCGAGTGCCGCGTGTTCGATTGCAATCCGGGCGAGATATGTCCCGGCTTCACTGAAACGTGGAAGGAGTTCGTCGCCCAGAATGTCGCCGGCGAGACCGGGCATCGCGCCAAGGCCGAGGACGACAGCTTCCGCCGAGGTTTTGCAGTCGGTCGACAGACCGCGCTCGGGGATGTCGAAACGCGCACGACCGCGGCCGCGGTCGGAGCGGATCAGGCCGACGTCGGCCGCGGGGCGCGCGACGATTTCCTGCGCCGCGACGTCAATCTGACGCCGGGCCACGAATTCCCGATAGGCGCTATCCGGCGGTTCGTTGCGGCCGAGCCGAATGACGCGATGTCGTCTCCCTTCGGCGTCGACGAATTCATCGCGCCGGTCGAGCAGAAGGAGGTCGCTGTCCCTCCGAAATGCAGTGGAGCCGGGCTTGCCGCGCCCACGGCGCGGGCGGATAGAGTCTCCGAGGCTCCCGGACGGGCCGAAGTCGAGACGGCCTCGAATGCGACGATCGACGTCGGCGACCTCGCTGAGCTGGACGAGTTCCTGCCCGAGCCGACCGATCCGCTCTCGGTTGCGCTCGAAAAATTTCTCGGCCGCGAGAAGAAGCGCCATGGCGACGATCGCGCGCGCGAGCGTGTCGGGCTCGTCGTCCCTTTCGTCATCGCCGTCATCGGCGACAAACCCGTTTCCGCCATCACGAGGCGCGAGCTCGGCAAGATCGACCTCGCTCTGCCGGATATCCCCACGCGGACGAATATCCCGAAGGAGCACTGCGTCTCCCTGGCCGCTCGTTATCTCTATGCCAAGAAGAACGGGTGGGAAGGGCTCCAGCGCCTCGCGGAAAACACGCTCAGCAACCGTTACCACACGACCCTCAACACTTTTTTCGAGTGGCTTTATCAGAGGGAAGCCCTGCACGAGCAGCCCTATCGGTTCGAATTTGTTCAAAAGGACAATCCCGAGCAAGTCGATCGTGACGTCTTCTCGCCGGAGGAGGCGATCAAGCTCGTCAACTTGCCGCTCTTCACCGGATGCGAGTCGTTGTCGCGCGTCTGGAACCCTGGCGAGCTGTTCGTTCAGGACGCTCGCTATTGGGGCTATGTCCTCGCCCTCGTGACCGGCATGCGTCCAGCCGAGATCGCGCAGATCCGCTGCCGAGATCTGATCGCGATCGAGGACGAAGGCGAGCTCGTATGGTTCGTCGACTTCACCGATCGAATGATGAACGTGAAGTCGAAGAACGCGCGCCGGATGATTCCTCTCGTCCCATTGGTGATCGAGCTCGGCCTCGCGAAGCGTCGCGATCTGCTGATCGAGGCCGGTCACGAGCGGTTGTTTCCCTCGGTCTGTGCTCCAGCGCACAGACCGAGGGAAATCGTCTCCAATAGATATTTGTGGGTTGGGAGACGAGGCCCGCCGGAGCGCAGCCTGGGTGGTCGATATCCTGCCGAGGCCGAGGTTCAGATTTCGCGCCTCACTGATTTGACTACAATTTTGAACGAGCCGGCCAAGCGCCGATGGGGGACAATAGGAATGAGCCGCATCTTACTATTGTCTGCGTTGGTCGCCATTGGCGCCTCCTCGGCGCAAGCTTCCTGCGAAACGAACTTCTCCTCGCAGGGCGTTCCTTTGCTGACCCCGCTTTCATACAAGACGTGGATGCTATTCCCGAAGCTCGACGCGAAAAAGGCGCTGGATCGCCTGGCGAGCGCCGTCCTCGCGGAAGGCTATTCCGATATGAACGTGGACAAGGCCTATGGCGCCATCACCGCGCTGCAGGAAACCACCGGATCCGGATTGCCGCAGACGCTTCGCATCGTGGCTCGCAAGGTGAACGCCGGCACGCGGGTCGATGCATTCTTTTCCATTCAGGCAGGCCAGGTCACGACAGAGGAGCTCGTTCGGGGAAGTCTGTGCAAGCTGATCGCGGCTGCGGTCGACTGACACAAACCTGTATCGCAGCTACATTGATCCAGGCTATCATTCGTCATGGCGCTTCCGACAAGATCACGATCGACAAATGTGGGGGCCTCACGGCTGTAATCGAAGGCTATAGCGCCGACCAATAGGTAGGGAACTCCATGGGTAGACTTATTTCGATGTTTCTCGCATTCGGACTTGCGGCAATCTCGCTCAGCGGATGTCAGTCCGTCCAGCAGTCGGCGGCGAGCGCCGCATACACATGCGAAGCCGCTGGGCTTCGGCCTGGAACACGGCGTTTCGAGCGGTGCCAAGAAGCGAACTTCGCGCAAAATAGGGCGCAGTCGGACGAAGCGGCGACAGCCGTCGCGGCCGCCGCAGCCGCAGGGGTCATCGGGGGCGCGGTCATCGGAGCGGCCGCCTCTCGACCTTCGTACGGCTATTATGGGCCCGGTTACTATCGTCCCTACTATTACTGACAGCAGAGCATCGAGCGCGTCTCTTCTGCGCTCGAAGGCGGAGCGGACGACGACACGCGACAGCGTGGTCGTCGCGCTCTCGTCGATCGGGAGAGCATGAAATACCGGGCAATATGACGCTCTGCTCGAACAGTGAGCGCGATCGTGGCGGAGGTCCAGCGAAAAGCCGCTCAGACTACGCCCGCATGAGCTTCGCGCGGATCGCCGGCGCATGGTCCGCCCCACGCGCACTTCCGAGGCGTCGTTCAGAACCGCGATCAGCGCCGCGAACGGCGCCTGCTCGATGCGCGTGATGGCGCTGCGCCGCACGATCGCCCCGCGATGGATACGCAGAAACTCTTCGCTATCTAGGTGGCGCTCGAGGGAGGACAGGCTTTCCTGAAAGAGATAGTCGGCGCCAGGAACATGTATGCACACATAGTCGCGCTCCGCCTGAAGCGGATCACCTTGTCCGGCGTGACGCGCAAATACTCGCCTCGCGCCTTCACCCAGAACTCCGTCGGCTTCTTCGGCTGTTCGGTCAGAGTGTGCTTCAGCGAAGCGATCGTTTCCTGCAATTCGGCGACTTCATAGTTGCAGCCGCCATTAAACAGCCATTTCAGCGCTTTCGCTTCGAAACCACACCAGGGACAGACACATTTTTGTCCCCACCGCGCAATGGGACATTTTCATACTATGACAATAGTATTAAAAACAGTCAAAATATGACCGCTGCACAAGATCGGGGCATCGTCTCGGCTCGGGATTGCTGTCTCAGGTTCGCGAGGGCGGCCCACTCAAGCCGTCGCCGCTGGTCATTGTATCGGATGACAACAGTTGATAATTTCGCTATAATATAGCGATTGCGCTTCGGCGTGCGCCCCGATGAGGAGAACGGCATGCTCCCGCCGTCCGAGTTCTGTGACGAGCAGCCCTGGCCGCCAATTCGAAGAATGCGTCTTCGATCGGATCGTTTTGTCCGATTGCCTCAGAGGTCGTGATGGAACGGCCGGTTTTCGATCGCCGGGCTGTTCTCTTCGCCGCGGCCGCCGCTGTTACGACCGCGACTTCTTTCGAGGCGGCGACGGCCCCTGAAAAGCCGAAGGAGCTGTTGGTCGGCTATCAAAAATTCAGCGTGCTCCTGGTCGCCAAAGCTCGAAAATTGTTGGAGAAGCGGCTCGAACCGAGAGGCTTCACCGTCAAATGGGTCGAATTCCCCTTCGGGCCGCCGATGTTGGAGGCGCTCGGCGCCGGCGCCATCGATTATGGCTATACAGGCGACGCGCCTCCCGTCTTTGCGCAAGCGGCGCATGGGCGGCTGGTCTATGCGGCGGCTATTCCCGCGAAAGCTTATGGTCAGGGCGTCATCGTGCCGCGTCGCTCGGCGATCGAGCGCGTCGCCGATCTGAAAGGAAAGAGGATCGGAGTCGCCAAGGCCTCCAGCGCGCATAATCTGCTGATCTCGACGCTCGAAAGCGCAGATATCGAATGGGAGGACATCAGGCCCGTCTATCTCGCGCCGGCGGACGCCGCCGCGGCGTTCACGCGCGGTGCGATCGACGCTTGGTCGATCTGGGATCCTTATCTCGCGATTGCCGAACTGAACGCCGATGCGCGCCAGCTCGAGATCGACGTGGACGCCGCCACCCAGAGCAGCTTCTTTCTCGCCAACGCCGACTTCGCCGCGCGATATCCGGTGATCGTCGGCGATATTAACGACGAGATCGCGAGAGCCGCCGAATGGGCGGCTGCGCATCGCGACGAAGTCGCCGCACTCTACGCCGAGGCGAGCGGCGTCCCGCTCGCGGCGCAGCGCAAATCGGTCGATCGCGCCGAATTCGCGCTCGTCTCTATCGACGACGCCATCATCGCCAGACAACAGCGAGTCGCGGATCGCTTTCTTCGTCTCGAACTGATCCCTGCACGCGTCGACATTCGCGATATCGTCTGGAAACGCAGGCCGGCCGGCTGAAAGAAACGCGTCATGACCGACAAACCTCTCGATATGTTCTGGTTCATTCCCGTCAGCGGAGACGGCTCTTATCTCGGGGCCGACAAAGGCGTGCGCTACGCCGAATTCGACTATATGAAGGAGATCGCGCAAGCCGCCGATCGCCTGGGATTCGCCGGCGCGCTCGTCCCTGTCGGCAGCCATTGCGAGGATCCATGGATCACCGCCGCCGCGCTCGCCACGCACACCAAGCGGCTGCGATTTCTCGTGGCGCTGCGGCCGGGGCTGGCGACGCCCACCCATTGGGCGCGCCAGACGGCGGCGCTCGATCGCATCAGCGAGGGGCGCTTCATCGTCAATGTCGTCTCCGGGGGCGATCCGGTGGAACTCGCCGGCGACGGAATTTTTCTCTCGCATGACCAACGTTATTCGCACGCCGCCGAATTCCTCACCGTATTCCGCAGGCTGCTGGACGGCGAAACGGTCGACTTCTCCGGCGAGCATATTCGCGTCGAAGGCGCGCGGCTGCTGTTTCCCACCGTGCAGAATCGATTGCCGATCTGGTTCGGCGGCTCATCCGACGCCGGGCTCGACGTGGCCGGGGAACATGCCGACGTCTATCTGACTTGGGGCGAGCCACCGGCCCAGGTCGCCGAGAAAATCGACGCAGCGAGAAAGCACGCGGCGAAGCACGGGCGGAAGCTGAAATTCGGGCTACGCATCCACATCATCGTGCGCGAGACGGCGCGCGAGGCGTGGGAGGCCGCCGACAGGCTCATCGCCCATCTTTCGGATGACGCGATCGCCGCCGCCCAGCGCAAGTTCGAGCTCGAATCGGACTCGGTCGGCCAAAAGCGAATGAGCGCGCTACATGGCGGCAGGCGCGACCGGCTCGAGATTTCTCCGAATCTCTGGGCCGGCGTCGGCCTCGTGCGGCGCGGCGCCGGCACGGCGCTGGTCGGAGATCCCGAGACGGTCGCCGCGCGCCTGCGTGAATATCAGGCGCTCGGCGTCGACACGGTGATCGCCTCCGGTTATCCGCATCTGGAAGAAGCCTATAAGGTCGCCGAGCTGCTGTTTCCGGTGCTCGGAATCGAAACCGACCGCAATCGCTCGCACGGCACTGCGGTCGGAGAATATGGCGTCGGCTCCGGCGCGCCGCGCGCCGCCGCGGAGTGAAGCCCGCGATGACCCATCCGCAGGAAGCGCTGATCTCCTCCGGCGGCTCGAGCCGCGGCGGCGTTGCGAAGCGCATTCGCTGGAGGTCGATCCTCGAGTCGAGAGCTGCGGCCTGGATCGTTCCCCTGTCGATCGTGGCGATCTGGCAGGCCGTCTGCGCGCTGGAGCTCACGCCGTCCACGCTGCTGCCGTCGCCGTTCGCCGTCGTCGACGCCGCTTGGCGACTGACGCTCACAGGGGAGCTACCGCGCAATCTCGGCGTGAGCTTTCTGCGGGCGATCGGCGGCCTCGCGATCGGCGGGGCGATCGGCTTTATTTTCGGCTTGGCGAATGGCGTCTCCAAAATCAGCGAAGTTCTGGCCGACTCGACTTTGCAGATGGCTCGCAACATCCCGCATCTCGCACTGATCCCGCTCGTCATCCTCTGGCTCGGCATCGATGAGGAGGCGAAACTCTTCCTCGTCTCGATCGGCGTGTTCTTTCCGATCTACGTCAACACGCTGCACGGCGTTCGCTCCGTCGATCCACAGCTCGTCGAAATGGCGCGCAGCTATGGCATGCCGAGCCGCGAGCTGTTTCGGCAGGTGGTGCTGCCGGGCGCTCTGCCTTCGATTTTCGTCGGGCTGCGTTATGCGCTCGGCGTGATGTGGCTGACGCTCATTGTCGCCGAGACCATCGCCGCGCAATCGGGGCTCGGCTATATGGCGATGCAGGCGCGCGAGTTCATGCAGGTCGATGTGGTCGTGCTGTCGATTCTGATCTACGCCCTGCTCGGCAAGCTCGCCGATTCCGTCGCGCGCGTCCTCGAGCGTGTCTGTCTTTCCTGGCATCCCGCTTTTCAGCGCGAGCGAGGGGACGCGTCATGACGATCGTCCAGACGGCTGTCGATGCGCGGCTCGCGCCCGGAGTGTCGGTGAGAGCGCGCAATCTCGACAAATCCTTCGGCGCCAAGCGTGTGCTGAGCGGACTCGATCTCGACGTCCCGGCCGGACAGTTTTTGGCGATCGTTGGACGCAGCGGTTGTGGAAAGAGCACGCTGCTGCGCCTCGTCGCCGGCCTCGACGAGAAGACCCGCGGCGGCGTCTCGTTCGGAGAGCATTCGGCCTCACATGCGCGCGAAATTGTGCGCGTGATGTTTCAGGAGCCGCGTCTGCTGCCCTGGGCGCGCGTGCTCGCCAATGTCGAAGTCGGGCTCGGCGAGCGCCGCGGCGGCGCGGCCGGCCGCGAGCAGGCCCTCGAGGCGCTGCGCTCCGTCGGCCTGGAAGATCGCGCGAGGGATTGGCCGTCGACGCTCTCCGGCGGACAGAAGCAGCGCGTCGCTTTCGCGCGCGCTCTCGTCAGCCGTCCTCGGCTGTTGGCCTTCGATGAGCCGCTCGGCGCGCTCGACGCTCTCACGCGCGTCGAAATGCAGCGCCTGCTGGAGACGGCCTGGCTGCGCGACGGCTTCACCGCTCTGCTGGTGACGCATGACGTCGCCGAGGCCGTCGCGCTCGCCGACCGCATCGTGATCATCGAGAATGGCGCGATCTCGCGCGACATCGCCGTCGATCTGCCGCGTCCGCGTCGGCGTGGCGCCGTCGAGGTCGCAGAGCTCGAAGAGCAGATATTGGATTATTTGCTGGGAGAGGCCGCAGGGCGCTGAGCGGAGCCCGTCACCGTTTGCGCTATCTCACCACATGGAAATTCGCGACGCCGTCATTGGCGAGCTGTGCGACGAGCTGCAATTCCCAATCGATATAAGCCTGCATCGCTTCCCGCGAATTGTCGACGCCATCATAGGGACGCTTGTAGCTGTCGTCCGCTTCGCTGAGCCATCGCGCATTCTCCGTCGTGACGGCGCCGAAAGCCTGCGCTCCACCAGAGAGCGCGACTGCGCCGCTGGCCGAGACGATCTGCGCGCGCGCGAGATTGTCGAGCGCCGTCTCGCCGTCCGGAGAGACGAGCACGATCTGCTTGTCGCGCGGCAGCGTCGCGAGATCACGCTCGAGATGCGCGACCGCGGCCCAATAGGAGCCAGAGATATGGCCGGCGCGATAGACGGGGCTGCGGGATAGATCGACGATCGCGAAATTATCGCGACCAGAGGCGAGCTCTTCCGGCGAGATCGTCGCGCCCGGGGCTGCGACAATCGGCGGACGTCGGCGTGGCGATGCGCCTCGCTCGGTCGCCGCAGCCGCTTCGGGCGAGAGGATGGCCGTCTCCCATCCGAGTTGCGTCAGCCATGACGCCGTCGACAGCGCGCGCGCTTCGAGATCGTCATAGAGAATGATCTTCGCGCCGCGCACGGCCACCCACTCATCGGTGGCCTGCACGAGTTGTCCGCCCGGAGCGGAACGAAACCCGGGGGCATGTCCGGCGGCATATTCTTCCGGCGAACGCACGTCGAGCAAATAGAGAGTGCGTCTGTCTCTCGTGGCGAGCGCCGCCTCGAAGGCCTCGGCGTCGAGCGTCGCGACGCCGAGGCGCGCGGCGCGGGCGCGCGTTCCGGCGAGCGCGCGCTCGTGCTGCTCCCGGCCGAGCGGAGGAAAGCGTCGCGTCTGCCCACGGTCGAGCGCCAGCCCATCCAAGGTCCAGCCGATCGTGCCGTTGCGGAGCGCGGCGACTCGATTGGGGATTGCAGCGTCAATGAGGCTCTGCGTTCCGATGATCGAGCGCGTGCGTCCGGCGCAATTGACGATGACGAGCGTGTCCGGGGATGGCGCTATGTCGAAGACGCGCAAGGCGAGCTCTGCGCCCGGCACGCTGACCGCGTTCGGAATGCTCATCGTGTGATATTCCTCGAAGCGGCGCGCGTCGAGCACGACGGCGTCGGCGCTCGCGCGAATGAGGCCCTCGACCTCGCGCGCAGAGAGCGACGGCGTGTGGCGAATGGATTCGACGAGTTCGCCAAAGGCTTTCGACACGACATTGACGTCGCGGAACAGCTCGCCGATTTCGCGATAGGCCGAGAGGCCGCCCTCAAGCGCCGCCACATCCGAATATCCTATGCTCGCGAAGCGGCGCGCCGCTTGTTCCGCAAATCCCTCGCCGTCGTCATAGACGACGATCTTCGCCGAGAGACGCGGGGCGAGATCATAGGCTCTGGTCTCGATCTCGGAGAAGGGCAGAGAGACGGCGAAGAAGGGGTGCGCGCGCGAATAGGGCCCTTCCTCGCGCGCGTCGAACACGGCGACCTCGTCGCGCGCGCGCCAGAGCGCCCTCAGCGCATGCGCGGAAATCTGCTCGACCATCGGCTCTAACTCCCGATCTTTTCGATAGGCTCATATGGTGCGACGCCGGCGAGAGCGCGGTCTCTCGAGACGTCTGCACCCATCATCATCACTCCTTCTATCCATCGATTTGGCAGCGCGTGCAAGCAGTCACAGCATAGCTTGACCGCGTCGGTGTCATAGGTATATTCACTTAATATATATCGAGTTTATAGATTGTATGGGCGCGACATGAGAATCGGACCGGAGACCTTCGACGCGCGGCGCGGCTTCGGTGTTCGGTCCAGACGCGGCGTTCTGCTCGCCGGGATCGCCTGCGTCTCGCTCGATGTCGCCCTCGCGCAAGAGGCGCAGGTCGACGATGTGCGTGTGACTGGCGGCGCGAGGGACGGAACGCAGCGACAGGAACAAGCGACGAAGCAGCCACGGCCGATCGTCGTCGTGACCTCCAAGACAGCCGAACGCGAACATCTCGATCGCCTCACCGATCTCGCGCAAAAGGTTCCGAACTACAGAGTGGATGGCAGCCATCCGAGACGTCCGGCGACGATTCGCGGCGTCGGGCTCGGGGCCGGAAGCGGAGACGGAGCAGAGTCGGATACGGGCTTCGTCGTCGACAATGTGTTCTGGAAGAATTTCGGTTTTCAATGGGGCGACTTCGTCGACCTCGAATCCTTCGAGATCGGTCTCGGCCCGCAAGGAACGGCCTTTGGGAAGAATACGACCGTCGGCAACGTCGTTATCCGAACGCAATTGCCGTTGTTCGAGCGCAAGGCGAGCTTCGAGACGTCCTTCGCCAATTACAATCGCATTATCGAGAAGTTGAACGTCACCGGGCCGCTCATCGACGACAAGCTCGCCTATCGCGTCGCTTTCTATCTCGACAAGAGCGACGGCTGGATTCGCGATCAAGTGACCGGCGCCGGCTATCGCAACGGCAATCGCTGGGGCGTGCGCGGGCAATTATATTATGTCGGCGACAGTGTGACCGACCGTTTGATATTCAACTATGGGCGCTCCGCCGAATACAGCAATATCGGCGCCTGCAGCAGCACGGTTTGTGCCTTCGGCGACTCGTTCCAGCTTTTCGCGAACGGCACGTTGCCCGCCCGCACCTATTCGCAGACCCTGGCGCAGAGGCTCGGGCGCTCCGTTCTCACCTTCGATCCATTCAAGCCTTATTTCACGCGCACGCCGACCTTCTACGCCCAGCAGCACAATGTCTCGAACGAGGCGAACATCCAGCTCGGCGAAAATACGCTGAGCCTGATTTCCGCCTACGGCCACTTCCGCTTGCAACCGCGTGTGCCGCTCGGCAATCAGGAACTCTCCATCAGCGGCGGCCGCGTCGACAGCTATGTCGATCAGTTCTCGCAGGAGATCAAATTCGCCTCGCCCAAGGAGCAGAAGCTCGAATGGGCGACGGGCCTCTATTCCATGTATGAATATGTCTGGAACCATAATCTGACCGAATTCGGCTCAGACGCGGCGGCATGGTTCGGCGCTCCGGCGTTGCTCAATGGCCTGCAGAACAATCGCGATGGAAAGGCCCGCACTTTCCATGTCGCAGCCTATGGCCAAGCGACCTACCATGTCGACGAGCAATGGGCGTTGACCTTCGGCCTCCGCGACAGCTACGAAATAAAAGAAGGCTCCAATTTCAGTTGGGAGCAGGTCTATCCCAATCAATATTCGCTCGCGCAACAGACGGCGGCCATTCGCTCCGGCGGCGGGCAGGGGTTCTTCGACACCGGCGGCGTGAGCAAATCACTCAATTCGCTCACGGGCGTGTTCAATCCGCAATATAGGGTCGACGAGCACATATTGATCTTCGGCCTCGTCGGGCGCGGCGAGAAGGCCGGCGCCGTCAATACGAGCGCCCAGCCGATCTTGGATGGCCAGAGCAATTTCAAAGGCTGGCAGCCGGTGATCACCAAACCCGAAGTGTCGTGGGACTATGAAATCGGCGTCAAGACGAACTGGTTCGACGGCGCGCTCGTCGCCAATATCAATTTCTATTGGAACGACATCTATAATTTTCAGACCAATCTGACGGACACCTCCTACAAAGACAGTCTCGGCCAGCCGATCCGCACCACTTATCTCGGAACGGCTAATCATGTGCAGCTTCGTGGCGTCGAGATCGATGGTCGTTGGACTCCACTCGAGGGTCTCGCTTTCACCTATTCCGGCGCTCGCACAGACGCCCGCTGGCTCGACTTCGCCAATGCGGCGACGCCCGCCGACTGGCTGTGGGCGACCCCGACCAATCCACCCGCGGGCTTCCTCTCCGCTCCGCTGACATTGTCGCGCTCCAATTCGCGATGGGAGCTCGTCCCGCTCTGGTCGTTCAACGTCGGCGTGAATTACGAGCGGTGCCTGGGACCACTGTTCCGCGATCTCGGCGAATGGGCGAACCAATCGGTCACGGGCTTTTTCTACGCCAACGCCGCTTGGCAGGACAAAGTCCAGCTGACCGATCCACATGCCGTGTTTCAATATTGGACCTCGCCCTATACGCGCACGAATGTCGGCTTCGGCCTGAAAACGGATGACGAACGCTATGCCTTGTCGGTGTGGGTGAAGAACCTTTTCGACAACCGCCCCTTCACCGCCTGGGCGCCCGGCACTGCGACGACGCCCGCGACGGTCGGCTGGCCGAATGATCCCCGCACTTTCGGCGGGACGATGCTCGTCAAGCTATATTGATCGAGCGTCTGCAAAGGCGCGATGACGCCCTTATCAGACTATGTAATCTCTGGAATAGATAGTCTTATTGCGATAGACTGAAGAATGCGGCGGCTTGTCGCCGAACCAGCCCGAGCGAGGCGTTCATGACGAGACGATTTTGGAAATCCGCGACCGCCAGAGTCTTGGCGATGGTCGCGACATTGCTTCTCGCGTCCGCAGGAGGACGCGAGGCTTCCGCCGCGGAAGACGTTCTGCGCATCGGCTATCAGAAGTCCTCGTCGCTTCTCATTCTTCTCAAAGGGCAGGGCGCGCTCGAGAAAGCGCTGGCTCCATTGGGCGTCAAGGTCGCCTGGTATGAATTCAGCTCCGGCCTGCCGCTTCTGGAAGGCGTCAATGTCGGCAGTATCGATTTGTCGGCGGACGTCGCCGAGCCTGTCCCGCTCTTCGCCCAGGCGGCAAGCGCCAAATTGACCTATCTCGCGCAGGAAAAGCCGTCGCCGACAGGTCAGGCGATCGTCGTGCGCAAGGACTCGCCGATCAAGACGCTCGCCGAGCTCAAAGGCAAGAAGATCGGCTTTGCGAAAGCCGCAGGCGTCCACTACCTGACTCTACAAACCCTGGAGAAGGCCGGCGTAAAGCTCAAAGAGACGGACGTCGTTTATCTTCAGCCTGCCGACGGACGAGTGGCTTTCGAAAGAGGCGCGATAGATGCTTGGGCGATATGGGATCCGTTTTTGGCGGCCCTGCAGAAGAGCGTCGACGTCAGAGTGCTTGCGGACGGCGCCGCAGCCGGCGTGAGCTATCGGCGATTCTATCTGGCGTCGACGAAATATGCATCGAGTCGACCCGACGTCTTGAAGATCGTCGTCGACGAGCTCCGGAAAGCCGGGGAGTGGATCAAGACGCAACCCAAGGACGCCGCGGAGCGCCTGGCTCCGCTCATCGGGCTCGACGCGGCGACCGTCGAACTCGCCAATAGTCGACGCAGCTATGCCGTGGCGTTGGTGGACGAAGACGCGCTCGCCGAGCAGCAGAAGATTTCCGATGCCTTCACCGAGGCTGGGCTTCTGCCGCGAAAGTTGGACGTGCGAGCAAACGAGGTATGGAAAGGAGCACGTTGAGCTCCGAGCGCGAGACTGCGCGGAAAAGCGTCAAAAAAGGGAACGCCGCATCCATCCGCACGGCTTTGATGCGGGATAGAAGATCAAGGGCGAGACGCAGCATATTCTGTCGATACGATAGGCGTGCTGCTTCATACGCTCGTCCATCCGGCCGACATTCAGGCTCGTGATAGCGGCGTTCTCCTTCTCATCACGATGTTCGGAACGTTCCCGCTTCTGCAAAAGCTGTTCGCAGACGGCGCCTATCGGGGCCGCAATTTTGCGATGCGCAGACGAAGGCGTTGCCTAACGTCGTCACCGAGATCGTCGAGCGCTCGGGCGCGGCCAACGGCCTCATGGACCTCCTCTCCGAGATGCAAAGGCCACTCGGCATAGCAGTCATAGGGGGATTGATCATGAGCGATTTTTAGACGCCCGACGCGACGCCGCGTGATCTCTATATCGATCGGCTGCAGAATCGGCGGTCTTCGTTCCGGTTTTGGACTCGACGATTCTCGAGGACAATCGACCTCGAATTCGTTCCTAGTCGCCGCCTCCACGATTCCAAGATCGTGTCGGACAGTACGAACAAACGCGAGTTCATCGTCGACGGGCCGAGGAATTCGAGATCACGCTCGGCGAGCGCAGGCATATCGCTGACGATCGGCTTTGTCGCGCCCGCGACGGGCGCGCGCTCGCCACGCGCCGGCATTCCGCGTGTCGCTTCGTTCCCGAGGGGCTGCGGCAAGCACAAGAAACATTTTTGCAATATCCGCATCTGACGAAGACAAAATACCTTGCCGCGCTGCGAGATAGGCTAGTTAATTTCAAATAAATAAATATCAGCGCATTTTTATTCTCCGCATGAACCCGCTATGCTGACGTATTTCGTGATTTTATGTTGCGCGTATCGCATAATTGCGCCTACTATTCTAATGGTTTGAAAACATGCCGCCACACGACGGGCATCGGCGCGCTCCTTCGCGCGCTCGTGATCCGCAACTTCTTTCATTTGGAGAAGAATTCATGATTTTTCCTGCCGACGCCCGCGCCGCTCGCGAAAAACCGCGTCATCATTATCGGCGGTCGAAGCAGATCGGCGCCAGCGCATCGGCGCTCGCCCTAGCGATCATGACGTCGCCGGCGGGCGCCCAGACGTCGGCAGAGTCGAGGCCGCGTGAGGCGACGATAGAGGATGTCATCGTGACCGGCACACGCGACTATGGCGTCAAGGCGCGCGAGAGCACAGCGCCCGTCACCGTCGTCAGCGGCGAGCGACTGAAGGCGACGGGTCGCACCAATATCGTCGATGCGCTTCAACGTCTCGATCCGTCCTATTCGATCTATGGCGTCGGTGGCGATCTCAACAATCTCGTGCGCTCGCCACGACTGCGCGGATTGACCGCCAGCCATGTGCTGGTGCTCGTCAACGGCAAGCGGCGTCACGGCACCGCCAATCTATCCTCTTCGGGCTTCACCAAAGGCGCGGCGGGCGCCGATCTCGACCTCATTCCGGTCGCGCTCGTCGATCATATCGAAATTCTCGAGGATGGCGCCGCCGCCCAATATGGCTCGGACGCCATCGCCGGCGTCATTAACATCATATTGAAGGCCGACTCCGACGGCGGCGGCGTCTCCGCTCTCGTCGGCTCCTATGGGCAAAGCTATAATCCGAACACGCATGGCAATGGGCTGACGCGCAATCTGCAGGCGGACAAGAGCTTTGCGATTGGCAATCAGGGCTTTCTGACGCTCGGAGCCGATCTCACATCTCATCTGCACAGCAATCAGACCGGGCCCGATCGCACATCCGACGGGACGGGCCTGCGCGTCGGCCCCGGAACTGCCTATCCCTGGGTCGATCCCAATGTCGCCGCCATCATCGGCGACGCCGCCTATATCAACGGCTCGGCCGGCCTCAACGCGGGCTATGAATTCGACAATGGCGTCCAGTTCTATCTCTTCGGAACGGGCGCGGGCCGTCGCGGCGAGGCGTTCCAGAACTACCGCGCGCCCAATCTCAACGGAACGGCCGCAAGCAAGATCATCGATCCGTCGGGCTTCGTCCCGGCCGAGACCATCCACGAAGAAGATTGGTCGCTGACAGGCGGAGCGAAAGGCAAGGTCTTCGACGATGTGAGATGGGATCTGAGCCTCACCTATGGCTCCGACAAGATCGATGTCGGCTTGAACCAATCGGCCAATGTATCGCTGTTCAACGATACGCTCGCAGCCTTCGGCGCCGGCTGGACGCCGCGCCAATTCTACATCGGCCAATATCTACGCACGCTGCGCACGATCAATCTCGATCTCGGCAAGGAGGTAGCGCCGAGCTTCCTGCCGGCGCCCGTCAACATATCGATCGGCGCCGAGAATCGTCACGAGACCTATGGGGTGCGGCGCGGCGATTTCTTCTCCTATTACTCGTCGGGCCCGGCGGCCTGGGTCGGCATAAGGCCGACCGACGAGAGCGATCACAGCCGCGAATCCTTCGCCGGCTATGTCGATCTCAGCAGCAAGCCGCTGCCAGACTGGAAGATCGACATAGCTGGCCGATACGAGACCTTCAGCGACTTCGGCGACACGATCAACGGCAAGCTCTCGACGCGCTATGACATTTCGCCCGCGATCGCATTGCGTGGAACTGTGAGCACCGGATTTCGCGCGCCGACGCTCGCCGAGGAATTCTTCTCACAGACGACGGTCTCTCCAACCACGGCGACTGTGGTGCTGCCGCCCAACTCCTCGGCGGCGCGCATCGCCGGCGGACAACCGCTGAAGCCGGAAAAGTCGACGAACATCAGCCTGGGCGTCGTGACGGAACCATTGAAAGACCTGCATGTCTCGGTCGACGCCTATCAGATCGATCTGCGCGACCGCGTCGTGACGACAGGCTCGCTGACGGGCCCGACGGCGCTCGCGGCTATTACGGCGAGCGGCAATTCATTGCAACCTGGCGCTGTCGGCACGGTCAGCTTCTTCGTCAACGGCGCCTTCACGAGAACGCGCGGCGTCGATGTGAAAGCCGATTACGCCTATGATCTCGGCTCCTATGGCGCATTGCGTTTCGACGCCGCGGCGAGCTTCATAGAGACGACGATCCTCTCCGTCATCGGGGCGCCCGCGGCCTTCAACGGCGCGCCCTTGCTCAACGCCGCGGCGCGCTCGAACATCACCGATGTGACGCCGCGCACGAAGGTCGTGTTCGGCGGCTCCTACCTCTACGACTCATGGACATTCTCGCTGCATTTCACGCAATATGGAAACATCAGCCAGACGGTGGCGTCGCCGTTCACCGGCAGCGCTCCATTCTTCACCAATGTCATCACGCCGAAATTCATCACGGATGGCGAGATCGCCTATGATTTCGGCTCGGGACTGCGTGCGGCGATCGGCGGCAATAATCTCTTCGGCGTAAGGCCCGACCAGACCGTGCCATTCTCGCGCAACCAAGGCGCCGCCATCTTCCCGGTATTTTCTCCATTCGGCGTCAATGGCGGTTATTATTATGCGCGCGTTTCCCTCAGGTTTTGACCGTTCGAATCGGCTCTGGCGCGCGCAGTGATCGACCCAACGATCACGGCGAAGCAGGGCGAAGGTGATCTTCTTTCCCTCATATTCGAACGCATAGCGCGCCATCAAATTGGCGATCGTATATCCGGGAAGCATCAGCATGTTCGCCGTGTCGGCTCAGACGGCGCCCGAGGAGACGATGCCGGCGCCGAAGCTCAGGCCCGGGAGAAGAGCCCAATCGGGCTCATACACCGCCCATACGCTGCCGGCGAATTTCGGAACGCCAAAGAGACGGTGGCCGAAATTGCCGCTATTGTCCTTCACAATGTTGGAGTCGATATAGGCGATATTCGCGATGAGCTTCAATTCGTCGAGCAATTGCCCGCTGACGTCCGCCTCCCAGCCACGATTGCGCACCGCGCCGGTGAGGACGCGATAGCCGAGCGCGGCGCGCGCCGGATCTGGATCTGGGGTCGCGATATTGGTCTTGGTTATGTCGAACCAGGAAACCGTCGTCGTCAATCGGCTGTCGAACAGTTCCGTCATGACGCCAGCCTCCCACTGCGATCCCTCCGACGCTTTCAGCGCCGGCTGGTTCGGGCCGGCGGAGGTGGGGCCTCCTGTCGTCGACGGGGGACCGAAGCTCTCGACATAATTTCCATAGAGGCTCAGTTGCGGAATCGGACGCCACAACAGTCCGACGCGCGGCTTGACCGCCTCCTGCCGCACTTCCAGATCGATGATCGACGGCGTCGGCAGGAAGGCGTCCGTATGGTCCTTCGCATACGCATTGTCGTAGCGGAAACCCGCGAGCAGATGGAAGCCGAATGGCAATGCGGCTTGATCCTGGAGGTACAGTCCGTAGTATTCTTGCTCCGCCCGGAAACCGGAAGCAGAGTTCGGAAAATTGAGCAGGAAGCCGAGGCTTCCGGTGTGGATGGGATTGAACAGATCGATGGTCGGAACGCCGCTCGTCCGCGAACGCCGCTGCGTGGTTCGCAGATCCGCGTAATAGTCGCCACCGATGAGCAGCTCGTGGGCGATTCCGAACGTGTCGAATTTGCCAGTCACGTCGACATTAGTGAAATAATACTGGGCTTGTGTGGACGAGCCGTTGACGATGCGCGAGACGGGACACGACGCCCAGGTGCATTTCGACTGGGTGATCCCGGTCACGACGGAAGTGCCCGGAGCCGTGTCGCTGCGGAAGTTCGCGTCGAAGCGATGCGTGACCTTCCAATTCTCGTTCAAGGAATGCGACCAGTCGAAGCCGACGCGCACGTCGTAATGCATATCCTCCTGGCTGTTGGGTTCGCCATAGCTCCGAGAGATCGGCGCCGAAAATGGGGAGCCCCAGAACGTCGGAAAGCCGAAATAAATCGGGTCTTTGCTGTGGAAATATTGCACATAGAGATTGGCTTCCGTGTCTCCCGCCGGAGCAAAATGCAGTCGCGGCGCGAGAAACACATGCTCAATGTCGGCGAAGTCACGAAATCCGCTCGAATTCTGATAGGCGGCGTCGAACCGATAGAGCAGCCGCTTGTCGTCCGCGACCGGCCCCGTCATGTTCAATGTCGTACGGTAGAAGTCGAACGAGCCGAATTGCTGCTGGAGTGAATAGGATGGAACTTCGGAGGGGCGTTTGGTCACGAGATTGATGAGCCCGCCGGGCTCCAGGCGTCCGAACAACACGGAGGCTGGCCCCTTCAGCACTTCGACCCGATCGAGATCGACCGTCTCGCGCGAGCCGGGAGTGGAGCGATTGTCCACCCTTACGCCATCGAGATAATATTTGTAGGTCTCGAAGCCGCGGACGGAAAAGCCCGCCTGCAAGCCGCCGACAGGAATCATATAGACGCCGCTGACATTTTGCAGCGCCTTGTCGATGATGACGACCTGCTGATCCTGCAGCACCTGCTGGGGGACGACCTGAACGCTGACCGGCGTCTGCATGATCGGCGTGTCGGTCTTGGTGGCGGTCGATGCGTTCCAGGATTTGTAGGCGGCTTTGTCCTGGCGGTAGCCCGGCGCGGGCGTCGACGTCGCGCCGACGGATGGCGACCTACCGACGTCGATTGACGGCAAGGTTTCTTGCGCGAAAGCGGGAAGGCTGGTCAAAAGGAGCCGCGGCGCGCTGACGGCGTCGCCGGCGGCGTTCCGGATCGATGGCGTGACGGCGGGATGCGTCTCGCAGGCACGGCGTTCAGGAAATCACGCTTGGTCTCGCAGATCACCCGATTTCTCTGATGGCGTTTCGCCACGCGAGCCCGAGATGATCAGCGTCTTCGACGCCGAGACGCGGCTTTCCATCGCCGCGCGCGCCAGCGCCGACGGCAATGAGGTCAAGGCGATGCCGGAGGCGTTGAAAAGCCTCGATCTGAAAGGCTGCCTTCGGTTGAAGCCCCGGGCGGGGATCGAATGGTTTGGCGGTCCTTTCACTACGAACGAACGACGGCTCTCCTCGTCACGCGACGGTCGTCCTGGGTCGAACCCTGCCGACGTGGGATATGGCGAAGGACGAGGGAGGCGAGCAACATCGCCATTTCGACATTCGCATAGATCAGTGAAGGGGCGCGGAGAAGATGCAGGGCGAAGGCGACCACCAGGATGAACCAGATGAAATAGGAGCCGGATCGATGTAGGGCTCGCCACCGCGCCGGCCCGAGCATTTCCGACGTGCGCTCGAATGATGTGAGCGCTAGCACGACCACTGTGAGATATCCAGCTATGCCGAATATTCCGATAACGATTCCGCCGACGGCCGTCTCGAACGAGGCTGGCGCGAGAGTCGCGAAGGAGATGAGGGCCACGACATGCAGCGTCTGGAGGCCCGCGAAGGCGAGGCCCAGATAGCGCCGGTTGCGAAGCTGCCATCGGCTCCATGGGGTCGACCAGAGCCCGTGCAAGGCCGAGGCCGAGAAGGCGAGGCAGAACAAGATCGCGGACACCCTGGCCGTCATCGACACGACGAGCCGGACGCCTTCGACGCTGGGGAAGGCGCTTACGGCGCCAAGGCTCAGAAACGCAGAGAGCAGAACGATGACCGTGACGAGCCACCATCCGGAAAAATATCTTTTCTGCAGATCGAAGGATGACATGGTTGCGCCTCCGCAGACGTGTCGAGGATTTGTTGGCCGGCGCCTGCCGCGGCGTCCGGACCAGTGTCTGGCGAATTCCGATCGCTCGAGAGGAAATCTCTAGAGAGGCTCTTCGTGTAGGGCGACGATGTCTGTCTCGGAGCGCCATTTTGGAAATCGCGTCAGGACCGCCGGATCGTGTCCAGGAATGATGTGCTCCGGACTCGCAGCAAGACGCTCGATGAGCGCGAAGGCTTCGAGCGTCGCTCCCAAATCGACGAGGATCGGAAAGGGATTGCGATCACGGAGATTCGCCCAGAAGTGCGCGCCGTCGCTGGCGAGCACGATGGGGCCGCGCCGAGTGGCGACCCGCACGACCTGCTGGCCCTGGGTGTGGCCGCCGACGAGATGCAGGGTGACGCCCGGCGCCAGGGTCACGTCGCCGTCATGGCAGAGGAGACGTCCCTCGTAGAGGAGGCGCACTAGGGCGATCACGTCCGCGACATCGAATGTGCGGCGTAGAATGTCGTGCCGCATCAGGCGGCCGGTGCAATATTGCATTTCCTTGTCCTGAACATGAAACCGCGCCTCTGGAAACGATGCGAGATTTCCGGCGTGATCATAATGGGCATGGGTGAGAACGACGTCTCGCACCGCGGATGCGTCGATTCCGATCCTGGCCAAGGCTTCGACCGGGTGGCATAGGAGAGCGCGTCCGCGCTTCTGCGCACTCGACGCGGAAAAACCGGTGTCCACGACAATCGTCCTTCCGTCGCCACGGATCGCCCAGACAAAATAGTCTTGCGGCGCCGGCGCCTCGGGGATCTCGCAGCGGAAATAGGCCTCACGGGCCACCCGATCCGGCTGTGTGGCGTAACGCAGCGCATAGACCTCATAGGTCGGCGCCGGATCGAGTTGTGTCATGCTCCCTCCGTGGAGTGAATCTGGCCGCGAGCCCGCGAGTCGAGACGTGGATCCGCGACCGGATTTGACGAATGCGTCCGGTCGGCGCGAAAAGGTCAGTGCTTTCGGAAGACGTACAGGTAGACGCTGCTGGAGACATCCAGCGATCCGGTACGCTCGACATGTTCTTCGACGATCTCCCGCACCGTGCGGCGAAGCGCGTCGCCGCCGGCTTGCGAAACGACATTCTTGTAACGGAAGGTTCGAACGTAGAAGTCGAGAAGAGCTTCGATATTCGGGAAGGTCATCGTTCCGTCGAACCAGGGATTCTCCACCAACGTCAACGAGTCCGGCGCGAACAGCCGAATGTTGGCGGCGCAGAAGCGGTTCGTGCCTGGCGCGGCCAAAGCCGGGTGATCGTGGGCGAAGCCTAGTCTGAGCAAAGCTTCGTCTTGGAATCGGTTGAGCTCGCTCATCCAGTCGAAATCCGCCGTGAGCAAGGAAACGCGTCCTCCGGACTTCGTCAGCTCGGCGAGGCGCGCGAAGGAGGACCGGATGTCCGGCGCGTGGTGGAGGACGAGATTGGCCAGCACCAGATCGAACCGCTCCCGCTCGAAGGGCGCATCATCGATCGAGCTTTGGATGAAGCGATGATTGCCGGCTTCGTCGCCCAGCGCTTGGCGTGTCGCCTCGACCATCTCCTCGGCGATGTCGATCGCCGTGATGTTCACCGACCTCGCCTGCGCCAGTGCGACGCTGAAGCGCCCGTGACCGCAGCCGGCGTCCAAGACCTCCGTGAAGGAATAATTCGCGAGTGTGTCGACATACCATTGTGAGATCGATGTCTTCGCGAGCGTCTCCCACGCTCGGGAGCGAGACGCGAAATCCTCCACGGTGGCATAGTGCCGAGCGAGGTGGTTCCTGTCGAAATAGGTGTCGGTCAATTCCATTGCCGGTTTCCTCGATGGGCCGAGCATGGCCGAGTTGGGTACGACAGCGTCTCAGGAGACGCGCGGGTGAGCCTGCGTCGCGACATGCGAGGCAGGGTAGCGGCTCGCGGTCTGGCGCTCCTCATTCGAGGCCGCGATGACGTCGAGCATCTCCAGCACGCAACGCTCGGCGTCGAGCGTCTGCCGCGACGAGATCATCGGGCGCGGCAGCGCGTGGGTGTAGTAGTGCGGGCCCTCCACCGGGAATCCGAGCGCCCACAGTCGCTCGCAGGCTCTGCCGGAGGAATCGATCGGATGGAGCGCGGCGTCGATGTCGATGCCGCTCGGGTGAAAGTCGCCGTTCCGGTATGGTCGGATCATGCCGCGGGCCAACAAGCCAGCGGTGAGCGGCGAAGAATCGGTCAGCGGCGAGTAAGGATCGAGTCGCGCGATGACGAGAACGTCCGCGTGAACCTTCTCGACCTCGCTTTCATAGCGCGTTTCTATGAAGAAACGCGCTTCTTCCTCGTCGATCGAGACCTGCGCGCCGGGGCCGCCGCCGATGCGGATCAGACCGGCTTCCTGCAGAGCCACCTGCTCGAAATTGCGTCGCTTCGGCGGGCCGAAAGACACGCGATTTATGATTCCGTTGAACGTCTCGATGAAATAGCGATGCGATTCCGGCGTCAGCCCGCCATATTCGACCGCCGCCCGGATCGCCTCACGAGTGTCGCGCAACACATCGCAGGCTGCTTTGACGGGACTGGCCAGATTGCCCTTCACGGCCTCCCGCAGATCGTCGTCCACGAGCCTGTCGAAGAATGCGCCGAAGGCGCGGGATGTGGGAAAGACGATCCCATCGAGCGGATGAAGGATCGCGTCGATGGCGCTCAGCTCCTCGCTCGTCGGCTCGAAACCGGCTGACTCCACAGCGCGGCCTTGCTCGGCCTGTCGATAAGCATAAGCCATTTCCTTGATGACGAGCGGCTGCACGACGCGCTCGAAATCGATCCGCGCGTCGCCGGTGGCCGCGAGCGTCTCGCGCCGGATCGTGGCGATGGCCTCCGGGGTCAAAAACTTCGCATCGTGACGGCCGGAGACGCCCTTCTGATTGACGCCTCGCGCTGCGAACGGCAGGCAATTGCGCGAGAAGAGAATGATTTTGGGCTCGCGGCCAGAAGCGCGGTATCGGAGCCTCCCGTTGTTCTCCTCATAATGGCCGCCTCGCCCGAGCGTCAGCGCGGAAATTGCGTCATGCGCGGTCAGCCCGAAGCCTTGGATCGCGACCGTCGCCGAGGCGGAAATGTCGTCGAGCCGCTCGACCGGATAGGGAGTGGCGTAGAATGCGAGATCGCGATTGCGGCGCGCGTTCCGCTCGACGAAATCGGCGTGAAGCCGATCCTCCTCGGTAGGCTTGCGAACGCCGTGGCCGGTCGCCAGGACGACGAAATCGGCCTGCCGCGAGTGCCCCGCCTGCGTGATGATATCGAAGCCGCCATCGCGCTCGATCAGGTCGACGACCAGCTCCGGGTGGTGGGCGACCTCGACCTCCGCCGGGAGCCGTTCGAGCACGCGTCGGTAGACCCAAGACATATATTCCCCGAGCAACCGACGCGGAAAATGATCGATCTCCGTCATCGAAAGGCCGACGTCGTTCGGCGCGCGCTGGAACCTGTCTCCGACATGCCTATAACCTGCGAGGGTCGCCCATTCGACCAGCGACACGCCGCCTTTCCCGCCCGCGACGCTCTCGGGCGCGAACATTGTGACCTGTGAGGCGAGTGTGTTGATCAGCAGGTGATCGGGCTGGGTCGAGAGATGGACGCCCTCTCCACAGGCGCCGCGATCGAAAAGGTCGATCCGAAGGCGGACGCCTCGTGGAAGGCGGTGAGCGTGCTCCGCCACGCGCTCCAGCACGGTCAAACCTCTCGGCCCCATGCCGACGATCGCCAGGACTGTCGATTGCATCCGTTTATCTCCTCCCGTGAAGTTCGACGGCCAGCACCGGCCGCCGCGTGTCGGCGCCTCAGGCGTCCATCCAGGCGACGGGGAGTCGCGAGCGCGCGAGCAGAGGGGAATCGAGAACGGGCGAACGCCTCGCGTCTCGTTCGAAGAAGAACCGGTTTTCTCCGAATGCCGGAACCAGCTCGTCGAGCCAGGTCGCATCGGGATCAAATTTCGCGTAGAAGGGGCGGCGAACGAAATCCGGGTTTCGCGCCTGCAGAAATTGCAGCGCGAATACCTTCTCCCCGTGCAACTCGACGACCCCGTCCACGACGACTTTGCCGGGATGGGCGCTCATCGAGGGTCCGCGCACGGTCCGCGCCAGGCCGGAGACCGCGCGGTAGGCGGCGCGAAAAATCTCATAGGCTCGCGCCAACGGAAGCCTGAAATACTCGCGCGGGCCGGTGTCGCGCTCCACGAACATGTAGTATGGCACCGCACCGAGACGGACCGCAGTCGTCCAGAGCTCGGCCCAATCTGCCGGATCTTCGTTCACATGCCGGATCAGCGGCGCCTGAATTCGCAAGCTCGCGCCGGCGCTGATGATGCGACGCACCGCTTGTTGAGCGATCGGATGTTGGATCTCGCGTGGATGGTTGTAATGCCCCATCAATGCGAGGTTGCGTCCAGAAGCGACCACCTTCTCGAACAGGCGAAGCAGCTCGTCCGCGTCTGGATCCGTGACGAAGCGCTGTGGCCAATAAGCGACGGACTTCGTTCCAATGCGGATATTTTGGACATGTTCGAGATCGGGCGCAAGAAGCGGCTCGATATATTTGGCGAGCACGCGAGCGCTCATGACCAACGGATCGCCGCCAGTGATCAGCACATCGGTGATCGAAGGATTCTGCCTGAGATACGCGACCAGTCCGTCGGACGTTCGGGCGTCGAACTTCAACTCGTCCATGCCGACGAATTGCGGCCATCGGAAGCAGAAGGTGCAATAGGCGTGGCAGGATTGCCCGGCGCTCGGGAAGAAGAGGACGGTTTCGCGGTATTTGTGCTGGAGGCCATGCAGTGGCGCCCCGTTCAGCTCCGGGACATTGTCGGTCGTCTGTCCGGCGGGATGCGGATTCATGCGCATTCGGATGCGGCGCACGATCGCTTCGATTTCATTCTCCCGCGCGCCGGCCCGGATCAGGCCGCGCAGAGCGGCATATTCCTCGACGCGCAGCATGCTGCGATGAGGAAAAGTCAATCGGTAGATCGGATCGTCAGGGACATCACTCCAGTCGATCAGCCCGTCGAGGACGTGAGAATTCACTCGGAATGGCAGCACCCTGGATACGATTTCGATCGCCTCGCGATGCTCGGCGTCGAGGAGCGACCATTGTGGCGCATTCTTCATTGTCTGCGACGTAAAAGGTTTGAACTTCGGATGGCCAGCGTCAATCATAGGCTCGATCTCCCAGACGTCGGCGCAGTGATGATCCACGCACGATCGGACGGCGCCTGCAGTTGCAGATTCACAGAGAAGGCGGGTCGACACGCAGCCGGGAGCGGCGCGCCGAGACGCGACTTCATCTGGTGCTCAGATGTCGAGATCGACGCGATAGTCCGACATCCAGAGATTGAGGCCGATGGCCAGCTCGATCGCGATTCGATCCTGGCGCGGCGAGGATACGCCGACCGGCCGTCGCAGAACCTCATGAACGCGTCGCAGATCGAGCAGAGGTCTGACCGGCGCGGACCCGTCGGAGACGATATCGGCCAGCGTGGCGCGCAGCGCCTGTTCGTAGGCAGGATCCTGCGTCGCGGGATAAGGATTCTTCACGCGGTCGAGAATCACATTCGGGAGAATGTCGCTCGCGGCGGCGCGCAATATGCTCTTCTCGCGGCCATCGAAAGTCTTCATCTCCCAGGGAATATTGAAAGCGTAATCGACCAGGCGATGATCGCAGAACGGCACGCGAACCTCGAGGCCGACCGCCATGCTCATGCGGTCCTTCCGGTCCAGCATGATCTGCATGCAGCGGGTCGCATGAACATAGACCTCCTGCCGCATGCGGCGGTTCACCGGACTCTCGCCCGGTAGGACCGGAGTTTCCGCCAACGCCTGAGCATAGCTGTCTCGACGGAAGCCCGGCAGGTCCAACCGCTCCACGAGCCCGCGGTCGAGCAGCGCGCTGCCGTCGAAGAACTTGCCGGTCACGGATGTCAGCCAACCGAAGGTGTTCTCTTTCAGAGAGTCCGGGTCGTGGAACCACCGATAGCCACCGAAGATTTCATCTGCCGCCTCGCCGGACAGGGCCACTGTAGACTGCCGGCGCACCGCTTCGAACAGCCGATAGAGAGACGGCCACATATCTCCCCAAAAAGACGGAGGCTGATCGAGGCTCCGCACGATCGCCGTTCGTAAAACGGGATCCGCCATCGTGCGGCTGTCGAGCATGATCTCGTCGTGGCGGGAGCGAATCCGATCGACCAGGGCGCGCACGAAAGGCGTGTCCGATCCGAGATTGAAGGCGTTCTCGACGAACTCCGATCCATGATCCTCGAAGTCGAGGGAAAACGAGCGGATGTTCTCCTTTCCCTGCTCCAGAAGATGCTTCGACGCCAGCGCCGTGATGATCGAGGAGTCGAGCCCGCCCGACAGCAGGCTGCACAGTGGCACGTCGGCCACGATCTGTTTCTCGACGATGTCTTCGAGCAAGTCGCGCGTGTAGCGGATCGTACGTTCGAGGTTATGCTCGTGTGGACGCGCCTCCAGCCGCCAATACCGCCTTTTCTTCAGTCCGGCCCGACTGACGATGATGAGCTCTCCGGGGAGAACTTCATTCATGCCGGCGAATATCGCACGGCCCGGCGTCTTCACCATGTCGAGGATCTCGCGCAATCCGTCCGCAGTGACCTTCCGTCCGGCGTCAGGATGTGCGAGGATCGCCTTCGGCTCCGAGCCGAACAAGACGCCTTCGCTCGTCTGCGAGTAGAAGAGCGGCTTCACGCCCATCCGGTCCCGAACGAGCAGGAGCTTTTGGGCGGCCACGTCCCAGATGGCGAAGGCGTACATGCCGTTCAGCCTCTCTGCGAACTGCTCGCCCCATTCCAGATAGGCGCGGAGGACGACCTCCGTGTCGCTGCGAGTCTCGAAGACATGCCCTCGCGAACGCAGCTCGTCACGCAATTCCACGAAGTTGTAGACCTCGCCGGTATAGGAGATGACGGCGGCGGCGCCTGCGTTGTTCTGCGCCGCCATAGGCTGGCGACCACCTTCCAGATCAATGATCGCGAGACGTCTGTGTCCCAGTCCGACAGGCCCGTCGATCCAGACGCCTTCGGCGTCGGGACCTCGCAGCGCCATGGTGTCTGTCATACTCTGCAGGATATGGCGCTGTTCCGCCAAGTTTTGGTCGTAAGCGACCCAACCTGCGATTCCGCACATATTGGCCTCCATTTTGGTGACTGAACTAGACTTTCGAGAAATATTTTTGAATTCTGTTTCTTGCGAAACATCAATTCATCAGCCATGGAAGATATTGATTTTTAACTAGCATAGAAATTAGCAATCCACTAAATGATATAATTTTGCCGCCTTATCAGAAATGCTCATAAGTGACGGCTGTATATTCATAAATGTATCATATTTGGAAAATTTTTCCCTCACCTGGCGCAAAGCAATATGCCTCTTCTTCGCCTTTCATTTGGCGCATGGGGGAAAATAGAAAACTGGACAAGGCCGGATCGGCGGTAGCTCGGACCAGCGGCCCTAGGCGCGATTCATATGTCGACAGGAGGGCGCCGCCGCCGCCCTATGAACAGCCGCTGCGCCGTCACGTAGAACACGGGCGTGAAGACCAGACCGAAGAACGTCACGCCCAGCATGCCGAAGAAGACGGTCGTGCCTAGAGTTTGTCGCATCTCCGCGCCTGCGCCAGCAGCGACGAGGAGAGGCACGACGCCGAGGATGAACGCCATGGAGGTCATCAATATGGGCCGCAAACGCAGGCGCGCCGCCTGCACGACCGCCTCGGCGCTGGTCGCTCCCTGTTCCTCCGCCCGTCGCGCAAACTCGACGATCAAAATAGCGTTCTTGGCGGCGAGCCCGACGAGTACGGTGAATCCGATCTGCGCCAATATGTCCACATTCATCGACCGAAGGAGAAGGCCGGTCACCGCCGCGAGCAAGCACATCGGCACGATCAGAACAACGGCGAGCGGCAGGCGCCAGCTCTCATATTGCGCCGCTAGCACGAGGAACACGAGCAGGATAGCCGCTCCAAAAATCGGGAGGGTCGTATTGCCCGCTGTCTTCTGTTGATAGGAAAGATCTGTCCACTCGAAGCCGATCCCCGGGGGCAAGCGCTCGGCCGCGAGTCGCTCCATTGCCTCCAAGCCGTAGCTCGATGCGAATCCTGGCGCTATTCCTCCCTGGATCTCGGCTGCGGGATAAAGATTGTAGCGCGGCACTCGGTAGGGCTCGGATGTCCGTCTCAACTTCACCAACGCGCCGAGCGGGACCATGTCGCCAGAGGCGTTGCGCGTCTTGAGACGCGAAATGTCGTCCATCGTTTTCCGGAAACGTCCGTCGGCCTGCGCCATGACCTGATAGGTGCGGCCGAGATAGTTGAAGTCGTTGATGTAAGCGGAACCGAGATAGATCTGCATCGCTTCGAAAACGAGCTCGGGCGCGACGCCCAGCTTTTGCGCCCGCTCGCGATCGACGTCAGCGTCGATACTCGGCGTGCTGGTCGTGAACGACGTGAACAGCTGCGTCAGACCAGGCTGACGCATGGCGTGAGCGACGAGATCCTGCGCCGCGGTTTCGAGGGCGCGGGGTCCGAGGCCTTTGCGATCCTCCAGCATCATCCGGAAACCGCCCGCTGTCCCGAGGCCGGGCACGGGCGCCGGCGAGATCAGAATAATCGAAGCCTCTTGAATGCCCGCGAGCGCGTTGCCGATCCTGTCGAGCATCAGCGCGGCGGTCTCTCCGCTTCGAGCGCGTTCCTCGAAGGAGGTCATGTTCACGAAGATCGTGCCGGTGTTCGAGGCGTTGGTGAATGTGGCGGCGTCGAAGCCCGCGAAAGCGTTCGTATTCGCGACGCCGGAAACATGCTCGAGCCGAGAGGCGGCCTCACGGATGACCGCGTCGGTTCGACCGACCGAAGCGCCCGACGGCAATGTGACGACTCCGATGAAGTAGCCGAGATCCTGATCAGGAATGAAGCCGGTGGGCGCACGGGAGAGTTGAAAGGCCGTCAGAGCGATCAGCCCTGTATATGCGGCCAGCAGGACCGGCGCCGCCTGCAGAAGTCGGCGGACGATGCGGCCATAGGCTCGAGACAGCCACTCGAAGAGCGCGTTGAAGACTTCGAAGAACACAGCGATAGGTTCGAACCACGCGGGTCTTCCCTCGTCGCGTTTGGCCGGTCGAAAGAGGAGAGCGCAAAGCGCGGGACACAGAGTCAGAGACACGAAGGCGGAGATCAGAGTCGAGGCGGCGATGGTGACTGCGAATTGCCGAAAAAACTGGCCGGATATTCCGGAGATGAAAGCGGAGGGCGCGAAGACCGCGCAGAGCGTCAAGGCGATAGCGACGAGCGCTCCGCCAATCTCGTCCATGGTGCGATGGGCAGCCTCGCGCGGGGACAGTCCGTCATGCAGATTGCGCTCGACATTCTCCACCACGACGATCGCGTCGTCGACGACGATGCCGACGGCCAGAACGATTCCGAACAGCGAGAGATTGTTGAGCGTCATCCCGAACGCCGACAGCGCGATACATCCGCCGACGAGCGAGATAGGGACGGCGATGATCGGCACGATCGAGGCGCGCCATGTCTGCAGGAAAAGGACGACGACGACCACCACGATGACGATCGCCTCGGGAACGGTGCGCATCGACTCGCGAACAGACTGCGCGATGAATGTCGTCAAATCGTAGGAAATGCGATAGCTGAGGCCAGCCGGAAACTGCCGCGCCAATTCTCGCATCGTGGTCTTCACGCGTTCCGCCATTGCGAGCGCATTGCCGCCGGGCTGGAGATAAATCAAAATTAGAACGTCGCTGCGTCCGTCGAGCCAGCCGTTCGCGCCGAAATTCTGGTCGCCGATCTCGACCCGGCCGACGTCCCGCAATCGCGTCACCCGACCCAGAGAATCGGATTTGACCAATATGTCGGCGAATTGCATTGGCTCCGTCAGGCGCCCGAGGGTCTTGATGTTGAGCTGAAAGGCTCCGGGTGAAGGCACCGGCGGCTGGTTCAGGACGCCTGCCGAGACCTGCGTGTTCTGCGCCTGCAAGGCGGCGACGATCTCTCCCGCCGTCAGATTGCGCGCCGCCGCCTTGTCGGGATCGATCCACACGCGCATGGCATAGTCATGGTTTCCGAACACGACTGCATCGCCGACGCCATCGAGCCGCGACAGCGCATCCCTCAGATTCAAAGTCGCATAGCTCGCCATGTAGAGCTGGTCGCGAGACCCATCCGGAGACAGAAGAGAGATCGCCATCATCAGATTGGGCGAACTCTTCTTCACGGCGACGCCGAGCCGCTGCACGACGAGCGGAAGACGGGGAAGCGCGATGGCGACGCGGTTTTGCGTCAGCACCTGGGCTTTGTCGAGATCCGCGCCTAGGCGGAAGGTGACGGTGATGACGAGATTGCCGTCGCCCGTCGATTGGCTCGATAAATAGAGCATGTTTTCGACGCCGTTGATCTGCTGCTCGAGCGGCGTCGCCACCGTCTTGCTGATGACCTCGGCGGACGCTCCTGGATAGGTCGCCGTGACCTGGATCGTCGGAGGCGCGATTTCAGGATATTGTGCGATCGGCAGCTCTGCGTAGGCGATCGAGCCGAGAATCGTGATGAACAAGCTGACGACGATCGCCAGGATGGGCCGTTCTATGAAAACATGCGGGAAGCGCATGGTTTCAGTTCCGCCCGACGGCCTCGGCCATCCGGCCGGACTGCGCCGTCACTTTGGCGCCCGGGCGCGCGAAAATCAGCCCGTTGATGATCACGCGATCCGCTGGTCCGATCCCTCGCTTGACGACCCGCATACCCTCGATGGACGCGCCGACCTCGACATCCTTCGGCACGACCGTTCCTTCGGCGGAAACAGTCATGAGAAGAGTGTGCGATTGGTCGGCGCTCAACGCCACCTCCGGCACGAGCAACGTATCGGTTTCCGCGGCGATTGGCACGCGCAAGCGCGCGAACTGGCCCGGAGCGATGAAGGAATCTGCGTTCGGCACGCTGACTCGGGCATGGATGACGCCGCTCGCTCGATCGAGCTCGTTGTCGAGGAAGTCGAGCCGTCCTCTGCGTGTCCATTCCTCCTCGTCGCTGAGCGCAATTCGAGCGAGTCGGTCGGGTCTCGAATCGGAGTGGAGATGACGCTGATACGCGACGTAGTCGGACTCGCTCATATCGAAATCGAGATAGATCGGATCGAGCGACACGACCGTCGTGAGGAGGGTCGTCGCACCGCCCGATTGCCCGCCAACAACGAGATTGCCGGGAGAAACACGCCGCGTGCTGACACGGCCCGAGATCGGAGACCGGATACGAGTCCATTCGAGGTTCAACTCGCCAGAATGGACGGCCGCCTCGGCTTGCTGAAGCGCGGCTTCCGCCGCTTGCTTTTGCTGCACCCGCTGATCATGGGTTTCCCTCGACACGTAATTGCGCTCACTCAGCGCAGAGCTGCGCTCCAGCTCCTTTTTCGCGAGCTCGAGCTGCGCGAGCGCGATGCGACGTTGCGCGTTCGCTTGCTGCAGTTGGATATCATAGGGCCGCGCATCGATGACGAAAAGCAGATCCCCCTTCTCGACGAGCTGCCCATCGCTGAAGTGGATCTCCGTCAAATAGCCGCCGACCTGCGCGCGGATCTCGACCCGGTCAACCGCTGAAAACTGGCCGAGGAAATCCGTCCAGGGCGCCAATCGCCGTCGTTGCGGAGTGCTGACCGTCACGGTCGGGGCTGTCGCATCGGTCGCGGCCGGAGCCTGGGCCCGCGGCGGCCCCAAGTAGAGCGCGAGGGCGCCGCCCGCCGCCAGAAGTAGCAAGAAAACGACGAGCCGGCTCATTCGGCGCGGCGGGGCGCTTCCAATTCGCTGCGCGCGTCGCCGCGCAGCTCCTTCGGGTTGCTTCTCGTCGACATTGGCAGACATTGCCATTCGATTACGCCTCGCCTCGGCCGAGGTTGTCGGGATGCGCATCCTGGAACGCCGGCAATTGCAGGCAGCCCTCCACGATCCGCGAGATCAACGGATAGGCGTTCAATGAAATGCCGAGCTGTTCTGCGACGACAGCCTGCGGAACGAGCGCGATGTCTGCGATGGTGGGACTGCCTCCGTGACAAAATCGGCCATCTTCGGCAGAAGTGGCGAGATGTGTCTCGAAAGCTCGGAAGCTCACATGCAACCAGTGGAGACGCCACCTCTGAACGGCCTGCTCGTCCTGGCCGCAATCGTCTCGCAAGCGCTGGGCGACTCGCTTCGTGACGAGCGGATGCGTGTCGGCGGCGATGAGCTGAGCCAGCGCCCTGACCCTGGCGCGCGCCAATTGCTCTCTCGGCAGGAGCGGCGGCTCGGGCTTCTTCGCATCGATATATTCGATGATGGCGAGCGACTGAGTGAGGACTGCGCCGTCGTCCTCCAGCGCGGGCAGCAGGCCCTGGGGGTTGACGGAGAGATAGTGCGAGTCGCGTTGTTCGTCCCGCGTCAGGTCGTGCGACACCGTCTCGTAGCTCAAGCCTTTCAGGTTGAGAGCAATTCGGACACGGAACGACGCCGAGGAACGGCCGTAGGCGTGAAGCTTCATCGCGTTTCCCGATCGATTTGCGTCGCGCATCCGCGCAGCCGAAATCGGGCGCGCACTCCGGGGCTCACCGTCGGCGCGCCTCGATGCGCGCCTTCAGTTGCTACGGTTGTCGACGGAGGGGCTCGTCTCGATAGGCGTTCCGCGGCGGCTGGCCGCGCGGCCTCGTCCGAATGTCACGGCGCTGAAAGCGGCGAAAATCCAGATGCCGAGACCGCCATAGAGCATGACGAGGCCGAAGCCGTGTTCGAGCGCCCCACGAAGAGCGTCCGCCGGCGCCACCGTCTCGGCGAGAGCGACGCCGCCAGCGGCGAGCTTCGACGCGAGCGTGCGCAATGTCTGCGGGTCGCTGTCGGGAAGCAGATCGTGCAAATGCGACAGAATGCCGTCCTGCAAGACGAGACCCATCACGGCGATGTTGATGGCGAGCGTGATGAGCCTGGCGCTCATGTCGATGCCGGAGGCCATGCCCGCGCGGGCGCTCGGAACCGAGCCCGTGGTGGTGTTGGTCACCGGCGTGTTGGTCAGCCCCAGTCCGATGCCCGCCACCAGGCTGCCGGGCAGCATGGTCAGCCAGCTGGCTTCCACGGCGCTGCTGCCGAGCTTCATCAGGATGAAGCCAGAACCGATGACGAACAGTCCGGCCGGAATGACGATGCGGGGCTGGTAGCGAAGCGAAAGGCGCTCGGCCACCGGAGGGAGGAGAAGCGTGGGAAGCGTATAGGCGAGAAGCGCGAGGCCCGCCGCGACAGCGTCATAGCCGAGCACATTCTGAAAATATATGGGCAGGTAGATCATGAACGGCCAGAAGCTGAAGTTCATGCCGACGGAGCCGAACAAGGCGCCGGAGAAGTTCCGGATCCGGAAAACGGAGAAATCGAACATCGGATGCGGATTCCGAATCTCTGCGACGAAGAAGACGATGAGGCTCACCGTCGCCGCTCCGAGAATGCCGAGCGCCGCGCTGCTTCCGAAGCCGAGCTCGGAGCCCTGCGTGATGAAGAAGACCAGTCCGAGCACGGCCAAGGGCAGCGTGACGACGCCGATCGAATCGAGCGTCTTCGCCTGCGGATCCCTGGACTCCTCGACGCTGCGGAAAACCAGCAGCAGGGTCACGAGCGTGAGCGGCGCGTGGATCAGAAACACCCATTGCCAACCAACAAGGGCGACAATGCCGCCGCCGATGATGGGCCCGAAGCCGAGACCGACGCCGAATATGATGCCCCAGACGCCAAAGGCTCTGCTTCTTTCTTTCCCTTCACTGAACTGATGCGAGAGAATCGCAATGAGGCAGATCAACATTGCGCCACCGCCGATTCCCTGAAGAAACCGACCGGCGATCAGGAGCGGAACGCTCTGCGCGAGTCCGCATACGAGGGACGTCGCGCCGAATAAGATCAGCGAAAGCACGAAGACGCGTTTGCGACCGTAACGGTCGGCCAATGTTCCTGCGGCCATCAGCACCGAGGTGCAGGCGATCGTATAGGCGTTCATGATCCACTGCATATCCCTGAAGTCGCCGACGAGAGCCGTCTCGAGGATCGGCAGGATTACCGGGACGCTGGATATCTCCAGGCCGAACATCAGGGCCGCCAGACAGACGGCGGCGAGAGCGATCCCATTCTTTCCCGGGAGGAAGAAGGCCATTACATTTTCCTTCCGCGCTTGGTTCCGATGGGCGAGGCGCTCGTCGATCGGGAGCGTTCGAAAATACACAACCCAAAGTGTTAAATAGACGGGTTTGCGCCTATTGAGATTGGCACAAAGGGGGCGTATGATGAAAATGATATAATTTCGCGAACTCATGAACAGCGGTAATGGATTGATGGCCGTCGACTTCGATCCTACGGTTCTGCGAGCCTTCGTCGCCGTCAGCGAGGCGGGCAGCTTCACGCGCGCCGCGCAAAGGCTCCACCTGACGCAATCCGCGGTCAGTCATCAAATTAGAAAGCTCGAGGATCAGATCGGTCGGCCGCTGCTGTTGCGGACGACGCGTAGCCTGGTCCTGACGGAGGACGGCGGCGATTTTCTGGGCCACGCCAAAGACATTCTCGAACGGCTCGATGCTTTGGCGCTGAGGTTCCGTCCGTCGCCGATCTCCGGAGTCGTCCGTTTCGGCGTGCCCGAGAACTTCATGAGCGAGCGACTATCCCCGCTTCTCGCTCAGTTCGCCCGCGCTTTTCCCGAAGTGCGGCTCGACGTGAACGTGAGCACCTATCTGGACCTGCAAGCGATGGTCAAGGGCAAGCAGCTCGACCTCGCGGTGGCGATGACCATTCCGGGTCACGAGACTCTCGGCGGCGATGGCGCCGAGGCGGTGATTTGGCGGACCGAGTTCGTATGGGCAGCGACGGACACCTTCACAATTCGGCGCGGCGCCTCGATCCCTATCGCTTTCGCGCCGTCCCCTTGCGTCAACCGGCAGGTGGGCATCCGGGCCTTGGAGGACACGCCCATCGAGTGGCATATCGCTTATACTTCGGCGAGCCAGCAGGGGATTCGCGCCGCAGTGCTCGCTGGTCTCGCCATCACTGTGGTGACGCGCGGGGATATCCAGCCGCGCATGAAAGTGGTCGATGGCTCTTACGGCCTGCCGCGCCTGCCGCGAGCCGATTTCACGCTCGTCTGGAGCGTCGGCGAGAAGAGCGCGGCCGCCCGGGCGTTCGGGCGTATGATCCTGAGCCAATCTGAAATTCCGCCTGCGCCGGGCGCAGTCGAGCTGCTGGACGAGCCTATGTGACGGAGACCCGCGCCGTCGCTCCGCATTTCGCCACGGCGTCGGAGAGAAGATGACGGTCATCTGATGGCGCACGCGCGCGATCTCAGACCTCGATGGGAGAAATAAGCTCACGATATGAATATGTTCAAATTAGATATATACAACGGTTAGAGGATGTTTCGCATGTACCGCGAAATGATGAAATCCAAGCTACATCGCGTCACAGTAACACACGCCGATGTCAACTATGTCGGTTCCATCACGATCGATCGTGATCTGATGGACATGGTCGATCTGTTGCCGAACGAAAAAGTCGATGTCGTAAACATCGCGAACGGCGCCCGTCTATCGACTTATGTAATCCCGGGGAAGCGCGGCTCTGGAGTTATCGGCATCAATGGCGCGGCTGCGCGGATGGTCTCTCCTGGCGACGTTATTATCGTGATAGGTTATGCGCTCGTTCCCGGCGATGAATTGCCGAGCTTCAAGCCTGCCGTCGTTTTCGTCGACGGCCGAAACCGACCGATTCTGTCAGGCGACAATCCGCTGGCCCTGCCCGAGGACGGCTGCGCCCACGATCTTTCCCGGCCGGCGCTGGCGGAAGAGTAATCGAACGTCCGCTCCGGCATGAGGCTGACAGTCGATCGAGCGCCGCCCGCCTCGTCACAGGCCTGCATGGCCTCGACATCGAGCACCTCACGACCGACGGCCGTAGATCATGATCGTCGAAACATCTGCTCATCGCCCGAAGTCGTTCTCTCTGGCGACAGCTTTTCAAGCGCGAAAGGATGAACCAAATGCGGCCGACCGTGAATTTTTTTTCCTGGCGCAGACGGCTCCTGATTCGAGGGGCGGCGATCTGCCCGCTATTTGCCGACGCGACGCTCGATGCATCTTTGGTTCGCGCCGAGCCTCTGACCGTTCATCATATCTCCGCGAAGGCCGCCAACGAGGCGGTCATGGAGGCCGTCTCGGCCTGCGCGCAAAAGGGTTACGCAGCAACCGCGACCGTTGTCGATCAGGACGCGGTCCGGCTCGCGGTTTTGCGCGGTGACGGCGCGGGAGTGCATACGGCGGACGTGTCGTGGGGAAAGGCCTACGGCGCCGTATCATTCGCCCCGGTGTATGGGCAGGAAGACAGCGGCTCTGTGGGGAGGTTGAAGCTCTCCCCCGGCTCGAGCTTCCAGGTTCCAGATCACATGGTCCTTCGCGGGGGTGGGGTTACGATCAAATTCGGCTCGGAGGTCGTCGGGGCAATCGGCGTCAGCGGGTCTCCTAGCGCCGACCTGGACGAGACCTGCGCACGAGCCGGATACGAAAAGATCAAAGCCTCGTTCAAATAGTCGGTTTCTGACGAGGTCGTCGCGCGCGACGCCTCGGTGAATGGCTCCACGATCCCGCACTCCGTAAAAGGGCGGCGATGATGCATTCCGCCGCCCCTCGACCGGCCGACGTCGCGAATGATGCGACCGACCGAGGGAAGGCGACCAATACGCACGCCGTCTACCGCCGACTTTCGATCCCTGAATCTTCGGTTCCAGGCTTCGATCGACTCCATTCAGGAATCGGCCGCCGTCCGAAACCATCATCTTTTACGAAACTCCACGAGCGGCCGCGCTCGCTCGAGATTTCGCCCCGCCTCACCATTTCGTGGCGATCGTCACTCCCGCCATCAGCGGATCGCCGGCCACGCCCACGATCAATCCCGCACCCACCCCGCTCGTCGCCGAGACGTTGAGGAAGTAGCGCTTGTCGAGCGCATTATGCACCCAGCCCGTGAGCTTCAAGCTGTCATCGTCGGTTTTGACGCCTATGTTGAAATTCAGCAAGCCGTAAGAATGGATGATGCTGTAGATCGAATCGGGCGCGTCAGAGAAGTAGGAACTCTGCCAGCTGAAATCGGCGCCGAAGAATCCGATCGCTGCTTTTTCCACGAATGGGATCTCTTGCCCGAGTGGATGGCTGTATTCGCCTCCGGTGGAGAAAGCCCATCTCGGCACGATCGCGAGACGCCGGCCGGTAAAGTTGCATGTCTTGTAGACATTCGACTCCTCGATCGGACAAGGAGCCGACTCGAACGAAGCATAAAAGGCGTCGTTGAAGACGCCCGAACCGTAGAGATTCAACCCCTCGATCGGTTGCGCCCGCAAATCCGCTTCCACGCCCCGTGAAATCACTCGCTTCGCATTCGCCATATAGGTCGTGATCGACGTCCCAGCGGGGCTCAAGGTCGCGAGATTGGTGATGTAATTGCGGTCGTTCATCCAGAAGCCGGCGAAATTTGCGAGCAGACGGCCATCGAACCATTCGCTCTTTACGCCCAGCTCATAGTTATCGATTTCCTCCGGCTTGATCGCCGTGCTCGCGCCCGCCGGCAAAGCTGTCCAAGAGGCGTTGGGGCCCCCGGGACGCACGCCGCGGGCATAGGTCGCGTATGCGGTGATATCGGGCGTGACCTTGTATGAGGCCGACAGCAGCCCGGAAAGCAGCCCTTGACGCGTGCTCTTGTAGTAAGACCAATAGGCGGGAGTGCCGTAGACACTGTTTCGTAATGCCTGCGCGCTCGCCTGCTGGTCGGGCGTGAGATCGTCGAACGACCGTCCGTAGGTCTGTCCGGTGGAAGTCGACGATCTCGCAGTATACGAATAGCGCAGACCCGTGGTGACATCGAACTCTGGCGTTATGTGCCAGATCGCTTGCCCATAAGGCGCGACGCTGTGACTTTCTGGATTGTTGTAGGAGTCGAGGCCGGCGCCGTCGAGAGCCGCTTTGGCGATAGTCGTCGCGGCCGGCGTCGTCGGATTGCCGAACCAGACACCCGCCTGATCGCCACGATTGAGCGCCGCCCAATTGCGGAAAATATGCCAATAATAGAACAGGCCCGCGTTCACGTCGACGAAATCTCCTACCGAGGTCGCGACGCTCAGATCCTGTTGCACGGATCGAGCGCTCGGGAGCCACGCCGACTGCCGCTGCACATCCACATTGATGCTGGCGTTGTTGTAGCCGTGGAAATGAAAGTCATATTGGCGGAAGGCCGTCAGCGAGGAGAATGTGTAATCGCCGATCTTGTATTTGATGTGCGCCGACGCGCCGTAGCTCTCCACCGCCTCCTGGGGATAGTTGGTGGCGAGGTCGTTGGTGAAATTTGCGAATCCATAGACGTTGATCGGCAAATAGCCGACCCTGGCCGATCTGACGAAGAAATTATTCGGTAGCGGAGCGCCGTTCGAATAGTTGACCATGGCTCCGTTCGTCAGCCGCGCGACGTGAGTTTCGTCGTGGGAATAGTCGACGCTGAATCGCGCGCTCAGATCATTGCTCGGCTGCAGCAGAAGCTGCGCGCGGCCGCCCTTGTCACGAAAATCATTGTAACGATATGACGGGTTCAGAGTGCTATAGACATAGCCTTGTCGATCTTTCCCGAAAACCGCGACGCGGAAGGCGGCCCAGTCGCTGTCGAAGACAGGGCCCGTGACACTTCCCTTGATTTGGACGAAATCGTAGCTTCCGGTCGAAACGTCGAGCTTCGTCTCCTGTGTGGAAGATGGCGCGGCGGTCGATATATAGACAGCGCCGCCTGTGTTGTCGAAGCCCCCACGCGTCCCTTGAGGCCCTTTCAGAACGCTGACTCCGCTCATGTCTGGAATATCTGTCGTCCAGCTCCCTGGCAGAGGCAAATAGACGCCGTCCACATAGATCCCGACGCCGTTGAATATGCCCATCACGGGGGTGCTGTTCGCATTGCCGACGCCGCGAATGTTGAAGGTGCTGCTATTCAGATTCCCATATTTGTAACTCAAGCTCGGAACGAGCTTTTTCACCCCTTCGAGATTGGTGATCTGCAAATTGTCGAGTTGATCGGTGGTGACGATCGTCGCTGCGACGGGCTTGTTTTGCAACGCCCTCCCCTGCTGCGCCGAATTCGACGGGGAGCCGACGACAACATCCTCTATCACGGCGTTATTCGCCGGCGACTCCGCGCGGGCCGCGCCGCCGGATGCGATCAGCATGGCGGTGAGCGCCGGGCCGATCGCCTTTCGACTTTTGTTTTTCACTTCGATCAACATCGCCTCCATCCCTCCGCGCCGCGCGGGGTCCGCCTTCGCCGACGGTTCGAAGCGTCGGATCGCGCGTTGCGGTTTTCTCGAGGAGCCGCCGTTCTTCGGGCTGGGATCGTGCGGCTGCTCGAACTCGGCTGTAGTCGCACGTCTAATTGATTGCCAAAAATTGATACTTCTGAACTGATGTATTTAGAGAGTCGATCGATCATTCACGGATGATGTGGCTCGATCTCCCATCATCTACGAACACAAGAGATTTTGTTCGCGCGCCGCCTCGTGCGGAGTTGTTCGGCTGCCGTCGGCGCGAATTTCGAGGAGCGCCTCGCCGCTCGAGCGCCATTATCGTCACGACATGCGCGAAGGTCCGAGCAGAGCAGGCGGCATCGACGCGTGCGGGATCCGCAAGCGAGCGCGCGACGATTTCCTTTTTTCCAAGACGCTGTGCGCCAGCTTCCGATCCGACTGGATCGGAAGCTGGTTTCATTTTTCTTTCGGAGCCAATTCAGACGAACGATTCCGTCCGAGCGTAAAGCGTTCCAATCGGGCGGCGCGGCATGAATGGTTCAGACCCCGATGGAAAAGCGTCAATATCCGAGTTCCGGACGGACTCGTTCGACGAGCGGCTCGCCAGCCAGGAAATTGCCGAGATTGGCGAGGAACAGTTCGACCAGCAATTGATATGGCGGCAGACCGCTATAGGAGATGTGGGGTGAAATATGCGCGCGCGGATGCCGACGGAGCGGGTGGTCGGAGGGCAGCGGCTCCGGCTCGGTCACGTCGAGGCTGGCGAATCCGACGCGGCCCGACTCGAGCGCAGCGACGAGCGCCTCATGGTCGATGACGCCGCCACGCGAAATATTGACGATATGAGCGCCCGGCTTCAACAGCTCGAAAGCGCGCGTATCGAGGAGATGGCGCGTCTGGCGGGTCAGCGGGAGCAGCACGGCGAGATGATCGGACGCGGCGAGGAGTTGCTCGAAACCGACGAACTCGACATCGGAAATAGGGCTCGGCGCCTCGCTACGGCGATGCGCGAGGATGCGAAGCCCGAACGCGCGCGCGCGTTTGGCCACTTCGATTCCGATCGATCCGAAGCCGAGCAGGCCCAGCGTTTTCCCGTGCAGCGCGCCCATCTCGCGGCGCGGACGCGTCTCGATATCGTCGTCGAGCCAGATCTCGGGAAACGTCTTCTCGACGGCGAGCAGACTGGCGAGGACGAATTCCGACAGAGGGATCGAATTCGAGCCGCGGCCACAAGTCACGATCGGACCGTCGAAAATCCAATCTGGAAACTCGTCGACGCCGACCGAGATCGTATGAACCCACCGCAGATCGTGCGGCCAGCCCTGCGGCTTCTGCTTCGGCGCGACGACGTTTTTTCCTCGCGGCGGCGCCGCGACCAACACCTGCGCGCCGGCGGGAATTTCCCACACGGCATGAGGCGTCAAGCCGATGAGCGCGACATTCGCCGGAAGATGCGGGGCAATGGCTTTTTCGAACTCCGGACCCAGTTGATGCGCGATGAGAACCGGCGAGCTGATCTTGGTCGATATGTCTGTCACAAAGGCTGCGCCGGCTATTCCGGCGTCCCTGAAGGCGATTGCCAGCTATGCGAAGCGGGGCTTGGCCGAGCTTTTGGTTCCGGACCAAGTCGCCTGTCACTGCGCTCGGGGAGCAGCCCCGCCGCGAAAAGCGTGGCGGCGACATTCCCCGCGTCGTCCCGGTGAGCCGACATTTCGACTATACAAATCGAAGGGCACGGAAATAGTAAGTAATTCTCAAGTCATTCATTATTCCCACTCGTCGCTCGCGGCTCACTCCGACACCAGGGACGTCGGAACTTTTGCCGCATCCACAGACGGTCGCGACCGTCTTCGAAGGGCCGGGCCAAACTCGACGCCGGCTGGCAGAAAGAGCGGCAACGAGTCGAGCAGCACCGATTGTAGCCGCTCGATCGCTTCGCCGCGACCGTTGGGCGTCAGATGGAGAGACAGCGGCGCCGCGCCGAGCAGACGTGGAAGATTGCTTCGCTCGTCCAGAATGGAAACGGTCTTGGGCATTCCGAGGCTCGTACGCATGGTGACGCCGAGACCTGCCTCGATCGCCCCCCAGAGGCCGGCGAGGCTGGGGCTCGTGAACGAGATGCGCCAAGGCTGGCCGGCGGCGTCGAGCGCGCCGATGCCGAAATTGCGGAACATGCATGGCGCGTCGAGAAGAACGAGAGGCAAAGGGCGTTCGGGATCGGCGACGAAGTCCTGGCGGCCGAACCAAGCCAAGGGCAGATGCGCCAGAATCTCGGCGTCGTCGTGAGGCGGGCCGATCTCGCCGAAGGTGAGAGCCATGTCGACGCCGCCCAGCACCACTTGCTCGCGCAGATCGCGGCTGCGGCCGACGACAGCCTCGAAATAGATATGTGGATGCGTGTGATGAAACGGGCCGAGAATTTTTGACAGCCAATGTTCCGCGAGGTCTTGCGGGAGCCCGAGCCGCACCGTCCCGGCGACCGCGACGCCGCGCGTCGCCGCCACAGCCTCGTCGTTGAGCGCCAGGATGCGCTGCGCGTAGCCGAGCAGGACATCGCCTGTGTCGGTGAGCGCCACACCGCGTCCGTTCTTACGAAAAATCGCTTGGCCGACTTGCTCCTCGAGCTTTTTCATCTGCAGACTGATCGCCGATTGCGTGCGGCCGAGCCGCGCCGCCGCTCTGACAAAGCCGCCGAGCTCGGTCGCGACGACCAGCGTGCGAAGAACGTCCATGTCGAGATTGGTCCGGAGCATTGATCAATTTTCTCGATGCGATGCTTGAGAAGTTTGAATTATTGGAATTTTCGAGGAAGGGGTATGTCCTCTTTCAGGCGACGGTTTAGCACGCCCCGCCGCATAAGTCTATAATATTGATAGGATTGGCGCTCGCCGAATTCGACGAGCGCGAGTCCATGGAGATGACTCTCATTTCCGTCGACTCTGGAAAGCGAGTCGGCTCCGTTCATGAAATCGGAGATTGCTGGTTCGCAATCTCCGCAGCCCGGCTCGATCGAGGTCTTCGCACATTCGTCGCTGGGTGAAATGGGCTTGTGAGTTGAAGGTGGGGTCGAAACGCCGTCGATCGCAGACGTCGGAGCAAGGGCGTTCGATCTGAGCGCCGTCGCCTGATCTTTGGTTGTGGAAACGATTTGCGCTTCTGCGCGTCCGTGAAAAGAGGAGTCCCACACCGATGTTACGTCACGTGTTCTCGGCCGCGACGGCGATGATCGCACTTGCCGGATCGGCGGCGGCAACCGACCTGCCGTCTCGCAAAGTGTCGCCGGCAGTCCTGGCGGAGTCGCCCCTCGCCTGGAAAGGCTTCTATATCGGCGGCCATGTCGGCTACGCTTGGGCGGACGACAAAGGCGCGAGCGTATCCTGGCCGGGGGTGGTCGCGCCCGTGACGTTCAGTCCGTCGGGCGTTATCGGCGGCGTGCATGTCGGCTACAACTGGCAATGGAGCCGCTGGGTCGCTGGCCTCGAAGGCGACGCGGATGGCGCGAGCCTGGGCAGCACCGTGGAGGCTCCGATCCCGCTCCTGGGCTCCGCGTCGGTCACTGCGCGTTCGCCGGTCCAAGGTTCTATACGCGGCCGCTTCGGCTACGCCTTCGACCGGATTCTCGTCTATGCGACGGGCGGCGCCATCTGGGGCGGCATATTGAACACCTATCACCTGCTGCCGATCGGCAACAGCTTTTCGACGACCCGCACGGGCTGGACCGCCGGCGGCGGCGTCGAATATGCGCTGAACGACGATTGGTCCGCGCGAATCGATTACCGTTACGCGGATTTCGGCGAGTATTACGATGGGCCGGTGAGATTCCCACTCGAGTTCCAATATCATCATTGGACGGAAAACCAGGTCAAGGCGGGTTTCAGCTGGAAATATTCCTCACCGGCGCCGGTCGCCGGCGTTGCGAAATATTGAAATGTCGCGCGCGGCGGAGGGGCCCTGCCATGAGCCGAAGCCCGGTTTCGTGAACCGGGTTTTCCCTCGGCTGCGCCACGGCGACGGATTGCGCGCGGCCGACACACGATCGGCGTCGGCGAATGACGGACGGCGTATCGCTCGGGATCTGTTTCAAAATTCGATTGCCATCGCTTTGTTCTTGCTGCTGTGGGAACTCGCGCCGCGACTAGGTCTCATCAATCGATCTTTCTTTCCACCCTTTTCAGAAATCATCGTCGAGGGATTCGCATTTGCCGCGGCAGGAAAGCTCTGGCCGCATGTGTCGGCGAGCCTCGAGCGTTCGCTGGTCGGATTCGCTCTCGGCGCGGCGACGGCGGTCCCCCTGGGTCTGTTGCTGGGCCGGTATGCGCCGCTCGAGCGTTATCTCGATCCCTTGCTGCAACTCCTACGGCAGTTCAACTCCATCGCTCTATTGCCGGTTTTCCTCTTGTTTTTCGGCGTCGGCTATTTCACCAATGTCGCCACGATCTACTGGGTCGTCGTCTGGCCGATTCTGCTGAGCACGATGAGCGGCGTGAGATATGCCGACCCTATCCTCGTCAAATATGGTCGGTCCCTATCGCTCTCCGATTGGCAGATATTCACCAAGATCATCGGGCCTTCCGTCATTCCTTCCATCATCGCGGGAATGCGGCTCGGGGCAGGCTACGCCTTTTTCATCCTCGTCGCCTCGGAACAGGTCGGCGCGAGCAGTGGTCTCGGCTATCTCGTCGAAAACGCCCAATATCTGATGGGAATTCACATTCTCTACGCCGCGGTTCTGACGCTCGTATTTTTAGGTTTCGCCGCAGATCGGTCGCTCGTCCTGCTGGAGCGCCGCCTGACGAGATGGAGAGCCGATCATTCGGACCTCCCAGGCTGGAGGGAGAGATGGTGATGAAGCCCGGACATGCCAAAATCAGTGTTCGCGGATTGCGCAAAGAGTTCCCTACGAAGGACAAGAAAGGCCGCGTCACCGGAACATTCACCGCGCTGGAGTCGATCGATCTCGAGATCGCCGCGGGGCAGTTCGTAGCCGTCGTCGGCCCGAGCGGCTGTGGTAAGTCGACATTGCTCGATATTCTCGGCGGCCTTTCGCAGCCGACCGCCGGCGAAGTGCGAATCGATGGGAGACCCGTCACTGGCGCGTCGCTCGATTGCGGCGTCGTATTCCAGCAATATGCGTTGTTTCCGTGGCTGACCGCGCTCGATAATGTGGCCTTTGCATTGGAGGCGAAGGGCGTGCCGAAGGCCGAGCGGCGCGCCATCGCCGAGCGGCATCTGGCGCTCGTGGGGCTCGGCGGCTTCGAGGAGCGCTATCCGCATCAATTGTCTGGCGGCATGAAGCAGCGCGTCTCTCTAGCGCGCAGCCTCGCGCATGAGCCGAGCATGCTCTTGATGGACGAGCCCTTCGCCGCGTTGGACGCGCAAACACGCGAAATTCTACAAACAGAATTGCTGCGTATCTGGGAGCAATCAAAAAAGACGATCGTGTTCATCACACATGGCCTCGATGAGGCTATTTATCTCGGCCAGCAACTCGTCGTCATGACCGCTCGCCCTGGCCGGATCAAGCAGATCATCCACAATCCGCTCGCCGGACGTCAAACGGGCGAAGACATACGGGCGGCGCCGGAGTTCGGGCGACTGCGCCATGAAATATGGGAATTGCTGCGCGGCGAGGTCGATCGCGCCGTGACCTTGGAACGCGAGACCGTTTCATGACGCTCGGAACATGTCCGCAGAATGCCGGATCGCCTGGCGCGTGGCAAAATATCGCCTCGTCACACGATTGCAGCGCATACCTCTGCTCGCGCCGAACAAGGCGAAGGGATCGCAGCGGAGTGCAGGTTTCGCTCACCCTCTCACTAACTTTCTCAGGAGACGTTGAAAATGTCCATCGAACGGATCGGTGCGGGCGCGCGCATGAGCAAGGCTGTCGTTCACGGCGGCGTCGTCTATACGGCGGGACAGGTCGCCGATGTATCAAAAGGCGGCTCGGTCGCCGACCAGACGGCCGAGATTCTCGGCCTCTTGGAAGCCACCCTGCGGGAAGCTGGAAGCGCCAAGAGCAAGATACTTTCAGCGACGGTCTATCTCGCCGACATCGCGACCTTTCCGGAATTGAACTCGGTCTGGGACGCTTGGGTGGACAAGAGCGCGCCGCCGGCCAGAGCCACGGTCGAAACCAAGCTCGTCGCGCCGGAATACAAAGTGGAGATCGCGCTGATCGCCGCGCTCTGAACCCGGAAAGCGATTCATCGCACCCCGAAGGCGTCACGCGGCGTCTCGAAACCCATCGAACTCGAGACGCCCGAACGCATCGTCGGAGCCGCCAACTCCGGCCGGATCGTCGAGCGCGCTCCTGCCTCAATTCTCGGAGTGGCGGTCGCTTGGAACGAGGCGACGATCGGCGCGGCTCTGGCGATTTGTCGCGTCCCTGCTTTCGCTGTTACCGTCCATCAATATATTGCATCCTGTTTTCCGCGGGGCGAGGATTTCGATGACTCTCACTTCGATCGGCGCGATGAAATTATTGGGGCGTCTCTCCCCTTTCGAGAGCGAACGGGCGTGGGCGTGGCGTTTTGCTCGCGGCCTATTTCAAAAGTCCGTCATGATCATCCTGTTCCTGCTCCTCTGGGAGGCCGCGCCCCGGCTGGAGCTCGTCGATCCGCTGTTTTTGCCGCCGTTCTCCGAAGTTTGCGCTCATGGCTACGACCTCGCCAGGTCAGGCAAGCTTCTACCGCATGTTCTCGTCAGCCTGGGGCGTTCCGCGGGCGGATTCGCGCTCGGCGTCGTAACTGCTGTTCCGCTCGGCTTGTTGCTGGGATGGCATTCGCCTCTCCGGCGCTATCTCGATCCATTGCTGCAATTGCTGCGGCAATTCAACCCGATCGCGCTTTTGCCTGTCTTCATTTTGTTTTTCGGCGTCGGCTATGTGACCAAGGTCGCGATCATCTATTGGGTCGTCGTCTGGCCGATCCTTCTCAACACTACGAGCGGAGTAACCTACGTCGATCCCATATTGGTCAAATACGGACGATCCTTGTCGCTGACCGACCGGCAGATCTTCACCAGAATCGTTATCCCCTCCGCTGTTCCCTCGATCTTTGTGGGCCTACGGCTCGCCGCCACCTATTCCCTGCTGATGCTCGTCGTCTCGGAGGAAATCGGCGCCGCCAGCGGTCTCGGATTCCTGGTTTTCAACGCGCAATATCTCATGGGCATTCACATCGTCTATGTTGCGCTTCTGATGCTCGCTCTTTTCGGATTCGCCGCCAATCAGGCGCTCGTGCTCCTCGAGCGCCGTTTCTTTGGATGGAAAGACACTGGCGTCGCGGGATGAGGGTGACGAGGCCGACGCGTGGAACATGACGATGCCAGACACGAAAATTCATGAGAATGAGCCGAGCCGCCGGACAGCGCTTTGCGCTCTCGGCGGCGCAGGACTGAGCCTTGCTGGACTCACAGCGCCTCGGCGTGCGCGCGCCTCGACCCTCATTCCTGTCCGAATGCTGGACACGCCGGGTCGATATGCGAGCTTCGAAACCATGTATGTCGCAGACGCGAAGGGGTTTTTTCGAGCCGAAGGTCTGGAGCTCGAGCTTGTTCCGCTGCAACAGCAGGCGGCCTGGGGCTTCAGTAGCGGCAAGATCGATTTCAACACGGGCGACTACATCTACATCATGAATGTTATGGACAAGGGACTCGGCACGCGCCAGATCGTCGCGTCCTTGCCCAACCTCGATCCGCGACGCGCCAATGACGGTCTTTTCGTCCTTGAAGACTGCCCGATTCGAGGGCCCGCAGATTTGCGCGGAAAACGGATCGCGATGGTCAATGTATGGTTCTCCTGTGCGTGGTATGTCCTCGAGTACATCGGGCGCGCCGGTTTGACGCTCGACGACGTCGATTTCATCGTCATTCCAACTCGGCACCAGGAGCAAGTTCTCGTCAGCGGGCATGTCGACGCCCTCTTCGCATTTTCGCCGGTCGATGCGGAGCTCCGTCGAAAAGGCGGATATCGACAGCTCTTTTCCACCGCCGATATTCCCGGCCGGCGCATCGCGCGCGGCGCGACGATGGTGCGGGAAAGTTACGCCAGAACGAATCCCGACAATTTGCGACGTTGCGCCGCCGCCATCGCCAATGCGATCGAATGGGCGAACAGAAACCAGGACGAAGTGGTTCGAATCGGGATCGATCGCGGCCGTCTCGATCCCGCGCTCGCCCCCTATGTCTACACGCGCGACGGCAAAGGCGACTATAGCGTCGTGACTTGGCCGGAGCATGGATTGCAAGAGATCGAGGATATCACCTATTGGCTCGATCTCGCGGAGCGTCACGACGTCGTTCGACGAGGCAATTTGAAGCTTTCGAACTTGTACACGAACGCCTTCAACCCTTTTGCCCGAGAGAATGGCCGTAGCGAGTGAAAGCGGATCGAATTCGATCTCGACGGCGAACCTTCTCCCTCTGTCGGCTCGAGCTATAAGTGAGCGGCCTCGTGGCGGCGCCTTCGACGAGCTTCGCGCGATGAGTTCTGGCGTAGGCTCTGATGCGGTGGGAGAGGGGCATACTCGCTGCATCCGGCGAACGCGATGCCGGCGGCCCATCCGGCCAGCAGATTTGCCTTGCCGCGCGTCGTCGCGGGCGGCGCACCCGACAAAATCCGCTGCGGCGCGATGTATCCGGCGGTTGCGGGTCTTGCAAAGTTCGAGCTGATGAGCGACAAGCGCTCCGAGCAGATCACCTTTCCGACGGACCTATTTCGTTTCTTCGATCGATTTCCGAATTCACGGTCCGTTATTACGCGATTTGAGGCTGTGTGATGTTTTCTCGTCGGGCTTTCTTCGGTCTGGATTATGACAATCTGACTTGCGTCTTTTTTCTATTGTTCACCGCTATTTGCCTAGTGATCGGCGCCGGTCGGATATCCGACGCGCAAGCCCATGACGAGGCGTCGGATATCGTCGCGAACGCAGGCTTCGATCGCCACGCATCGGTCGGGCAGACCATTCAGCTCGACGCATCCGGGTCCACCAGCGCGAGCGGACGCGCGCTGCGCTATCGTTGGGCGATCGTCCAGCGCCCTTCGAGCAGCGCCGCCGGGCTTTCCGACAGCTCCGCCCTGCGACCTGTGTTCAAGGTCGATGTCGCGGGCGATTATGTTTTTTCGGTCACGGCGCAATCCGAGGGCGGCGGCGACGACCGCAACCCGGCGCGGGCGACGGTCACGGTCTCGACGCAGAGCGTCGCCCCTGTCGCGGACGCCGGCCTCGATCGGAAGGTCGCGGTCGGCGCGACCGTGGCGCTCGACGGTGCGCGCTCCTTCGACGCCGATGGGGACGCAATAGCCTATCGATGGACGCTTTTGCGACGGCCTGCGCATAGCGCCGCGGCCCTGTCGTCGACGACAATCGCGCGCCCGACGCTGAGCGTCGACATCGCAGGCGAGTATGTCGCGCAGCTCGTCGTCGTCGATGCGACCGGCAAGACCAGCGCTCCCTCTCTGGTGACTTTCTCGACGCGCAGCGCCTTGCGCGGGCGGGCCAGCGCGGGGCCGGCGCAACTGCTCGCGTCCGGCGCAACTGCGCGGGTCGACGCCGACGGAACCTATCTGCCGTCTGGGACGCCGGCCTCGACCAACCTCGGCTGGGCGTTGCTGTCGAAACCCCGAGGAAGCGCCGCGCGACTCAAGACGGCGCCGGACGCGCGTCAGGCGGTGACGCTGGATCGCGCTGGCGACTATGTCGTGCAGGCGACGCTCCCGATCGCGGCGCGCGGCGGCGAGGACGGCCATGAGCACACCCGCGAGGGGAGCGGTGGCGGTGACCACGCCCGGAATCGGGATCGCGAGCGCGATCACAATGACGATGACGATCGCGAAGGGAGCGAGAGGCTCTCGCGACGCGCCGGCCCGCGTTTGGCCACCAGCCTGCTGACGACCGCCAATGTTCCTCCTGTGGCGAACGCCGGCGACGATCAACGCATCGCGCCCGGCGCGAAAATCACGCTCGACGGCTCGCGTTCGACCGATGTGAACGGCGACGCGCTCACCTATCGCTGGGCGCTGATCTCCCGGCCGACGGGATCGTCCGCCGCGCTCGACGATCCGACCTCCGTCAAGCCCGCGTTCACGACGGATGTCGCTGGTTCCTATGTCGCGCAGCTCGTCGTCGACGATGGCTTCGGCCATGCGCGGCCGGCGACGGTCGTCATTGCGACGGACGCCGCCGCGCCGATCGCCGATGCGGGGCGCGATCTGCTGGCCCGCGCGGGCGACGTGGTTTCCCTCGACGGCTCGGCCTCTCGCGATCCGGAGGGCGGCAGGCTCTCGGCGAGCTGGACGGTCCTCGGCCTCGGCGACCAGCTCCCGGGCGCGCTCTCCAATTCCACTTCCCTCACGGCCGCTCTCGCCATCACGCCGAGCGGAAGGGACCACTCGTCCGGCCCGACGCCGAAGCTCGTCGTGGCGCAGCTCACCGTCGAGAACCGCCTGCTGCTCTCGACCGACGACGTCGTCGTCTCCACGGTGGAGGCGCGTCCGGTCGCCGTCCCGCGGCAGGGCGGCGCGGCCTATCGCGGGGTCATCGTCGGGCTGGACGGCTCGGCCTCCATCAATCCCAATCTGCCGGCGACGCCGAACGGCGGCCTCACCTACAAATGGTCGCTGCTGTCGCGCCCCGCCGGCTCTGCGGCGGGCATCGGCAATCCGACGAGCGCGCTCCCGACGCTGAAGCCCGACGCCTATGGCCGCTATGTCGTTCAGCTGATCGTGTCGGACGGCGTGCTCGACAGCCGGCCGCGCACGCTCCTCGTCGACGTGACCGCCCAGAAGCCAGTCGCGGCGATCTCCGCCAAATCGCCGGTTCTCGTCGGCCAATCCGCGAGCTTCGACGGCTCGACCTCCGTCGATCCGGACGGCAATCCGCTCGCTTTCGCCTGGACGCTGACGAGCGCGCCGGGCGGTAGCCGCGCCGCAGTGACCGACGCGGCCTCCTCCGTGGCGCATCTCGTTCCCGATATGGCCGGCTCCTACACGGTCCAGCTCGTCGTCTCCGACCCGTATAACGCCTCGGCTCCGGCGACGGCGACGATCGTCGCCCAGGGCGGCTTCACCTTCACGCCCGTGCCGGCGCAGAGCGTCGCGCTCGGCTCGAGCGTCTCCTTCACCGTCGCCGCGAGCGATTCCAGCGGCAAGCCGGTGAGCTACGCCTATTCCGGCGCGCTGCCTTCGGGGGCGAGCTTCGATGCGACGACCGGCGCGTTCAAATTCCGGCCGCCGAGCAATAATCCATCCGGCTATTCCTTCACCTTCCAGGCCACGAACGGCAAGGATGTGATCACGCTGACCGTTCCCGTGACGGTCACGGGGACGCCGATCGGAACGACAGCGGGCCTCACGGCCAAGGTCTATGACGCCGTAAATTACGCGAATGGCGTGTCGACCCCCGTCGTCGGCGCGGCGGTCTCGATCGGCGCGATCGGCGCGACCAGCGACGCGACCGGCGCGATCGCCCTTTCCGGCCTCCCGGCCGGGCAGGGGACGCTCGTCGTCGCGGCCAGCGGAGCCACGCCCGCGCCCGACGGCTCGTCCTATCTCGACACGGTCCTCCCGGCGCCGCTGATCGCCGGCGTCGTCAACACGCTCGACGGCCCGATCCTTCTGGCGCGGGCCTCCGGCGGGGGCAGCGTCGGCGGCTCCGGCTCGACGACGATCACCAATTCTGCGCTCGGCGTGACGCTGACCATCGCGCCCAATTCGGCCTTCACCGCCAGCGGGGCGCCCTATACGGGTCAGGTGTCCATCGGCTCGCTGCCCGCCGGCACGCCGATCGGCCTGCCGGCCGGCTTCGCGCCCTGTCAGCTGCTGGTCGTCTCGCCTACGGGCGTCACCTTCAATCCTCCGGCCCAGCTCACCATCGCCAACAATGATGGGCTTCCGCCCGGCGCGCAGGTCGATCTCTGGGCCTTCGATCCGCAGCTCGCCAGCGCCCGCGTCGTCGGAATCGGCCAGGTCTCGTCGGACGGCGCGCGCATCTCCACCCTCATCGGGGGCGTTCCGGGCGGCACGGTGCTCGCCATGACGCCTCGCCACGCCGGAATGGTCGAGCGCAAGACGCAGCCCGCCGATATTTTCAATCCGAGCGCGCTCGGCGGCGGCGATCTCGCGACGAGCTTCTCGCCGCCGGGAATGCGCGAGCTCGGCGCCGCGCGCGGCCTGACCTTCGTCTACCACTCGACGACCGCCAACGCCCGTCCGATCGTCGACGCCGCGGCGCAGTTCGGCGCGGGCCTCGGCCTGCCGCAGACGCTGACGAGCCGGCTCACCGTCGCCAATGTCGCCCAGCCGACAGCCTCGACGACCAATCTGTCGACCCCCATCACGGGCGCGGGCCCGCTCGATCCGGCGCGCGACAATGGCCTCATACAGGCGGGCGTCGCCGATGCGACCAATCTCGTCTCGGGCTCTTATCGCTACTCTTTGCTCACCATCGCCAAATTCACCTGCTCGGCGGTCGGCGCGCAGGCGACGGGAACGCTCGTCGTCAATAATCAGGCCAAAAGCCCCTTCGGCGCCGGCTGGCAACTCGCCGAGTTGCAGAAGCTCGAGAAGCAGGCGGACGGCTCGCTCGCCATCGTCGAGGGCAATGGCCGCACGCTGATCGCCCATCCGGAGCAGGCTCCGGATTTTCTGCCGGACCCGGTCTATATCCCCGTCAGCGGACCCTTCCTGGGCGCGACGGCCGATCTGCTGGGCAATGGGCTTCCGTCGATCCTGCGCCTTGGCTGGAGGGACGGCTCTCTCAACGTCATCCTCAATCGCGGCGGCCGGCAGTTCGTCAAAACCGCGTCGCCGATCATCGGCGACGCCGGCTCGCAAAACGCCAACGGCACTCTCAACGTCGACGTGACGGATGTCGCCGCCGGCGACGTGACCAATGACGGCAATATCGACGTCGCCTATGTCAATTCGCGGCACAATCTCGCGAAGATTCTCATCGGTGGGTCGGGCGGCTCCTTTCTGCCCGTGCCGCTCGCCGTCGAATCCAACGGCGCCGGCGGCGCCATTGTGACGGGCGACTTCATCGGGGACGGCGGCGGCCATCTCATGATGAGTGAAAATCAGGGCGGCTACCCCGATCTTCACATCATCTACAACAACGACAGGAACAATTTCACCTTTCATCACGACGCGCCGAGACTGCCCGGCTACAATGTCACCCACGTCAAAGTGCGTCTGCCGGGCTTTCAACACGACACTGTCGCAGTGCTGACCACCGACGGCTCGCTCTCCTTCACCTATGGCGGAAACACCGATGGCTTCGGCGGCCATTGGTCGCGCGGGCCGAGTGGTCTCGGCTATTGGCAGGTGGACGCGGACGAATGGGTTCTCGACACGATCAGAATGCCGACGGCGCTCGGGCCGGTCGGCCCGTCACGCGCGCTAGCCACGGCCGATATAGACGCATCCGGTCTGCCCGCATTCGCCGTCGCGGCTTCCAACGCCGTCTATATCGTGCAATGGCGCCAGACCGGAGCCGGCAATCAATATATCCGCCAGACCCTCACGCTCCCCGGAGGCCTCGCGCCGGACAGCGTGACGCTGGCTCCGCTCGCCGATGGCAATCGCCCGAGCCTCATCGTCTCGGCGAAGACCGCCGGATTCTATGTCTTCGTCAATGACGGCAAGGGAAATTTCAATCCGACGCCGGTGAAGATCGACACGCCCTTCCGCGTCGGCTTCCAGACCGACGTCGTCGATTTCGACGGCGATGGAATCGCCGATATCGCGGTGAACGACATCGACAATGACCGCGTCGCCATCTATTTCGGCAAGCCGCATCCGGACGGCGCCTTCGTCGCGCCGATCGGCGACTATACGCGGCTCGTGCAGAACGGCGACGGGAGCTACCGCCGCATCTACAATGACGGGACAGTCGTCACTTTCGGCGCCGACGGCTTCCAGACGAGGCTCGTCGACGCCAATGGCAATTCGACCGATTATTCCTACAATGGCCAAGGCCAATTGACGCGGATCGTCGGGCCGACGGGCGTGACGACGAGCTTTTCCTATTCCGGCTCCTGGCTCGCCTCGACCACCGACGGCGCCGGCCGCACGACGAGCTATGAGCACGACGCTGCGGGCAATCTCACCAAGGTCGTCGACCCGCTGGGCAATGTCACGCAATATCTCTACGACGGCAATCACCAGCTCGTCACGACGATCGATCCGAATGGCGGCCAGACGAGCAGCAGCTATTCGTCGACCGGCCAGCTGAAGAGCCAGACCTATCCGGACGGGAGCACGGTGCGGCTCGACGTCTCGCGCGCGCTCGGACTCGATGCGCTGGGCGTCGATCTCGGCGGGCCGGCCAACGCCGCTTTCGTGCCCGTCGAGGACCGCATCACGCAGATGGTGGACGCCAAGGGCGACCTCAGCGAGTCGGAGGTCAATGAATGGGGCGCGGTGGTGCGCGTCACCGATGTTCTCGGCCGCGTCTCGCGCTTTTATCGCGACGACGCCAATCATGTCGTGCGCAGCGAGATCGCGGCGGGCGCGAGCACGGGCGCGATATCGCCGAGCCCGCTCGGCCTGCCGCAGATCGGCGCGTCGGACACGCTCGTCGACGAATTTCTCTGGGACGAGCGCGGCAATCTCCTGCAGCGGCGCGAGGGCGTCGGACATGCGGCCGATCCGGTCAGCGGCAGCGTTCTCGAGCGGGTCAGCTCTTACGTGTATGAGCCGACTCACGACAAGGTGATCCAGAAGACCGACCCTGAGGGCAATGTCACCAGATGGAGCTATGACGCCAACGGCAATATGACGGCGATGACCGACGCGCTCGGCGGGGTCATGGCCTATACATATGACGCGCGCGGCTCGGCGCTCAGCAAGACCGATCCACTCGGCCGCGTGACGAGCTATGCTTACGACACCAGCGGCAATCTCTCGCGCACGATCGACGCCGCCGGCGCGGCCTTCGATCGTTACTACGACAGCCGCGGCAACCTCATCCTCACCGTGGATGCGGCGGGAACTTCGATCGCCCGCAATCGCGCCTCGCGCTACGACGCGAACAACCGTGTCATCGAGCAGACCTCCGCCGCTGGCCAAGTGACGGCGACGAGCTATGACGGCAATGGCAATGTCATTCAGATCGTCGATCCGGCCGGCAATGTCACGCGGCGCAGCTTCGATGGCGACAATCGGCTCGTCTCCGAGACGACGCCCGACGCCGGGACCAGCAGCTTCACCTATGACGCCAATGGCAATCGGCTGACGGCGACGGACGCCTCCGGCGCGGTGACGCGCTACGCCTATGACGCCGCCAATCGCCTCGTCACGGTCACCGATGCGCTCGGCGCGACGCGCAGCCTCGGCTATGATCTGCGCGACAATGCCGTCAGCGTCGTCGATGCGCGCGGCAAGCAGACGCGGCTCGGCTATGACGTCTACAAGCGGCTCGACCTGCGCGTCGACGCGCTGGGCGGGCGCTGGCTCACCCGCTACGACCGCAACGACAATCCCGTCTCGCTCTCGACGCCCACGGGGCTCACGCAGGCGCTCGCCTATGATCGCCTGCAGCGGCTGATCGGGGAGGGCGGAACGAGCTTTTCTTACGACGCGGCGTCCAATCTCGTCTCGACGCGCGGCGACAATGGCCTCGGCTATGATTTCGCTTATGACGCGTTGAGCCGCCCGGTCGGCATGCAGACGGCGGGCTATCCGCTCTCCGTCGCCTTCTCCTATGCCTATGACGCGCTGTCGCGGCGCGTGTCGATGAGCGACAGCCTCGGCGGCGTCACGGCCTACGCCTTTGACGCGGAAGATCGAGTCACGGCGATCGGGACGCCCTGGGGCCAGACCATCGCCCAGAGCTATGACGCCGCCGGCCGGCCGCAGCGTCTCGTCTATCCCAACGGGCTCGAGGCCGACCTCTCCTTCGAGGCGCAGACGGGGCGGCTCGCCAGCCTCGCGCATCGGCCGACGCCGGCCGGCAATCCCCTCCTGAAATTCGATCACGCCTATGATCTGCGCGGCAATCTCTCGGCTCTCGCCGAACTCTCGGGAACCAAGACCTTCTCTTATGACGCCGTCGAGCGTCTGACCGGCGCGAACTCTGTCGCGCCGCCGCAGCAGATCGAGAGCTATTCCTACGATCCGGAAGGCAATCGCATCGCCTCGCATATCTCGGCGAGCTACGCCGTCGACGTTGCCGACCGCGTGCTGGAGAACGCCGACAATCGCTATGACTGGAGCGCCGACGGGCAGCTGACCAAGCGCACGCCCAAGGCTGGCGGCGTCGCCTGGAGCTTCGTCAGCTCGTTCCGCGCCCGCACGAACCAGATGCGGCTCGACGCCGCTCTCGGCTCCGACGGGACCACCATCGGCTTCGTCTACGATCCGTTCGGGCGTCTCGTGTCGCCGCAATGGCCGGCGCCGCGCGGCAATGAGGAGCTCTATTACGACGGTCCCGACGTCGTTCTGGCGCGGCGGCGTCTCGACGGCGGCGACCAATGGGTGCGCTATGTCCATGGGCCGCTGGACGATCAGCCGCTGGCGACGGAAGTCTATGCGCAGGGCGCGGCGCCGACGCCGGGGACGGGATCGCAATTCTACTATCATGCGGATGGCGAAGGCTCGATCCGCTTGATCACCAACGCCGGCTCCACCGTCTTCAACCGCTACGACTATGACAGTTTCGGGCGGCGGCTGGCGGTGGTGGAGAGCCTTCCCTTGCAGCCCTATGGCTGGAAGGGGCGCGAATGGATCGCGGGCCCCGACATTTATTACAACCGCGCGCGCTTCTACGATCCGGCGCTCGGGCGCTTCCTCGCCGAGGATCCGCTCGGCTTTGGCGGCGGCGATTCCAACCTCTACAGCTTCGCCTGGAACAATCCGAGACGGTGGAATGATCCGAGCGGATTGTCGGCGACGGAATCCGGCCTACTGTCTCGGGTGACGCCTGTTGCGGAGGCAGCTGCGATCGGATGCGCGATTTCAACGACATTGTCAGGTCTGGCCGCGTGGCTGAGTGGAGATGGAACTTACGAGGTGGTGGGACTACAACTCGCATCTCCATGTATTGTTTCGCCGGTTTTGGCGCGTCGACCAGGGGGTAGGGGAGGCGCAGGCGTGGGTTCGGGCGCGGGAGGTGGGCGCGGCCCGGGGCCGAATGACGATGATGACGGTGATCCATGCACGCCGTCATGGGAAAGCGAAAACGGCTATTGCTTCGTGCTCTATCCGAAAGGCTCGAAGCGTGAAGAGGCGTGCCGGAGAGGCTGCCTGGAACGTTCGCGGGTCAGAGACTCAATTTGCCGCCGGACCGGAGCATGGCCGAGCAACAATGATCCGTCGTTCGGCCCGCCGAGGTGGAATGACCTGACCGATTGTCGCGATCTATGGGGACCGAGGCGATGGAACTGACTCGCTGGTTGGACCGATTCACGGAAACGACCGACGCTCTACGCGAGGCGCTGGATAATTCGGGGACAAAGGAGGCGGCGATTTGTGCTGTTCTGGCCTGCATGGGAGCGACAGATCGCGAAGAGCTAGCTGCGGATATGCACGCGATCGCTGTATTCTATCCGGCGTTGCTTCGGAAGGAGACGAGTTCCTTTCTAAGCCTCGCATTCGATATTGCATCGGCCGCTCTGTTCATTGAGCAAGAAATGCCAAAAGTAATCGACGACATGTGTGTTGCGCTCGACGAAAGGCGCATTACGGAGGCGTGGCAAAATTCAGTGTGGAGGAAGCCGGAATCGAAGCCAGCCTGAGTCTGAGCTGTAAGCCAGCCGATATGCCTATTACTTTCGATCATCAAGACGGAGCGGGCTGAGCATCGTAGCGGAAGAAGGGACGATCGATCAGGCGACGGCCGGCGCGATCCTCGGCGACGGAATTGTGACGACGGCGGAGGGGACCACCGCGCTGACGACTGGCGCGGATGCGGCCTTTGTGGCCGCGCGCAGCGGCAGCGCGGCGCCGAAGATCGGCGCGCGCGTCGCCTGCAGCTTCTTCGTGCTGGCCGATGCGCTCTCCTTCGCCAACGACCCGTCGCTGGTCGGCGCCTATGACCTCGTGACCGACATGTCGTCCTGCGCGGTGAAGGCGGTGAAGAAGCCCCGTCCGCCCACGCGCAAGCCCGCGCCGTCTCCCGGTTGCTCGATTTCGGGCTTCTCGTCCTTCGAGGCGGTGACGCCGATCGAGACGGCGCTCGGCCGCCGGCCGATCGAGGAAATCGCGATCGGCGATCTGGTCGCGGCGCGCGACGGCTTCACCGGCGAGGTGGGTTGGCGTCCGGTGCGCGAGCTGTTCCGCCGCACGGCTCCGAGCATCGCGCATGTGACGCTCGACGGGCCAGATGGACGGCGCGAGACACTCAACGTGACGAGCGAGCATCCGTTCTTCGTCGCGGGCAAGGGCTGGACGGAGGTGCGCCGGCTCGAACGAGGCGACCGCATCGTCTCCGAGCGCGAAGCGACGCTCGCGGTGGCCGATGTCTCACTGGAAGAGCAGCCGACGCTGGTCTATAATTTCGAGGTCGCGCAGGACCATAACTATTTCGTCGGCGATGCTGGGGCGGAGGCGCATAATGCGCCTGCAGATTTTTGGCGACGGAGATCCAAAGAAGCTCCGTAAAGGGTTGGATACAGCAGCAGCTTAACCGCGATCGAGATTGGCATGAGCTTCGTAATCCACCCGGCATGGATTGCGGGCATTATCCTTCGAACAGAGGAGCTCATGACGACAGGTCACGTCTAGAATGGAGACGTGACAATCGCTCTCGCCCGGGAATCACGGGAAGGAATCCAAAATGGCGTTAAACACTAAAAGCGCCCTGACGAACTCGATTTCCGGGGAATATGGATTGCAGGATGCACTGCGTTGTGGCCGCCTGAAATTTGCGGGGCCCGAAGAGCCGAACGAAAAGGAATTTCAAGCTTTGATCGGCGTCGCAAATGCGGAGCGCCGGATGGAACGGTTCAATCGGGGTGCCCGACGCGGGGGAGAAGTGTGGGCGTTAGAGAAGGATGGGAATCTACTCACTTTTGACATAGAGGATGTCAGAGGAACGATACGAAAAGCTGTTCCTTTCTGGCCTGCTCAAAGATATGTCGAACATGTCAAGAGCTCCCTCCAATGCGACGCAGAAGTCTTCAGGATAGGTGTGATCGAGTGGATCGACAACACTCTTACTGAGTTGCGCAAGAGAAAACTTCTGGTCGGCAAGTTCTGGCTGCCGGGAAAGCGCACGGTGGTCGAAGCGCCTTTGCTCGTTGCGAGAGGTGCAGCCGAGGGCATTGCCTGGAATGCAAAGCTCGAGCAGCCTCGAATTGCTCCACAGATGGCGGACGAAGAATATAACCGCGTTCTCCGAAAAGCACTGCGAAGCAATATGGGTCAAGGCCCGAAAGGCGATCTTCCGTGACGGGCAATTCTCTTGCGTCGGTTTCCTGCCGCCAAGTTTGACTCCTCCTTAGCTCCGCCAGCCTCGCGCATCGGCCGACGCCGGCCGGCAATCCCCTCCTGAAATTCGATCACGCCTATGATCTGCGCGGCAATCTCTCCGCTCTCGCCGAGCTTTCCGGAACCAAGACCTTCTCTTATGACGCCGTCGAGCGTCTGATACGGGTTCCGGCTGATTGACTCGGCGACGGGGATTCCCGGGGCGAATCGAAGTAGCTAAGCTGTATCGCCATGAATCGCTGGAGGCGGGTCATGGCGACGATAGCTGCGCATTTGAGCGTCGATGCGTTGCGTGAACGGTATGTTTCGAGTTCGAACGCGCGCGAGGCGCGGCATTTCCATGCGATCTGGCTGCTCGCCAAGGGCCACACGCTCGGCGAAGTCGCCGAGATGACGTCCTTTGCCCAGCGCTGGATCGAGCAACTCGCGGCGCGCTACAACGCAGAAGGACCGGAGTCTCTCGGCGACTTGCGCCGGCGCAACGGCTCGACGGCGACGGTGTTGAAGCCCGATCTGCTCGCCGAGCTGCGCGTTCGGCTGAACGAGCCCCCCGACGACGGAGGCTTGTGGACGAGCGCGAAAGTCGCGGCTTTTCTCGCGCGCGAATTGGGGCTGGAGAAAGTTGCGGTTCAGCGCGGCTGGGAAGCGCTGAAAGCCTGCGGCATGTCGATCCAGGCTCCACGCCCCAAAAATCCGAAGGTGGCTTCGCCCGAGGAGGCGGCGGCGTTCAAAAAAACCTCGAAGACGCCGTCGCGGAGGAAGCCGCGAAGCATCCAGAGCGATCGGTCGAGGTCTTCGCCAGCGACGAGCACAGGCTCGGCCTGAAACCGGTCACGCGGCGCGTCTGGGCGCCCGTCGGCGAGCGGCCGATCGCGCATGGCCATCATCGCTTCGACTGGCTCTATGTGACCGCCTTCGTCTCGCCGGCGAGCGGCGAGACCTTCTGGTACGTGCACGACGGCGTCTCGAAGCCGTTTTTCGCGGCGCTGCTCGAGACCTTCGCGCGCGAAGCCAAGGCCGGCGTCGATCGCACGATCGTGCTCGTCATCGACAACGCCGGCTGGCACGGCGAGGCTGGTCTGAGCGTGCCGGATGGCGTGCGACTGGTTTTTCTGCCGCCCTATACGCCGGAGCTGCAACCCGCCGAGACCTTATGGGCTCTCGTCGACGAGCCGATCGTCAACAAGCACATCGGAACGATAGAGGAACTCGACGCGATCATCGGCGAAAGATGCGCCGCGCTCGCGAGCGAGCGCGACATCATCAAAAGCCGCGCCGGCTTCCATTGGTGGCCAAAAATCGCCAAGCCGAAGTAATCAGCCGGAAACCGTCTGACCGGCGCGAACTCTGTCGCGCCGCCGCAGCAGATCGAGAGCTATTCCTACGATCCGGAAGGCAATCGCATCGCCTCGCATATCTCGGCGAGCTACGCCGTCGACGTTGCCGACCGCGTGCTGGAGAACGCCGACAATCGCTATGACTGGAGCGCCGACGGGCAGCTGACCAAGCGCACGCCCAAGGCTGGCGGCGTCGCCTGGAGCTTCGTCAGCTCGTTCCGCGCCCGCACGAACCAGATGCGGCTCGACGCCGCTCTCGGCTCCGACGGGACCACCATCGGCTTCGTCTACGATCCGTTCGGGCGTCTCGTGTCGCCGCAATGGCCGGCGCCGCGCGGCAATGAGGAGCTCTATTACGACGGTCCCGACGTCGTTCTGGCGCGGCGGCGTCTCGACGGCGGCGACCAATGGGTGCGCTATGTCCATGGGCCGCTGGACGATCAGCCGCTGGCGACGGAAGTCTATGCGCAGGGCGCGGCGCCGACGCCGGGGACGGGATCGCAATTCTACTATCATGCGGATGGCGAAGGCTCGATCCGCTTGATCACCAACGCCGGCTCCACCGTCTTCAACCGCTACGACTATGACAGTTTCGGGCGGCGGCTGGCGGTGGTGGAGAGCCTTCCCTTGCAGCCCTATGGCTGGAAGGGGCGCGAATGGATCGCGGGCCCCGACATTTATTACAACCGCGCGCGCTTCTACGATCCGGCGCTCGGGCGCTTCCTCGCCGAGGATCCGCTCGGCTTTGGCGGCGGCGATTCCAACCTCTACAGCTTCGCCTGGAACAATCCGAGACGGTGGAATGATCCGAGCGGATTGTCGGCGACGGAATCCGCCATATTGTCCCAGGTGACTCCTGTCGCGGCGGCAGCCGCGGTCGGTTGCGCGATTTCAACGAAATTGTCGGAGTTGGCCGCGTGGTTGAGTGGCGACGGGACCTACGAGGTGGTGGGGTTAAAAGCTGGACCCGGCCCATGTCTCGTTTCCCCGGTTTTGGCGCGTCGACGAGGAGCCGGAGGAGCTGTAGGGTCGGGTGCCGGTGGACGCGGACCGGGACCGAATGATGATGATGATCGAGATCCTTGCACGCCGTCGTGGGAAACGGAAAATGGCTATTGCTTCAGGCTCTATCCGAAAGGCTCGAAGCGGGAGCAGGCGTGCCGGAGTGGCTGCCTGCAGCGTTCTTCTGATAGAAACGTGATTTGCCGCCGAACTGGAGCGTGGCCGAATAACAACAATCCGGCATTCGGCCCTCCGAGGTGGAACGACCTGACGGATTGTCGTGATCTATGGGGGCCGAAGCGATGGAATTGACACAGTGGCTAAATCGCTTCACCGACACGACCGACTCTCTGCGCGAAGCGTTGGATAATTCAGGGGCAAAAGAGGCCTCGATTTGCGCGGTTGTTGCGTGCATGAGCGCAGCAGACCGCGAGGAGCTTGCCGCAGATTTGCATGCGATTTCCGTATTCTTTCCCGCACTTTTGCGAACAGAGACGAGCTACATAACACGGATTGCAATTGATGTATCGTCGATCGCCTTGTTCGGAATGCGAGATATGACAAAATCGATCGATGATTCGTGCGCAGCTCTCGATGAGCAACGCATCACTTTGGCTTGGCAAAACTCAGTGTGGAGGAAATTGGAAACAGCATGAATCTGCGCATGGAGCTGTCATAACAACAACGTGCTGGCGACATTGCTAGATCGGCTAGGCAGTATTCTTGGTAATATGTTGGATAATGCCGAGGTGATGTGAAATAGTGAGCTTCTTCTATGAGGCCGTCCGGCGCCTGACCGGGCCTACTGGGATTGCCGTCGCGGCCGCGCGGTTAATTCGAAGATCGGCGCGCGCGTCGCCTGCAGCTTCTTCGTGCTGGCCGATGCGCTCTCCTTCGCCAACGACCCGTCGCTGGTCGGCGCCTATGCCTCGTGACCGACATGTCGTCCTGCGCGGTGAAGGCGGTGAAGAAGCCCCGTCCGCCCACGCGCAAATCATCGCCGTCTCCCGGTTGCTCGATCTCGGACTTCTCGTCCTTCGAGGCGGGGACGCCGATCGAGACGGCGCTCGGCCGCCGGCCGATCGAGGAGATAGCGATCGGCGATCTGGTCGCGGCGCGCGACGGCTTCACCGGCGAGGTGGACTGGCGTCCGGTGCGCGAGCTGTTCCGCCGCACGGCTCCGAGCATCGCCCATCTGACGCTTGACGGGCCGGACGGCCGCCGCGAGACGCTCAGCGTGACGAGCGAGCATCCGTTCTTCGTTGCGGGCAAGGGCTGGACGGAGGTCCGTCGGCTCGAGAGGGGCGACCGCATCGTCTCCGAGCGCGAAGCGACGCTCGCGGTGGCCGACGTCTCACTGGAAGAACAACCGACGCTGGTCTATAATTTCGAGGTCGCGCAGGACCATAATTATTTCGTCGGCGATGCTGGGGCGGAGGCGCATAGCGGTCGACGAATTCCCACGAAAGTTCTTCAGAAGTGGATCGAACATCCCAATACGCCACGGTGGATAAAGGGCTGGTATCAAAACCAGCTCCGTGAAAGGGGAGCGCTGAGTCGCTGTAAAAATCCTCCCGGCATCGATCTTGGCCACGATCCGCAGGATCCCTATAATCAACGGAGGGGGACATTCCGGGACAATCCTCGTTTTGAGTTCTCGAGGGACAACCGTTCGAGAGGAGTTCGATTTGGCCGATAAATCCTACGAAAAGGACTGGCGTCCGAATGAAGCAGAGTTTGCTTCAATAAGGGCGGAAAAGCCGGAGGATGTTCTACGATACTCCGTGAGGAGGATTGCAGACCATGGCGGAGCTTGGTGTGCTCTAGATGACGATTGCTACATATTATATGATTACCTAGATCGAAAACTGTTGCTGTTGTGGCCGTCCATAACGTATGCGGAGAAATTCTATGAAGGAAAACAACGTGACACACTGGTATTTGCTGATTTTGATGAACTTGAGAGGAATAGGGTTGGTGGAGATTTGAATAACTATGTTTGCCTTTGTCCGAATGAGGACGGCGATGGGCCGATATTGGCGATCCGGAAGTTTAGGGAGCTTTTGGCCTTCGAACGGTCCTCTCGAGGATTCGTCGTTGATGAAGATGTGGATGTCGATGAAAGCAATATAGGCTCGATAATGGGTAGGTTGGCTATGGGGAAAAAGCCTCTAAAATCGAAGAAATAGCTTCACTGTAAAACAAGCAATCCGGTGGTGGAGAGCCTTCCCTTGCAGCCCTATGGCTGGAAGGGGCGAGAATGGATTGCCGGCCTGGACATTTATTACAACCGTGACTCAAAGTGCGGAATAAGACTGGATCCGGCTGATGATCGGCGCGGTCCGCACATCAATTGGTGGGATTGGCGCGGGGTAAGCGCGGCGCGGGCGGACGGTCGGGCCATATCGATATCGAGTAAGGCGCATGCTGAAGCAGAAAAAAATGGATTACGAGTCGGAAAAAGGCCTGCCTTTTCCTGATTTGATAACGTTGTCCGACTCCGAATCTTCGATATTGCGGCAACGCTTGTTCGCGTCGCTGGGCGTTGACAGCCCTTTGCCACGCAAAGAAATCGGGAAATTATTTCCCCATAAATTTAAAGAGATAGCAACTTCGATTCCAATGGAAGATGATACGTTCCTATATAATATTGTTACCGATTTCTGTGGTTATAATCCGGTTGTAGTGTTCATCAATTTCTATGAATTCGATGCTATCGATGTTATATCTCTTAAAGAATTGTCTCGCGCGCTAAATGACATTTGGCTTCCAGGCGCCGAGGATATCGACGTTTTCGATTCAAAGCTCTCCTGGGTTGTACAAGTAAACCACGAAGAAATTCTATTAGGGCTTCGAGCCGAGTAGCTGCAGCGTGCCGCCATTGCGCATCGTGTTGCCTCTGCAGCGGAAGAGGGAACGATCGATCAAGAGACAGCCGGCGCCATTCTCGGCGGCGGCATTGTGACGACGGCGGAGGGGACCACCGCGCTGACGACTGGCGCGGATGCGGCCTTTGTGGCCGCGCGCAGCGGCAGCGCGGCGCCGAAGATCGGCGCGCGCATCGGTTGCAGCTTCTTCGTGCTGGCCGATGCGCTCTCCTTCGCCAACGACCCGTCGCTGGTCGGCGCCTATGCCTCGTGACCGACATGTCGTCCTGCGCGGTGAAGGCGGTGAAGAAGCCCCGTCCGCCCACGCGCAAATCATCGCCGTCTCCCGGTTGCTCGATTTCGGGCTTCTCGTCCTTCGAGGCGGGAACGCCGATCGAGACGGCGCTCGGCCGCCGGCCGATCGAGGAGATAGCGATCGGCGATCTGGTCGCGGCGCGCGACGGCTTCACCGGCGAGGTGGACTTGCGTCCGGTGCGCGAGCTGTTCCACCGCACGGCTCCGAGCATCGCGCAACTCGGCGAGCTACGCCGTCGACAATGCCGACCGCGTGCTGGAGAACGCCGCTTGCCAGCGCGACCTCCAGAGTTAGCTCGAGGGCGGATATACCGCCGACGCCGTCCCAATCGGACTTCGTGATGCGCCGTCTCATGGGGCGGATCGTGGTCATGGCTGATCCGCGATCCGTTAGAGGCGCGCGCGGTGTCGCGCCAAGTCGAGGATATCCGGCTCCTCGCGCGGGACACCCTCGCCCTCGCCGCGCAGCTTCGTCTCCACGAGCGCCGCGACCGCCTGCAGCCGTGGATCGCCGCGCCGCCGCGGACGCGGAACGTCGATCGTGACCGAGGCGCAAACCGCGCCAGGCTTGCCGCCGAGCGCGACGACGCGGTCGGCGAGATAGACGGCCTCGTCTATGTCATGCGTCACGAAGAGTATCGTTTTGCCGGTCTCGCGCCAGAGCTCGGCGAGGTCGTCCTGCAGGCGCTGCCGCGTCGGCGTGTCGAGAGCGGAAAAGGGCTCGTCCATCAGCAGCACCGCCGGCCGCACCGCCAGCGCGCGGGCGAGCGCCACGCGCTGCCGCTGCCCGCCGGAGAGCTGATGCGGGAATCGTTGGCCATATCCTTCGAGCCCGACGCCGCGCAGCGCCTCCTGCGCGCGGATGCGGCGCTCCTCTTTGGAAAGACTCGTCTTTTCGAGCCCGAGCGCGACATTGGCCTCGACGCGCCGCCAGGGCAGGAGGCGCGCGTCCTGGAACACGAGCGCCATGGAGCAGTCCGAGTCCGCGTCGAAGCGCAGAGCTCCGGCGGAGGGCGCGGCGAGGCCGATCAGCACGCGCAGCAACGTCGATTTGCCGACGCCGGACGAGCCGAGGATCGTCACGAATTCACCGCGCGCGATGGAGAGATCGAGGCGCTCCAGCACCGCGACATGCGCGCCATCGTGCTCATAGCCGAGGGAAAGTCCTTCGATCTCGATGATCGGCGGCGAGGTCACGCTTTCCATGTCAACACCCTGGACTGCGCGAGCATGAAGGTCATGTCGACGAGACCATAGAGCGCCGCCATCGTCAGCATATAGACGACGACGATATCGGTCGCGAGCAGGCTCGAGGCCTGGTTCATGCGCTGTCCGAGGCCGGCGACGCCGAACAGCTCCGCGGCGACGACGGCCATCCAGGCCTGGCCGAGCGAAGTGCGGACGCCGACGAGAATTCCTGGAAGGCTCGCCGGAAACTGCACTTTGACGAGCTTCTCCCAGGCGCTTTTGAAGCCGAAAGCCGCGGCGACCTCGACGAGATCGCGGTCGACGTTGCGAATGGCGCCATGGGCGGAGAAATAGACGATCCAGAACACGCCGATCGCGATGATGAAGACCGCGGCTTTCTCCTCGACGCCGAACCAGAGAATGGCGAAGGGAATCCAGGCGAGGCCCGGAATGGGCCGCAGCACGCGATTGATCCAGGCCGTCGCCCATTCGAGCCGCTGGTGAACGCCGGTCGCGATCCCCGCAGCGACCCCGAGCGTCACGCCGACGCCGAGGCCGACGAGATAATGCGAGAGGCTCGCGCCGACGCAGGCGGTCCAGACGCCGCTCTTCAATTCGCGCCAGAAGGCGCTGGGCAATTGGCTCGGAACCGGCATGAGCGTGCGTGCGCCTGGAGTCAGGAGCGGCGCCAGCTCCCAAGCGAGCAGAAAGAGCGCGAGGCCGAGAAAGGCGGCGAGATGGCGCTTCATGGCGCGCTCCCGGCGGTGGGCGCGTCGCGGAAGGCGATGAATTGCGCCGACGACCAGATCTTGCCGTCGTCGCGTTGACGACCGAACAGATAGACGGGCCGAAACCCGAAGGGCGCATTGCGCGGCTCGACGGTGAAGCGTCCGGCAATGTCGCGCGGGAGCGGCGCATCCGTCAGGCGCTCGAGCGCGAGGAAGAGCTCCGCGCCGCCGAGCTCCGTGCGCAACTCACCCTTCTCGATCAGCTCCGCTCCCGAGACGTCCCAGTGGAACTGCGGCGCATGGACGAAAGGCGCGGGAAAGCGCGGATCGCCGACTTTCACGAAGCCGCCGATCGTCCCCTCGACGACGAAGCGCGCATGCGCGAGATCGTCGATCTCGAGCTCCAGCGTATCGGCGTCGCCATAGGTGTCAGAGCGAAAGCCGATCTCGGTCGGGCCGGCGCGCCACGCATTCTCCTCGTCATGCTCGAAGCCCAAAGCCGAGAAGTCGCGCACGACGGCGCCCCGCACGGCGAGCCGACCGTTCCAGCTCGCCCAGCGGTAGCGATCCTTGATCCGCGCGCCGCCCCAGCGCAGGCGCACGCGTGACTTGGAGAAGCCCAGCTCCGCATGAAGATTGCGCCGCCACAGCAGGCCCTCGTGGTCGAAGGCGGCGACCTCGTCCCAGCCGGCGTCGCCGAGGAAGCGATAATCGATCTCGGCGGGGCCCGCGTGCTCGAAGGCGTCGCCCTGCAGATGCGCGCCGCAGCGCACGAGCAGGGCGGAATGTTCGCCCGTCGTCGCGAATGTATGCCGCGCGCGCAGCGCGCGGCCGATGGCGGCGCGGTCGAGGCTCTCGGCGAAAACGCCGGTCAGTCCGCCGCGCACGCCGAAAACCTGCACGCCCGGCGCGCCGCCGCCTGGACGGCCGCGATGCTCGTCGCTGTTCGCGCAGACGCCGAGCTTGTAGCCGCGCGCGATCACGTCCCGATAGAGCCAGGGGAAGTGCCCCCAGGCGGAGACGATCTCCACCAGCCGCTCTAGCTCTGGATGGTGCCAATCGGCGATATAGCGGCGCCCGCCGACATGCGGGACGACGAGATGGTTTTCCGGCGCATGCCCATAGGCTTGCCACAGCTCGTTCACCGGCCAACGGCCGAGCTCGACGGCTGGAGTCTTCGCGTCCTCGTTCCAGGACAAGGTGCGGTTGTGACGCCCTTCCGCGTCGAAAGGAAAGGCCGGCGCCTCGTCGCCGAGGAAGATCACCTTGTGGTCGCCGCCGGCAGTCGAGCTGCCGCACCACTCCTGCACGGGATAGGTCACGAAGCGCCCGGGCGCGTTCGACGCATTCACCGCGGCGACGCCGGCGCGCCAATTCTCGTCGGTGATCTGGAAGTCGTTCGCCGTATAGCCGAACACGTCGACGCCGCCGATATCGCGGGCGAAGGCGGCGTTGTAGGAGGGGCTGTTGGTGCCGACCGTGTCATGTGCATGCACATGCAGATCGGCATAGAAGGCGCGCGGCGCCGGCGCTTCCGGGAAGACGGAAAGAAAGGCCTCCGCGGGCGGGACGCCCCGCGCGTCGAGCTCGGCGACGAGACGCAGATCGCCGCGATCGGTCGGAATGTCGCCGATTCCGGCGCTCGCCCAACCCTCTTTCGGAAGGGCGATCTCGCGGACGGCGATCGTCTCGTCGCCAGAAAGAATCGAGACCCGCGCGCGGCTGGGAAAATCGCCGACGATATTGCCCCAGCGGTCGAGCGCCGAGAGGCGGAAGGGCGCAGCGGCGCCCGGCCGCGCGAAACGCGGGCCGACGAGCGACAGGCGCGCGGGCGCCGCCGCGACGATGCGCAAGGAGACGTCGGGAACGGCGACGAAGCGTGATGTGCCGAGCGGATCGACATAGGCGCGGAAACGGAAATCATCGTCGACGAAAGTCTGGACCCGCGTGCCTGGCCCACCGGCGCGCCGGTCGCCGAGGCGGATGACGATGTGGTCGCCCATATTGAGATAGCCGTCGATCACATCGACGATGACGGCCTTCTGATAGGGTCGCTCGTGCCCCTTCTGGTCGAAACGCACCGCGAGATGTTGCACGCTCGCCGGCGATTGCCCCGGAGCCAAGGGACCGGCATGATATTCGGCGCTGACGTAATTCGCGCCGGCGGGATCGACAGTCTGGAAGAGCGCCCAGTCGGAATAGAATTTGAACGTCGCCTTGAATGTCGCGCCATCGGCGACGCCGCTCGATCCGACTTCGTAATCGAGGACGATCTCCTGCCATGAGCCCGCCTCGACCGCCGAGGCGCTGCAGTCGAGACGCCCCGCGAAAGGCGCAGCCTTCATCTTTTCGTAGAGCCCGGCCGGGCTCGCCGGCGCATCGCCGGGCGCCGGCGCTCCTGCTCTTTCCCCATCCCTTCGGTGCATCAACGCCAATCTCTCCATAAGTTCTATTTTGACTATAGACTACACAGAACGCATGGCGCAAACTCGGGCTCTTGTCGGAAGAGTGGAGGAAACATTGTCCAATAAGGTCGTCGGGATGGCCCTCGCCATCGCCTTTTTTTCGTTCGGCGCCCATGCCGAGACGGTCACTGCGCGCGTCGGCGTCATCCCCGTGATCGGCGCGGCGCCCTTGTTCGTCGCCGAGAAAGAGGGCTGGCTCCGCGAGGGCGGGCTCGAGCTCCAGACGACCCTATTCGAATCCGGCCCCAACATCGTGCAGGCGGCGGTGAGCGGCAATATCGACATTTATGTCGCCGGCGTCGCCCCGGCGGCGGCCGGTCGCGCCAAGGGCATCGACCTGCGGGTAGTCGCGGCGCTGGCCGTCGACGAGAATGTGCTGGTCGGCGGATCGAAGCTCAAATCCTTCTTCAAGAAGGGCGTCGCCCCGGCGGCCGCCTTCAAGGCTTTCCGCGCCGCCAATGGCCGGCCGGCCAAAATCGCGACGCAGCCGCCGGGCTCCGTCCCGGCCGCCAATTTGCAATATTGGCTGCGCGAGGCCACTCATACCGATCCGGCCGATGTCGAGATCGTCTCCATCGGCATAGACGCGACGCAGCAGGCGCTGCTCGCCAACGCCGTAGACGCCGCCACCGTGCGCGAGCCGACGCTGACGATCGTGCAGCAGCGCAATCCCGAAATCGTCCTGCTCGCGGGCGGCTCCGAGCTCTTCCCCGGGCAGCCGGGCACTGTCGCCGCCGTCTCCAAGGATTTCCTCGAGAAACATCCGCAGCAGGTTCAGGCGCTCGTCAAAGGCTTGGTCCGCGCGGTCGAGGAGCTGCAGAAGAATCCGGATCGCGCCGCGCCGCATGTCGAAGCGGCGTTGTCCAAGGGCATCGTCGACAGCGCGACGATTCGCAAATCGCTGTCGTCGCCCGCCGTACACTTTGTCGTCGATCCGCGAACGATCACGGAATCGACAAAAGCGCTGCTCGCCTATCAGGTGACGCTCGGCGCGGTGGACAAGGCGCCGAGCGTGGAGGGATTCTTCGATTCGAGCTTCTTCGAGAAGACGAAGATCGAAAAGGCGCCGAAGAAGTAATTTGCAAAAAAGCGCGGCTGTTCTTTTCGATCGGCCGCGCTTTTTCTTGTTTCCGCTCGGAGCGAGCGCTCTATCCACGACCCGCCCGATCGATCGAATTGCATGTGGCGGAGCCTGCGCCGTTTGTCATGCGACGCAGGCCGGGGCTCTGCGATCGAGCGACGCTCGCGGCGTTCCTCGGCGAGCGGCTCCGATCCAGGTGGAAGATCGATACAGCGGAGCCGAAGCGTCAATTTTTCTGACATGTTCGCAACGTGCAAATTCTCGACTCGAAGAAAAATATCTAGCGTCCTTGTGTTTTTGATGAGTTCAGCCTATGTTCATCGAGTCGATGAATGGCCGGATGATTTGGCCTTGTGCCGAGAAATACTCGCGCTGAGCTGACCTTCTCCCCTCCTGAAAATGCGATTTCGACGGCCCACGGATTCGTGGGCAAGCACAAACCTATGCTTACGAAAGGATTCTCCTCATGGCGACGGGAATCGTGAAATGGTTCAACGCCCAGAAGGGCTTCGGCTTCATTGCTCCCGATAATGGCGGCAGCGACGCCTTTGTCCATATCAGCGCGGTCGAGCGCGCGGGGCTCAACGATTTGCGCGAAGGTCAGAAGGTGGGCTTCGAGCTCGTCGCTGATCGCAAGAGCGGCAAAATGTCGGCTGACAAGCTCGAGGTTCTGGTCTGATCGCGGAACCGGCCAACATCGATCGACACAGTCGACCACGGATGTAATGGCGACTTGAAACGAACGATACGGCAGAGCGTTCTGCCCGAGGCGGCGCCCGGCGCCGTTCCGGCCCCGCGCCCCATAGGGTAGCGGGGCCTTCTATTTCTCGCATCGATCGATGCGACTGATCGGATCGGTCCAGGAGGACATCATGGCCAAGGAACAAAGGCGCGGCAATCGGGAAACCAAGAAGCCCAAGAAGAAGCAGGAGCCTGCCACGGCGCCCGTCGGGTTGATGACCAAAGGCTTGTCGGCTTCGATCGGAGTTCCGTCGAAGAAGAAGTGAGGCGCGAGAGCATGATGGTCCGGACCTGAGGAAACGACGATCACCTTCGTGCGCCCATTCGAGCCGAGCTCTTTCAACCGCCCACAACCGGCGGGAGCCTATCGGCTGTCGATCGACGAGGAGGAAATCCTCGGTCGTTCGTTTCTCGCCTACCGGCATATGGCGCCGCCGCTGCACACTCCCGCCGTCTCGATCATCGACGGCGTTCACTAGGGTTTCGCGGTCGATTCCACCAAACTCGCTGCCACATTGGCGGCGGATCAGCGTTCGTAACGTCAGTCTCTCCCACGCAAGCGATGACGTAGACGTCCCGGCGGCGGCGTTCCCGAGTCGGTCGGTCGCCGCCAGCTTTCGAGGCGCATCGGGAGAGCCTCCCTCCTCGAATCCAGCTTCGCTCGCGTCGGCGGCCTTTCGAGAGCCGACATTGGCCGGAAAGGCCGCATGAACCCTTTTCTTCGCTTTGCTTTCAGGCGCCGCGACGCCTCGTCTCTGTGGAGCGACAAGGCGCCGGTGAGGGAGGAGCTTTTCGGAGTCGAAAGGCTGGAACAGCATGCCGAAAGCCTCGCCGCCGCACAATCGGTGACGGCGAGACCGCCTGTCGTTCTCTCTCTGCACACCCGTCTCGACGACAACGCCGCAGTCTTGCTGGCCGCCTATCGGGCGACCGCAGCCAAGCTGAAAAACGGCCGGGGCGTGGTTCCCGCCGCGGAATGGCTGCTCGACAGCTATCACCTCGTCGAAGAACAAATCCGCGAGATCCGGGACGATTTGCCCCCCGGCTATTATCGCCAGTTGCCGAAGCTGGCCGAGGGGCCATTCGCCGGCTATCCGAGAGTATTCGGCCTCGCCTGGGCCTTTGTCGCCCATACCGACAGTCACTTCGATCCCGACATTCTGCGTCGGTTCATCGTCGCCTATCAGCGTGTTCAGCCTCTCACCATCGGCGAATTATGGGCCGTCGCGATCACGCTGCGCATCGTTCTCGTCGAGAATCTCCGCCGGCTCGCCGACCAGATCACGGTCGGACGCCGCGCGCGCGAGGACGCGGACGCGCTCGCCAGCCGCCTGCTCGTCGCGGGATTCGCCCGATCCGCGCTCGAGACCGATATCGCCACGCGCTCGCCTTCGCCTTTGTCCGAGCTGTTCGCGGCGCAGCTCGCGCGGCGGCTGAGGGATCAGGATCCCAAGACGACGCCGACGCTCGCTTGGCTCGAGGAGCGGCTCGAGCGTCAAGGTGTTTCGATCGACGAAGTGGTGCGGCACGCCCAACAGCGGCAGGGCGCCTCCAATGTCAGCGTGCGCAATGTCATCACCAGCATGCGGCTGATTTCCGATATCGACTGGGTGGGGCTGTTCGAGAGCGTGAGCCTCGTCGACGAGCGGCTTCGCGCGGACAGTAATTTCGCCGCAATGGATTTTTCGACGCGCAATCTCTATCGAAGCGCGATCGAACAATTGGCGCGAGGATCGTCGTCCTCGGAGCTCGAGATCGCCGATCATGCGCTGAAGGCGGCGCGCGCAGCGGCGGCTGCGACCGATGATTCTGCGGAGGCGGCGCGCGTCGGCGATCCCGGCTATCATCTGATCGCCAAGGGTCGGCGCGCGCTCGAGCGAACGATCGCATTCAGGCCGTCTCCGCAGCTGCAATTCAGCCGCTTCAATATCCGTCTCGGCATCGGCGGCTATGTCGGCGCCATCCTGCTCGTCACCGCGCTGCTGCTGGGCGCGGGGGTGTGGGCGCTGCCGATGCTCGGGCTCGACGCCGGCAGGCTGACGCTATTCGCCCTCATCGGGTTTCTGCCGGCGACAGGCGTCGCGATCGCGCTCGTCGATCGCGCCGTCACGTCGAGCTTCGGCGCGATGACGCTGCCGGGGCTCGAGCTCACGGCAGGCGTCCCGCAATCGCTTCGCACGCTCGTCGCCGTGCCGACGCTGCTGACCAGCGAGACCGATTTGCTGGAGCAGGTCGAACGTCTCGAGATCCACCATCTCGCCGGCGCTGGAGGCGATCTCTATTTCGTCCTTTTGTCGGACGGGGTCGACGCGGAACAGGAGACGCTGGAGGGCGACGCCGATCTACTCGACGTGGCCGCCCAGGCGATCGAAGAGCTCAATCGCCGTCACCCACCCGGCCTCGACGGGGACCGCTTTCTTCTGCTGCACCGCCGCCGCGTCTTCAACGCCGGCGAGAACAAATGGATGGGATGGGAGCGCAAGCGCGGCAAGCTGCATGAGCTCAACCGCCTGCTGCGCGGCGCCACCGACACGACCTTCATGTCCGTCGCCGGGCGCGCGCCCACCGCGCCCGCGGACGTGCGCTACGTCATCACGCTCGACGCCGACACGAAGCTGCCGCGAGACGCGGCGCTCCGGCTGATCGGCAAGATGGCGCATCCGCTGAATCGGCCGAGATTCGGCGATATCGAGCAGCGCGTCATCGACGGCTACGCTATTCTTCAACCGCGCGTCACGCCGTCCCTGCCGGTCGGCCATGAGGGCTCTCTCTACCAGAGGGTTTTCTCCGGTCCCGGCGGCTTGGACCCTTATGCGTCGGCCGTCTCCGATGTCTATCAGGATCTCTTCGACGAGGGCTCATTCACGGGAAAGGGCATCTACGACGTCGACGCCATGGAGATGGCGCTCGCCGGACGTATCCCGGAAAACTCCATGCTCAGCCACGACCTCTTCGAGGGCGTGTTCGCGCGCGCGGGCCTCGCCTCCGATGTCGAGGTCGTCGAGGAGTTTCCGTCTCGCTACGATGTCGTCGCCAAGCGCCAGCATCGCTGGACGCGCGGCGACTGGCAGCTGCTTCCCTTCGTGTTCGCGCTCGGAATGGGGCGTCGCGCCGTCCCATGGGTCGGCCGCTGGAAAATGCTCGACAATCTGCGGCGCTCGCTGCTGGCGCCATTCACCTTGATGAGCTTCGGCCTGTGTTGGATCCTCGCGCCTGCGAGCACAGACGCGATCTTGCTCGTTCTCGCCGCCATCGCGACTCCGGCGTTTCTTCCAACCCTTTTTTCCGTGCTGCCGCGTCGAGCCGGCATGCGCTTTCGCAATCACATCGGCGCGCTCGCAGCCGATGTGCGGCTCGCGGCTATGCAGAGCTTTCTTTCGGTCGCCTTCCTGCCCGATCAAGCGTTTCGAAACGGCGACGCCATCGCGCGAACGCTGGCGCGAGTCTTCGTGACGCGCCGGCGGCTTCTCGAATGGACGACGGCCGCGCAATCCAAGGGAAGTCCTAGGCTCGATACCGCCGGCTTCTGCCGCTCGATGGCGGGCGGCGCAGCCCTCGCGCTGGTCATGACGACCGCAGCGGTCGCATGGGTGCCATCATCCTGGCGACAGGTCTTGCCCTTCGCGTTGCTTTGGGGAATGGCGCCGGCGCTGGCCTTGTGGGTCAGCAGATCGCCGACTCTGGCGCGGCGGCTCGCGGTTTCAGAGCAGGATGCGCGCGACTTGCGACTCACCGCGCGTCGCAACTGGCGCTATTTCGAGACATTCGTGACGCCGGCCGACAATATGCTGCCACCCGATAATTTCCAGGAGGCTCCGACGCCGGCGCTCGCGCATCGGACGTCGCCGACGAATATGGGCCTCTATCTGCTCTCCGCGATCGCCGCTCGCGACTTCGGCTGGGCGGGAACGCTGGAGACAGTCGAGCGATTGGAGGCGTCGTTCGGCGTCATGCAAAAGTTGCAACGGTTCAAAGGACATTTCTTCAACTGGTATGACACGCAGGATCTTCATGTGCTCGATCCCGCTTATGTCTCGTCCGTCGACAGCGGCAATCTCGCCGGTCATCTGATCGCGCTCGCCAACGCCTGCGAAGAATGGATGGACCTCGCTGTTTCGCCGAACGCGCAGCTCGGCATGACAGACCATCTCCGGCTCGCCCGCGAGGCCATGGACGCCCTTCCCGCTGTGAGCAGCGAGCGCAGGCGTCACCTCTCCTCCGTCCTCGAGGAGATCGAAACGCAATTGACCGGCGCTCGAGGAATAGAGGCGCTGCCCGCGACGCTGAAACGGCTGACCGAGAAGGCCGCCAGAGCTTCGCATGAGTTTGCGCTCCCGGTCGGAGACGATCGTTCTCCAGATCTCGCGTTCTGGATCGAGGCGCTGAGGACCGCAGTGACCGAAAATGCCCGCGATCGGCTTCAAATCGCCGATGCGCCGCTGATCCTGAAGAGCCGATTGAAGGCGCTCGCCGACACCGCGCGAGCGATGGCGCTCGAGATGGATTTCGCCTTTCTCCTCGATCCGGAGCGGAAGCTGCTGTCCATCGGCTATAGCCTCGTCGACAATAGCCTCGACGCCAATTGTTACGATCTGCTCGCCTCGGAAGCGCGGCTCGCCAGCCTGTTCGCCATCGCCAAGGGAGATGTCGAGACGCGACACTGGTTTCGTCTCGGCCGGACAGCTATTCCTCTCGGGAGCGGATCGGCGCTGATTTCCTGGTCCGGATCGATGTTCGAATATTTGATGCCGTCGCTGGTGATGCGCGCGCCGGCCGGCAGCCTGCTCGAGCAGACCAATGGTCTCGTGGTCGGTCGGCAGCAATCCTACGGACATTCGCTCGGCATTCCATGGGGCGTATCGGAATCCGCTTACAATGCGCGCGACCTGGAGTTCACCTATCAATATTCCAATTTCGGCGTTCCCGGTCTCGGCTTGAAGCGCGGCCTCTCCGAAAATGTGGTGATCGCGCCCTATGCGACGGGTCTCGCCACTATGGTGGACCCGCACGGCGCGCAGCAGAACTACGCGCGCCTCGCCGAGATGGGGGCGAGGGGCCGCTACGGCTTTTACGAGGCGCTCGATTTCACCCGCTCGCGACTTCAAGACGATGAAGACGTGGCGATCGTGCGCAGCTTCATGGCCCATCATCAGGGCATGACCATCGTCGCCATCGCCAATGCTCTGCATCATGGCCGGATGCGCGAAAGATTTCATCGCGAGCCGATGATCCAGGCCAGCGAGCTCTTGCTTCAGGAGCGCATGCCGAGGGATGTCGCAGTCGTGCGCCCCCGGGTCGAGGAGGCGAGAGCCTCGGCGCCCGTGGCCGTTACCGAAGGCCCTATGGTGCGCCGTCTCACCGCCTCCGCAGTGGGCGCTCCGGTGACGCATCTGCTGTCGAACGGACGCTATTCGGTGATGTTGACCGCATCAGGCTCGGGCTACAGCCGCTGGCGCGATATCGCCGTGACGCGCTGGCGGGAGGATGCGACCTGCGACGACTGGGGCTCGTTCGTGTTTCTGCGCGACACGCAGAGCGGAGCCGTCTGGTCCGCCGCCGCGCAGCCTGTCGGAAGCAGCGTGGAATACGACGAAATCGTCTTCGGCGAGGATCGCGCCGAATTCATCCGCCGCGACGGCGCATTGACGACCACCATGGATGTTCTCGTCTCCGGCGAGGACGACGGCGAGGTTCGCCGCATATCCTTGACCAATAGCGGACGCCGTCCGCGCGAGATCGAGCTGACCTCCTACGCCGAAATCGTGCTGACCACGGCCTCCGCCGACACTGCGCATCCGGCTTTCGCCAAAATGTTCGTGCAGACGGAATATCTCGGCGAATTCGGCGCGCTCGTCGCGACACGCCGCCGGCGTTCGCACGATGAGCCGCAAGTTTGGGCCGCTCATTTCGCGGTCGTCGAACGCGAGATCGTCGCCGATCCGCAATATGAATCGGATCGGGCGCGCTTCGTCGGCCGCAACCGCTCGGTCGGCGCCGCGATCGCCATGGAGAGTGGGCGACGGCTTTCCAACACGGTCGGGACCGTTCTCGACCCGATCTTTTCGCTCCGGCATCGCGTGACGATCCCGCCGGGAAAGATCGCGCGCGTCGCCTTCTGGACCGTCGTCGCGTCATCACGCAACGCGCTCCTGGATCTCATCGACACGCATCACGATCGCAACGCTTTCAACCGGGCCAAGACTCTGGCGTGGACCCAGGCCCAGGTTCAGCTTCGTCATCTCGACGCGACGACGGAGGAGGCGGCGGATTTCCAACGCCTCGCGGCGCCGATCCTCTATTCCGACCGACGATTCAGAGCGTCGTCGGCGGCGATCATCGACGGCGCAGGCCCTCAGTCGGGTCTGTGGCCTCACGCCATCTCCGGCGATTTGCCGATCGTCCTGCTGCGCATCGACGACATCGAGGATATCGCGCAGGTTCGCCAGATACTGCGCGCTCACGAATATTGGCGCATGAAACGCCTCGGCGTCGACCTCGTCATCGTCAACGAGCATGCGTCTTCCTACATGCAGGATCTTCAGGTCGCGATCGAGACGGCCGTGCGCAGCAGCCAATCGCGGCCACGACTCGGCGATGAGGCCGGACAAGGCGCTGTCTACGCGCTTCGCGCCGACCTGATGAGCGCCGATGGTCGAGCCTTGCTGCAATCGGCCGCTCGTGTCGTTCTGCTCGCCCGCCGCGGGCTTATCGCCGATCAGCTCGCCCGTTTGCCCGCGTCGCCCATTCCGCCACCGTCGATGCGGCGTCAAAAGCCGCCTCCCGTGTCGCGGCCGTCGCCGGCGCCTCGCGATCTCGAGTTCTTCAATGGGCTCGGCGGATTCGACAAGGATGGCCGGGAATATGTGACCATCCTCGATGCGGACCATGCGACGCCGGCGCCCTGGATCAATGTGATCGCCAATCCGGGCTTCGGCTTTCAGGTCGCGGCGGAGGGAAGCGGCTACAGCTGGGCCGAGAACAGTCGCGAGAATCAGCTGACGCCGTGGTCGAACGATCCGGTCGCGGACCCGACAGGCGAGGCGATCTATGTTCGCGACGAAACGACCGGCGATCTATGGAGCCCGACGGCCCAGCCGATCCACGACGGCGGGACATATGTCGCTCGCCACGGTCCCGGGTACAGCCGCTTCGAGCACCAGGCGAATGGCGTCGGGCTCCGATTGCTGCAATATGTCCCGCTCGCCGAGCCGATCAAGATTTCACGCCTGACGATCGAGAATTCTTCTTCGACGCCCCGCCGTCTTTCGGTCACGGCCTATGCGGAGTGGGTGCTCGGGCCGTCGCGCGGCGCTTGCGCTCCGTTCGTCGTGACGCAGATCGACGAGGCCACCGGAGCGATATTGGCCCGCAATCCCTGGAGCGTGGCCTTCTCCGATCGCGTCGCTTTTGCCGACCTTTCCGGCCGGCAGACGGCCTGGACAGGCGACCGCGCCGAATTTCTCGGCCGTAACGGCGCCCTCGCGGCGCCTGCGGCGCTCATCGGAACGACGCCCCTGAGTGGAACGACCGGCGCAGGGCTCGATCCCTGCGCGGCATTGCAATGCGTCGTGGAACTCGGCGTGGGCGAGTCGGTCGAAGTGGTCTCTTTGATTGGACAATGCGGATCGGCCGAAGAGGCGCGGAAGCTTATCGCGCGCTATCGCGCAGCCGACCTCGACGCCGTTCTCGACGAGGTGACGGACCATTGGGATACATTGCTCGGGACGATTCAGGTGAAGACGCCGGACCGCGCGATGGACATAATGCTGAACGGCTGGCTGCTGTATCAGACGCTCGCCTGCCGCATCTTCGCACGCTCGGCCTTCTATCAGGCGAGCGGAGCCTACGGCTTCCGCGATCAGCTTCAGGACGGCATGGCGCTCGCCTTCGCGGCGCCGGACGAGACGCGGCGCCATCTTCTGCGCGCAGCCGCAAGACAATTCGTCGAAGGCGACGTGCAGCATTGGTGGCTGCCGCACTCTGGGCAAGGGGTGCGAACGCGGATATCGGACGATCGCGTCTGGCTCGCCTTCGCGACCGCCACCTATGTCGCCAGTTCGGGCGACGCCGCGATATTGAATGAGAAATTGCCGTTTCTCGAAGGTCCGCGCTTGCGGCGCGGGGAGCACGAGGCCTTTTTCCCCCCTCAGGTCGCGGACCAATCGGCTTCGCTGTTCGAACATTGCGCCCGCGGCCTCGACCAATGCCTGGAGTTGACCGGCGGACATGGCTTGCCGCTGATCGGCGGCGGCGACTGGAACGACGGAATGAACCGGGTCGGCGAAGGCGGCGCCGGCGAAAGCGTGTGGCTCGGCTGGCTGCTGGTGCGGACCCTTGAGCTGTTCGCTCCGCTGGCCGAAGCGCGTGACGCCGACCGCGCGCGCCGCTGGCGCGCACATGCGGACAATGTGCGAGAGGCGCTCGAGCGCGAAGCGTGGGATGGCGAATGGTATCGCCGCGCGACATTCGACGACGGAACCTGGCTCGGCTCCAAAGAGAGCGAAGAGTGCCGGATCGATTCGATCGCTCAATCCTGGGCGGTTTTGTCGGGCGCCGCCGACCCGATGCGCGCGGCCGAGGCGATGGCGTCGCTGGAAAGGCGCCTGATCCGTAAAGACGAGGGTCTGGCTCTGCTGTTTTCGCCGCCCTTCGACAAGACTGCGCTCGATCCGGGCTACATCAAGGGCTACCCTCCTGGCCTGCGCGAAAACGGCGGCCAATACAGCCACGCCGCCATGTGGGCCGTCCTGGCCTATGCGCAGATCGGCGCCGGCGAGACGGCCAGCGAGCTCTTCGCCTTGCTCAACCCGATCAATCATGCGCGCACTCCCGAGGAGGTCGAGCGCTACAAGGTCGAGCCCTATGTCGTCGCGGCGGACGTCTACTCCGTCACACCCCACGTCGGGCGTGGGGGATGGAGCTGGTACACGGGCTCCGCCGCGTGGATGTATCGCGCCGGCGTCGAAGGCATTCTGGGCATCCGCCGCGAGGGGGCCGTTCTCGTCGTCGACCCGTGCTTGCCAACCGCATGGCCGGGATTCGACGCCACTGTCGAAGTGGGAGCGACGCGTTACGAAATCCGCGTGGAAACCGCGTCGAATCGCTGTCGCGGCGTCTCGCGAGCGCTCCTCGACGGCGAGCCGACGCCTTGTGTCGAAGAACGTGTTCGCGTCGATCTGGACGGGCGTGCGCATCGGCTGCAGATCGTCATATAGGCCGGGTGGAAGAAACGGGTTGTGCATTCCGAGACTCGATCTCGCATGGCGCGTAACAAATCGCGCTCACAAAAAGACGAACTCTACACTCTCCGCTGACGTGAAGCACTTCTAGCGTTGCAGCTCCAAATGGCCTACTCCTCTTGCGACCGCGAGCCGAATTCGTTCCTTCAATGCGTCGCTGCTCACTTCATAGTTCGAGAAATCACTGTCGTTGGCGTAGACGCCGAGCGGTAATGTCAGTGACTGGAAAAAAGCGAATAAGGGTCGCAATTGGTGATCGATCACCAATGAGTGTCGGTCGCTGCCGCCCGTCGCCGCGAGCAGCACCGGCTTTCCGATCAAGGCCTCGTAATGAACGAGATCGAAGAGATGCTTGAAAAGGCCGGTGTAGGAGCCGCGATAGACCGGCGTCGTCACCACCAGCGCGTCCGCGGTCTCGATGCGTTTCACGGCTTCGCTCACTGATGGGGGCGCGTCCTCTGCCGAAATGACGCCGGCGAGGTCGGCGACGAGATCGGCGACCGATATGGTATGGGCTTCGATCGTTGTCGATGCGGCTATTTCCGCCGTGATCGCTTTCGCGAGAGCAGCGGCGCGTGACGGATGCCCGAGGCCGCCCGATACGGCGACGAGCTTGATCGCGGTCATGTCGTCTCCTTGTGTTTGAACTCTGCGAACGTCCGCTATGGCTCTGCGTCGCTCATGAATAGAAGGAAGGCGTCGGATAGATGCCGTTCAGCGCGAAATCCCCGAGCTCCTTCAGCTTGTGATCGAGAGGATCGTGAAGCGTATGCGTGCGCGCATTGCGCCAGAAGCGGTCGAGCCCGGCGCGCGAGGTCGTGGCGCGGGCGCCCATTATGTCGAACATTTGGCTGCCGACGTCGAGCGCTGCGCGCGCGCTCGCGACCTTGGCAGTCGCGACATCGATCGAGATGGAGCCGCGCTCTTGCGGCGTGATCGCATCGCCACGCGTCCAGCCCTGTTGAAAGGATCGCACGGCGCGATCGACGAGCGCCTCCGCAGCGCAGACCTGCGCCCAGAGCTCGCCCGCAGCATGAAGGGTGAACGGATCGCTTCCGATGCGCGCCGCGCCGTCGCTCGGTAATTCCCGCACATAGGCGACGGCGGCGTCGAGCGCGCCGCGCGCCAATCCCGCATAGATGGCGACGAGAATGAGCTGCGCGAGACAGGGTCGCAGGGCGGCGAAGGGCGATCCGAGCGGCCCGGGCGAAACGAGCAGCTCCTCATCGCTCACGACGACCTCGTCGAAAGACACCGAGCCGCTGTCGGTCTGGCGCTGCCCCATATTGTCCCAATCGTCGTGAATTCGAATTCCGTCGCGCCGGGTCGGAATCGCCCCGATCTTCAATTTTTGCTGTTCGTCCAGAGCGGAGACGACGAGCATGTCCGAATCGCTCGCGCCAGAGCAAAAGCTCTTGACGCCCACGAGGCGATAGGATTCGCCATCGCGACGCAGCCGCAGGCGCGCATCCTTTGGATTTACGGCGTTGCCCCAGAAGCAATCCTCCCGCGCGGTCTTCTCCATGGCGCGCCGCGTTTGTTCGCTGGTCCCGAAAAATTGCACGGTTGCGATCATCAAATGATGAAAGGCGAAGAGATGCGCGAGCGAGCTGTCGACGGCCGCAATTCGCCGCACGACGTCGAAAATGACGGTCCAGTCGGCGCCGGCGCCGCCCAGTTCGCCCGGGATGGAGAGCTTCAGCAAACCGCTCTCGCGGATGAGATCGCGCTCGCGCTTGGCGGTTCCGCCGCGCTTGTCCCGTTCCGCTGCGTCGGAGGCGAGCGCCGCGAGCAGTCGTAGGAGCGCGGGGGAGGCCTCGCGGGCCGGGTCGAGGATGCGTTCAGACATGGACGGTTCGGCTCCTCATGCCGCCGCGGAAGATGCGGAAGGCGAGTCGCTCGACTTCGCCGCGACGCTTCCGAAGGGGCCGGTGATCTTTTGTCCCGGCAATGTTCCGCGCGCCTCGACTCCGAGGCGCGGAAACATGAGCTCGGCGAAACGATAGGCCTCCTCCAAATGCGGATAGCCCGAAAGAATGAAGCTGTCGACGCCGAGCGCCGCATATTCGCGCAAGCGCGCCTCGACTTGCGCCGGATCGCCGACGAGCGCGGTTCCCGCGCCGCCGCGCGTCAGTCCGACGCCGGCCCAGAGATTGGGGCTTATCTCGAGATCCGCGCGCGTGCGCCCTCGGCCCTTGCGCAATTCGAGCATTCTCCGCTGGCCGATCGAATCCATCTTCGCGAAGATTTCCTGTGCGTCGGCGATCGCCTTATCGTCCAATCGGCTGATGAGGCTGTCCGCCGCCGCCCAGGCTTCGTCCTCCGTCTCGCGCACGATCACATGGAGCCGCACCCCGAAGCGCGGCGCGCGTCCGAACGCGGCCGCGCGACGCCGCACATCCGCGATCTTCTCGGCGACTGCGGAGGGCGGTTCTCCCCATGTCAGATAAGTGTCGACTGCGCGCGCGGCGAGATCATGCGCTGGCTCCGAGGAGCCGCCGAAATAGAGCGGGGGCCTCGGGCTCTGCACCGGTGGAAAGAGGAGCTTGCCCTTCGCTATGTCGAAATGCGCGCCGTGAAAATCGACGCTCTCATCCGTATGGCTCCCGCGAAGAAGCGCCTCCCATGCGCGCACGAATTCGGCCGAGACGTCGTAGCGGGACGCATGATCCAGAAACAGGCCGTCGCCGGCGAGCTCGCTCGCATCGCCTCCGGCGACGAGATTGATCAGCAGTCGCCCCCGTGACAGACGATCGAGGCTCGCTGTCATGCGAGCCGCCAACGCCGGCTGCACCAGGCCCGGCCGCAAGGCCACGAGAAAGCGCAGCGTCTTCGTCGATTCGATCAAGCTCGCCGCGACGATCCACGGATCTTCGCAGGAGCGTCCGGTCGGAATGAGAACGCCGTAATAGCCGAGACTGTCGGTTGCGACCGCTATCTGCCGAAGATAGTCGAATGTCGCCGTCCGCGCTCCCTCCTCGGCGCCGAGATAGCGCGAGTCGCCATGAGACGGAATGTACCACAAGATTTCCATGATCCGATCCCTGTTCGCCGGTCCGAGCGCGGCAATAGGAGACTTCTTTTGATTTCCCGGCCGCAAGAGACGGGCCAATCGCTCAGCCGCGAATCTGTGGTCATTTTGTCCCGCGGGCTGTTGCATTCGAAGCAATTCGGGGCCGGCTCTGCGGCATGCGCAACAGCTCACGCCAAATCGCGCCGTAGCAGATGCGCGGCGTTGCGCCACGCGACCTTCTCGATCGCTTCCTCGTCCAAGCCGAGGCGAAGGAGGTCGGCGACGCTCTGACCGAGTGGGCGAAACGGGTAAGACGAGCCGAACAGCAATTGGTCTGCGAGAAATCCCCTCGCGGCATCCGCGTAGCGCAGGCCTCCCGGCGCGAAGAAATACATGTCCGGCGAGACGAAGACATTCTCGTTGCGAAATGCGACGGCGATCATCTCGTCGATTTGCGGGTAGAAGGCGTGACAACAGACGATGGGCAGAGTTGGAAAGGCGTGCGCCACACGATCGACGGCCAGCGGGTCATTGCGCCGCAGGTCCGGCGTCGTCGGGCCCGACATCATGAAGACGGGCGCGCCGAGGTCTGCGCAGACCTCGTAGATGGGAAACAGCGTCTCGTCGTCATGGGAAATCGGCTCCGCCAAGAAGGCGGGATCGACATTGACGCCCACGAGCTTCAGCTCGTTCAGGCAGCGCTCCGTCTCTTCCGCCGCACCTTTGCCGGTGAAGAATTGGGGGTCGACCGAACCGACGCCGAGCATGCGCCCTTCCGACGAGCAAGAGAGCGTCGCGAGCAGATCATTGGAAATCCGCACGCTCGGCGTGCTGCGTCCCACCATGAGCGCAATGTCGATCCCCGCCGCATCGAGTTCCCGGTGAAAGGACGGAAGATCGGGCGCTCGCGTGAAATGGTCGATGTCCTTCGAGCCGAGGCGGCGGTTAATCCAGCGTACCGTTTCGAAGTCGGGCGATCCCGGTTCTGCTCCGAAGAATGAGTGAAGGAATGACGGCCGCGCTCGCATATCGACGATATGCCGCGGGCGGTTCGATGGTGTCATTCGAGAGTCCTTTCGACGAGACTTGGGATCGGCGCGTCGCAATCGAGGCGCCGGATCGAGATGCTGTCGGATTGCGGCATTTGGAATTCGCATTGCTGCATGTGCAGCAGCGCCGAACATCGGCTGTTGCAAATGCAATAGGCGCCCCCGTGATTACGCGTAAAATCGAGAAAATCGGTCGAGAATAGCGTGGCACGCGCCGTGCTCATTCTTAGGCGATCGATGCGCGGTCGCGTGACAATCGGGGACTGCGCGCGGGCCACCAGGGAGACAAGGATGAGCGGCGCTTCTTCGCCTTCGGCGCGTCAAAAATCAGAGGCGATCAAATTCGCCTATTGGGTTCCGAACGTCTCGGGCGGGCTCGTCATCAGCAAGGTCGAGCAGCGCACGAGCTGGGATATCGACTATAATCGCAAGCTCGCGCAGATCGCCGAAGCGTCGGGCTTCGAATATGCCTTGACGCAGATCCGCTTCACCGCCGGCTATGGCGCCGAATATCAGCACGAGTCGGTGAGCTTTTCCCATGCGTTGCTCGCGGCGACCGAGAAGCTCAATGTGATCGCGGCGATCCTTCCCGGCCCATGGCATCCGGCCGTCGTCGCCAAGCAGGTCGCGTCGATCAGCTGGTATACGGGCGGGCGGCTCGCGGTGAACATCGTCTCTGGATGGTTCCGCGGCGAGTTCCAGGCGATCGGCGAACATTGGCTCGATCACGACGAACGCTATCGCCGCTCGGAGGAGTTCATCCGTGTTCTGCGCGGCGTGTGGTCGCAAGACAATTTCAATTTCGCGGGAGACTTCTATCGGTTCCGCGACTACACGCTCAAACCCAAACCCGTCAGGCTGCCCGAGATATTCCAGGGCGGCAGCTCGCGCGCGGCGCGCGACATGGCGGCGCGCGTGTCGGACTGGTATTTCACCAATGGAAACACGGTGGAAGGCGTTCGCAAGCAGGTCGACGACATTCGCGCCAAGGCTGCGCAGAGCGGTCATCAGGTGAAGATCGGCGTCAACGCCTTCGCGATCGTGCGCGATACGGCCGATGAAGCGCGCGCCGCACTGAACGACATTTTGGCGAATGCCGATCCGGACGCGGTTCGCGCATTTCATCACGAGGTTCAGAACGCCGGCGCGGCGTCTCCGGAGCGCGAAGGTAATTGGGCGAAATCGAGCTTCGAGGATCTCGTTCAATATAACGATGGCTTTAAAACCAATCTCATCGGCGCCCCGGAAGAGGTCGCCCGTCGAATCTTGGAGCTCAAAGCGGTCGGCGTCGATCTCGTTCTGCTCGGCTTCCTGCATTTCCAGGAGGAGGTCGAGTTTTTCGGCGAGCGCGTCATTCCGCTCGTGCGCGCGCTCGAAGCCGAGGAAGCCCGCGCGGCGGCGTGAGCCGCGCGAAACGAGACTCATCGATCGGAATTGCGCTCCGATCCGGAATTGTAGAATAAACGAGGCACGAAATGTCGGAAGTCAACAGAGCAGAGGCGTTCGAGCGGCTCGATCGCGTCATCGAGACCGTGATCGTCGCCAATGCGGAACGCAACGACGAGCAGTCGCTGTTCCCCGTCGAAAATCTCCATGCGCTCGCCGAAGCCGGATGGACGCGCGCGCTGGTCTCGCCGGAATATGGAGGGCTCGGACTCGATCATACGGCTTTCGCGGAAGCCGCCTATCGCATCGGACAGAAGGACGCCTCGACGGGCCTCGTCTATGTGATGCATGTCGGCGCCGCGCAGACGATCAATCTCTACGGCACGCCTGATCAAAAGCTGCGCTGGCTGAAGCCGCACGACGGCAAATATCTTCTCGGCACCTATTCGACCAGCGAGCGCGCCTCCGGCGGTCATTGGTGGTACAATTTCTCGCAGGCGTCGCGCGACGGCGATGATTATATCGTCAATGCCGAAAAGTCCTTCACGACCTCCTCCGGCAAGGCGGATTACTACATCACCCAGACGCGCACGCCGGACGCGCGCGACCAATCGGACATTTCCTTCTTCATCGTGGACGGCAAATCGCCGGGCATCACGCCCGGGCCTTGGAACGCGCTCGGCGTGCGCGGAAATCATTCCGGTCCCATCCGCTACGAGGGCGTGAAGGTCGCGCGGAGCAATCGTCTCGGCGAGGAGAATCAAGGCAAGGAAATCATCTACAACGGCGTCTCGCCGGTCTATCTGATCGGCCTCGGCGCCGTGTGGGAAGGCGTCGCCCGCGGCGCTCACGACGCCGCCGTGGGTCATATCAAGAACTCGATTCACAAAGACACGAGCAAGCGTCTCGCCGACTATCAGGCGATCCGTCAGGAGCTCGCCAAGCCGAAAGTGCTGATCGAATCGCTCGGACCCTGGCGGCGCGAGCTCGCGGCGGGACTCGACGCGCTGTGGTTCGAGGGCAAGCCGCAAGCGGAGCTGTTGATCGCGCTCACCGAATTCAAGGTTCACGCCTCCGAGACCGCCAATCTCTCGGCCGCGGCCGCGCTCACCGTCACGGGCGGCTACGGCTATAAGAAAGGCGCGATCGAGCGTTATTTCCGCGACGCCCGCGCCGGCATCGGCATGGGGCCGTCGAACATCATCGCGCGCGATTGGATCGGCAAGACGGCGGTCGGTCTGCCGCTCGAGCTGTTCTACGAAGGCGGCGAATAGCGAGAGGCGCCTTCGCCTTTCGTCCCGTATTTTCCCTGTATTTCGAGGAAAGAAGATGAAACTCCCGCACCGTCTCATCGGCGCGGCGAGCGCGCTCGTCTGCGCGAACGCCGCTTTCGCCGCCGATCTGCCATCACGAGCGCCGCCGCAGCCGGCGACGATCTCATCCGTCGATTATCAGCCTTTCCAAATCAGACTGCGTGCGACGGCGATCGTTCCCGACGGCGGTTTTTCGGTTTTCGATCGCTTCGGCACCGTTCCGGCCATCACGGGAATAGCCGCCGGCGTTCCCGGCGGCCAGATTTTCGGCGCGGGCGTTCACACCTCCACTTCGATCATTCCCGAGATCGATCTCAGCTATTATTTCGACGAGCATTTCGCTGTCGAGACGATCGCCGGCTATACGCGGCATACTTTGACGGCGACGGGCTCGCTCGCCGGCATTCCGGTCGGCGCGACGAATCTTCTGCCCGTATCATTGCTCGCCCAATATCATTTCACGCAATTCGGCGCCTTCCAACCCTATGTCGGAGTTGGCGTCACTTGGGCGGTTCCCTATGGCTATAGCCCCGGCAACAGCTGGACGCCTCTCGTCACAAATCTTGGCCTCACCGGTTTCGATTCGGTGCGCGCGCTTCAGATCGGAACCTCGATCGGCGTCGCGGGACAAATCGGTTTCGACTACATGATCACGCCCAATATCGGCGTGAATGTCGATTTGAAGCGCATCGTGGCAGAGCCGACTGCTTATGCGACGATCTATAATTCCGCGCTCAATCAGAACATCTATGTCAGGGTGAAGTCGAACATCGATCCTTGGCTTGCGAGCGTCGGCGTCACTCTGCGCTTCGGCGGGGCGTCGGCGCAGCCGATCCTTGCCAAATACTGACGCGAGGCGAGAGGCGCCGTCAGGCGCCTCGCCAAACCGCGCCTTCGATCGAGACTCGCGCGGGCAATTGGCCCGCGGCGAAATAGCCGTCCGCGATCGATTGCTGCTTGCCGATGACGTCGCGATCGAGCGGCTTGGGCTCGAAATCGAGTCGGTGGAGATAATGCCGCGCCACCTGTCGATCGAGATGCAGGCATCGCGCGACGGCGCCGAGTTCCGCTTCGGCGCGCTCGCGCGGCGTCCCGCCGAGCATGCGAATTTCCGCGAGGATCGCGTCGACGATCTGCGGCTGGCCGCAGGCGAAGTGTCGGCGCGCCACATAGAACTGATGGTTCTCGACGAAACCTGCGCCATCGAGAAGCACATGCGCTTTGCTTCCCATGCGTGCAGCGCTCAAGAGCGGCTCCCAAATCGCCCATGCGTCGATTGTCCCGTCGCACAAATCCTCCAGCAAATCGAGCGTCGGAGGGACATAGACGGGTTCTATGTCGCCGCGCGACAGCCCCCGGATATTGAGCGCGGTCGTCAGAAAATGATCGGCGTTCGACCATCGGCTGAAAGCGACGCGTTTGCCTTTCAGATCGTCGATCGAGCGAAGCCGGGGATCGGCGACGACGAGGGCGACATCTGTCGGCGCGGGCGATTCATAGCCGACGTAGAAGAAGGGAACGCCCATGGCGAGAGCGAAAACCGTCGCAGCCTCGCCGGTGACGCCTAGGTCGATTTCGCCGCGGCCGATCGCGTCGAGAACGGCGGGGCCGGCGCTGAACTCCCGCCATTCGGCGCGATAACCGAATGGCCGAAGACGTTCATCGAGCGAGCCTATCGCCTGCAAGGCCGCAAGTGTGCCGAATTTCTGAAATCCGAGCCGAACGACATTGGGCGCGCTGCGTGCGGGCGGCCGCTTCTCCTTCTCGTCGTTCTCCGCGGGGCTCTTCTTACGCGGAGCGATGACGCCCATATGGCCGAGGCGCGTGCGCAATTCATTGCGGCTCACGCCGAGCCGTTCCGCCGTGCGCACCTGATTGCCGCGCTCGAAATCGAGCGCGACCGAGACAAGAGAGCGCATCACGCGGTCGAAGAGGTTTTTCTCACCTTGCGTGATGGCCGTGTCGAGCAGGCTGCGCAGACGTGTCTCGAAATCGACGTTCTCTTCCGTGAGAGGCGCATCGAAAGCCTCGACGATAGGCACCTCGGCGACGATTTCCTCTCGCGTCAGCAGCAGCGCATTATGCAGAACGTTTTCGAGCTCGCGAATATTGCCGGGCCAATGATAGCTCGTCAGCTTGGCGATGGCTTCGGGCGCGAGCACAGGCATCGGCCGGCCGAGCTTTGCGCCATAGAGGCGGAGGAAATAATTGGCGAGCGGCTCGATGTCGCCGCGTCGCGCGCGCAGCGGCGCGAGATTCACGGTCGCTATGTTGAGGCGATAGAAGAGGTCCTTGCGGAAGCTCTTGGCGGCCACTGCGGCCTCGAGATTCACATTGGTGGCGGCGATCAGCCTCACGTCGATCGGCCGCGCCTTGCGCGAGCCGACGCGCACGATCTCGCGCTCCTGCAAGACGCGCAACAGCTTCACCTGCATGGCGGCCGGAAGGTCGCCGATCTCGTCGAGCAGCAGTGTCCCCCCGTGGGCTGCCTCGAACCAGCCGGTCTCGCTTCGCGCGGCGCCGGTGAAGGCGCCCTTCTCATGGCCGAACAGCTCCGCCTCGACGAGCGTCTCGCTGAACGCGCCGCAATTGACCGCGAGGAAGGGGCCGTCCTTGCGCGCGCTATTGGCGTGAATATAGCGGGCGACGAGCTCCTTTCCGGTGCCCGTCTCGCCTATGATCAAGACGGTCGCGTCGCTCGGAGCGATTCGATGCAGATCGGCTTTGAGCCTCAAGGAGACGGGATCCTCGAACACCATCGCCGAAGCCCGACTCGTCGCTCCGGGCGTCACTCCGGAGACGGTCTCGATCCCGGTCCTTTTCTTGTCGGTGACGACGACCGAGAAGGAGGAGGGACTGAACATGCTGGGTTCCTCGATGCGTCATACGTCTGCGCCGTGCTCGGGACGACGAAGGCTATCGGGGTTTCATGGCCAATATGTTGACTAGATATATATATAATGTCAACAACTGTTGGCGCGAGATCGCCGGAGGCGATTTTGCGTCGGTCACGCGATAGCGCGGCGAGAGCAGTGTTCGCAGACGGAGAATCTTTTCGGCGGGGCTTTTGGAGCCGACTATCGCTCGGCAAATGCACAAGGCGTGTAGAACGCGCAACCGTCGGGGCCCGATCGACTGGCCCAGCGTAACGGCTATTGCGATCACGACTGGGAGACGATCGCGGCAGAAGACACCTTCGGCTAGACGCGCCGTCGTCGGTTGGCTGTCGGGAAGCCGACGACGGAGCCAACTGGGGCCGTCAGCTTTCCGCGCATTTTGCGAAGACGTCCCAATCTTCGGCGATCTCGGCGACGAAGAGCCGCTTGGCCTCCTGTAACTCCCTCGTTCCGAGGCTGCGGAAGAGAATGCCGCATAGGGGCGCAGCCGATTCGGCGCGCGCATGCGGAAATAGAAAATTCCCGAGTCGGGATGCTTCCGGCGAGGATGTCATCCGTAAGGACATTGTTTAGCGCCGCTGTATAGAAGGCGACAGCGGCAAGGCCCTGAATTCTAACCAACTCTCTGTTAAATCGAGGTCACTGTCAGAGATTGGCGGAGAGGGAGGGATTTGAACCCCCGATACGGTTGCCCGTATGCCGCATTTCGAGTGCGGTGCTTTCAACCACTCAGCCACCTCTCCAGGACGGCAAGCGAGGTCGAGCCTCGCTGCGGCGTTGGGCCCAATAGCACGCGTTCGCCTCGGCGATCAAGGCTTGGCGACGCCCATCTTTCGCCTCGCCTCGCCTCGCCTCGCCTCGCCCAGGGGGGCCCAGTCCGGATTTGCCGATCGTTAACCTTAATAATGTCTAACAGAGCGCAGCCGGCCTCCCCTCGGCGCGATCGCGGCCTCTCGCGCCGAGGCGGGCCTCTGGAACATTCGCATGCCGAGAACCAACAAACCGAGACCGCGACAAAAGCGGCAGCCCTTCGTCATCGAATTCTCGCTCGGCTCCGGTCGGCGGCGCATGGAGCTCTCCACGCCGACGCTCGTCGTCGCGGGCGTCGTCGCCATCGCGGCCGGGCTCCTCGCCCCCTGCGCCGCGGCCTATCTCGCCTTTCGCGACGATATGCTCGCCGAGCTCGTCGATCGGCAGACGCAGATGCACTACACCTATGAGGATCGTCTCGCCGCGCTGCGGCTGCGGCTCGATCAGGCGACGAGCCGGCAATTCCTCGACCAGGGCGATGTCGAGAGCAAAGTGCAGACGCTCGTCACGCGTCAGGCCAAGCTCGAGACGCGCGCGGCGCTGGTCGCGCGGCTCGTCGAAGGCGTCTCCGTCAGGGACGCAGGGCCGGTCCCCGTCTCCGGGCAGCGCCGCCCGCCGGCCACGACCGCCGGATTGCCGGCCGGCGCGAGCGCCTATGCGCCCGCGCACGACGAGCGGCCGGAGCCTTTCGCCGGCTTCGACAAGCCGCAGCCCGAGGGGCTGGAGCTGAGGCTGAGACGCGACGACGACGCCCCGCCGCGGCCCGCCGAGCGGGGCGGAGCCTCCGCCGGCCTCGAGACGCCGAACGAATCGTCCCGGCTCGCGGCGGCGGCGAATCTGCCGCTGCAATCGCGACTTGAGCATTTGGAAGCTTCGCTCGATCACGCCGAGCGGGAGCAGACCCAGCGCCTCGGCCGGCTGGTCGAGCCGATTCGGGCGGCTGCGGGGCGGCTGCGACGCGCCTTCGACGTCGCCGGGCTGCCGGTCGAGCGTTTCCTCACCAAAGGTCGCGCCCGCGCCGAGGCTTTCGCCGGCGGGCCCTTCGTGCCGGCCGATCGTCTGAGCGGCGACCTCCTCTTCGAGCGCGAGCTCACCGCCGCGCAGAGCGCCGCCACGACGCTCGAAGGCCTGCGCAGCGCGCTGCCGAGCGTGCCCTTGCGCAAGCCGCTGGCCGGCGCGCCGGAGACGACCTCCAATTTCGGCTATCGCACCGATCCTTTCTTCGGCCGTCCAGCGCTGCACACGGGCGTCGATCTGCGCGACGATTACGGCTCGCCCGTGCGCGCCACCGCGGGCGGCGTCGTCGTCTCGGCGGGACCGAGCGGCGGCTATGGGCAGATGGTGGAGATCGACCACGGTTCCGGCCTCGCGACGCGCTACGCGCATCTCTCCGCCATTTCCGTGGCCGTCGGCCAGGAGGTGGCTCCCGGCGAGACGGTCGGCCGTCTCGGCTCGACGGGCCGCTCCACCGGCCCGCATCTCCACTATGAGGTGAGGGTGGACGGCGAGCCGGTCGATCCCACGCGCTTCCTGCGCGCCGCTTCGACGCTCGCCGAGAGCCGATGACCGCTCGATGACCGCCGCCTGGGGTGGCGTTCCGGGGCGAGTGCGATAAAAGACCGCGAGCCGGCCGTGTCGCCGGCGCGCACACATCGGACCCCATGGCCCCGCCTCCTCTTCTGACGCTCCAGAACGTCGGCCTGACGCTCGGCGGCAAACCGCTGCTCGAATCGGCCGATCTCTCCGTCTCGCCCGGCGAGCGCCTGTGCCTCGTCGGCCGCAACGGGTCGGGTAAATCCACGCTGCTGCGAATCGCCGCCGGCGAGGTGGAGGCGGATTCGGGAACGCGCTTCCTGCAGCCGGGCGCGAGCCTGCGCTATTTGCCGCAGGAGCCCGATCTCTCCGGCTTCGCGACGACGCTCGACTATGTCGTCGCCGGCCTCGGCCCCACCGACGATCCGCATGTCGCCAAGGCTCTGCTGCTCGAGCTCGGCCTCACCGGGGAGGAAAATCCCCGCAGCCTCTCGGGCGGCGAGGGCAGGCGGGCGGCGCTCGCCCGCGCGCTCGCGCCAGAGCCGGACGCGCTGCTGCTCGACGAGCCCACCAACCATCTCGATCTGCCGGCGATCATCTGGCTCGAGGAGCGGCTCGCGGGGCTGCGCTCGGCGATCGTCGTCATCAGCCACGACCGCCGCTTTTTGCAGGATCTGACGCGCGCGACGCTGTGGCTCGACCGCGGGAGGACGCGGTATTTGTCGCGCGGCTTCAAGGATTTCGAGGCCTGGCGCGACCGCGAGTTCGAGGAAGAGGAAAAGCAGCAGCACAAGATCGACCGCAAGATCGTCGCCGAGGAGCATTGGGTGCGCTATGGCGTGACCGGCCGGCGCAAGCGCAATCAGAAGCGACTGTCCGATCTCCATGAGATGCGCGCGACGCGGCGCCGGCACGTCGGGCCGGTGGGCGACATCAAGCTCGATGTCGCCGAGGCGCAGGCCTCCGGCGCGCTGGTCGTCGAAGCGCGGGGGATTTCCAAATCCTTCGGCGAGCGCGTCATCGTCGACAATTTCTCGACGCGGGTGATGCGCGGCGATCGGCTCGGCATCGTGGGCGCGAATGGCGCCGGCAAGACGACGCTGGTCAAGCTGGTGACGGGGACGCTGGCGCCCGACGGCGGTCATGTGCGGCTGGGCGCTTCCGTCGAGATGGCGACGCTCGACCAGAGCCGCGCCAGCCTCGATCCGCAGACGACGCTGAAGGACGCGCTGACCGGCGGCGGCTCCGATTTCGTCGAGCTCAACGGCCAGCGCAAGCATGTCGTCGGCTATATGAGGGACTTCCTGTTCGGCCCCGAGCAGGCGCGGACGCCCATCGGCCGCCTCTCGGGCGGAGAGCGCGGACGGCTGCTGCTCGCCCGCGCGCTGGCGCAGCCCTCCAATCTTCTGGTGCTGGACGAGCCGACCAACGACCTCGATCTCGAGACGCTCGATCTGCTCGAGGAAATGCTCGCCGACTATCCCGGAACGCTGATCGTGGTGAGCCATGACCGCGATTTTCTCGACCGCGTCGCCACCTCGGTGCTGATGTCGGATGGCGGGGGCCGCTGGATCGAATATGCCGGCGGCTATTCCGACATGGTGGCCCAACGCGGGGAGGGCGTGCAGGCGAGAGGCGCGGCCTCCGCGCCGCGCGAGGAGAAGTCGAAAGCCGCCGCGCCGCGGCCGAAAGCCGCCGCCAAGCCGCGGCTCAGCTTCGCCGAGCAGCATGCGCTGACGACGCTGCCGGCGAAGATGGACGAATTGCGCGGCAAGCGGGAGAAGCTGCAGAAGTTCTTGGACGACCCCGGTCTCTATGCGCGCGATCCGGCGAAATTCGCCGAGGCCGGCAAGCTTTTGGCGAAAGTGGAGGCGGAACTCGCCGCGGCGGAGGAGAGCTGGCTCGAGTTGGAGATAAAGCGGGAGGAGATCGGCGGGTGAGGCGCTTCAGCCTCCCCTTCAGCGGCTTGCAGCTTCACATATCTTCCAACTCACCCACGACGTCCTGGCCGAGACAAGCCCGGCCAGGACGGCCGCGAATGCGATAGTCTTCAGGCGGAGGGACGCGCTCCCGACCCGCCGTTGATTTCGGCCCGCGAAACGACTATCCGCCTCTTTCCCCTTTCGACCGACCGAGGACGTCGCCCATGCCCGCTCCCTCCGCCGATGAGCTGAAACGACAGGCCGCCGCCGTGGCCCTCGAGGCCGTCGAGCCGGGAATGCGGCTCGGTCTCGGCACGGGCTCGACGGCCGCGCATTTCGTCGATCTGCTCGGGGCAAAGGTGAAGGCGGGACTCGACGTGCTCTGCGTGCCGACCTCCGAGCGAACGCGCGCGCAGGCGCAGGCGCTCGGCATCCCGCTGGCGACGCTGGAGGAGGCGCCGGAACTGGACCTCACCGTTGACGGCGCCGATGAGTTCGACGCGAATCTGCGCCTCATAAAAGGCGGCGGCGGCGCGCTGCTGCGCGAAAAAATCGTCGCCGCGGCGTCCGAGCGTTTCATCGTCATCACCGACGAATCGAAGAAGGTCGCGACGCTCGGCGCCTTCCCGCTGCCCGTCGAGATCGACCCCTTCGGCGCCAGAGCGACGCGGCTGCATGTGGAGCGCGCGGCGAAAAATCTCGGCCTTATCGGGACGGTCAGCCCGCGACTGAAGCCGGACGGCCATGTTTTCGTCACCGACGGCGGCCATTTGATCCTCGATTGCGCATTCGGCGCGATTTCCGATCCTGACGCGCTGGCCGACCGTCTCTCCGCCATTCCCGGCGTCGTCGAGCACGGATTATTCATCGGCCTGGCCACGGCCGTCGTCGTCGCGGGCCGCGACGGCGTCGAGACGCTCGACCGGACGACGCGCTGAAAAATCCTTTCACGAGGAGAAAGCCCGAAGTGTTTTTTCGTCCGACGATCCGTCTCGCCGCTCTCGTTCTGGCGACCGCCGCCTCGGCCGGCGAGCCGCGGCACGGCGCCGCCCCGGCGGCCGCGGCGGCTCCGCCCATCGCCTCTGTTCCGCCTTTGGTCTCCGCCGCCTCGCCGGCGCAGCTGGCGCTGGCGCGCTCCGTCCTCGTCGATTCCGGCATCGCCTCGTCTTTCCGGCTCATCATTCCGCAATATCTCGAGCAGATCGCCCTTTCGGTGACGCGCACGCGGCCCGAGATGGTTCCTGACCTCAATCTCGTGCTCGCCGCCGTGCGGCCGGAGTTCGACAAAAAGGTCGACGAGATGATCGACAGCGCCGCGCAGCTCTACACGCAGCGTTTCTCGCAAAAGGAGCTCGAGGACGTCGCCGCTTTCTTCAAAAGCGCCTCGGGCCGCAAATATGTCGGCATGCAGCCCGTGCTGATGAGCGACATGTTCGTCGCCATGCAGGCGTGGTCGCAGAAGATTTCCGTCGACATGATGTCGCGCGTGCGCGAAGAAATGCGCAAGAAGGGCCACGAGCTCTAGCCGCCCCCTCGAGCGGGAGAACTCTGGCGGGATCCGGGCGGGCCTTCGCCCCCGGGTCGGAAACTCCGGGGTTCTGAATGACGCAATATGATTATGATCTCGTCGTGATCGGCGCCGGCTCGGGCGGCGTGCGGGCGGCGCGCATCGCCGCCGGCCATGGCGCGAAAGTCGCGATCTGCGAGGAGTTCCGCATTGGCGGCACCTGCGTGATCCGCGGCTGCGTGCCGAAAAAGCTCTATGTGATGGCGAGCCGCTTCCGCGATGATTTCGAGGACGCCGCCGGCTTCGGCTGGCGCGTCGGCGAGATCGCGTTCGACTGGACGGCGCTGGTCGCCGCCAAAGAGGCGGAGATCACCCGCCTCTCCGGCCTCTATGCGCAAAATCTCGAGAAGGCCGGCGTCGAGGTCATTCGCGAGCGCGGCGTGATCGCCGGGCCGAATGAGGTGTCCTTCGCCGGCGGCAAGCGCGTCTCGACGCGCTACATACTCATCGCCACGGGCGGCGCGCCGGTGCTGCGGCCACAGATTCCCGGCCTCGAGCACGCCATCTCCTCCAATGAGATTTTCGACCTCCCGGAATTGCCGAAGAGTCTGCTCGTCGTCGGCGGCGGCTATATCGCCGTGGAATTCGCCAGCGTCTTCGCGCGATTGGGCTCCAAGGTGCATTTGTCGCTGCGCGCCGATCTGCCCTTGCGCGGCTTCGACGAGAATCTGCGCCGCCTGCTCGACGAGGGCCTCGTCAATGCGGGCATAGAGATTCACCGCGGCGCTCTGCCGACCAAGCTCGAGAAGACCGCGGGCGGACTCGTCGCGACGCTGCAGAATGGCGCGCGTCTCGACATAGACGCCGCACTGCTGGCGACAGGCCGCGCGCCGCTGACGCAGGGCCTCGGCCTCGAGGCGGCGGGCGTCGCGATGAAGGAGAGCGGCGCCATCATCGTCGATGAGTATTCGCGCACAAATGTTCCGTCCATCTACGCCGTCGGCGATGTGACGGATCGCATCAATCTGACGCCGGTCGCCATTCGCGAGGGCCACGCCTTCGCCGATACTGTGTTCGGCGGCAAGGACATCGCCGTCGATCATGAGATGGTGCCGACGGCGGTGTTCACCACGCCGGAGATCGGAACCGTGGGACTCTCGGAGGCCGAGGCCCATGCGAAATACGGACGCCTCAATGTCTTCGAGACGAGCTTCCGGCCGATGCGCGCGACGCTGTCGAAGCGCGCCGAAAAAGTCTTCATGAAGATTTTGGTCGAGGCCGCCAGCGATCTCGTCGTCGGCGTGCATATTCTGGGGCCGGAGGCGGGAGAGATGGCGCAGCTTCTCGCCATTTCGCTGCGGCTCGGCGCGCGCAAGGCCGATTTCGACGCCACAATGGCGCTGCATCCGACGCTCGCGGAAGATCTGGTGACGATGCGCTCGCCGAGCCGCGTCGTGGAATAAGAGAAAAGATGCGAGCCTTGAGGCTCGCTTTCGAGAGGCGATCCGGGAAGGCCCCGGATCGCCTCCCCGCGTTTACTTCACGAAGGCCAAGTCGAACAGCGGCGGTTCGTCTCCCTCGAAGAAGACGCCGCGCTCGCCTTTGTCGCGCCCGAACTCATATTTGCCCGAGATCACGAAAGTGCGCTGCGGGAAGGGATGGAACAGGAAATATTTGTAGTTGCCGATGTTATCGATGCCGAAGTCGAAGCTGACATGCTTGTTCCACTTGTAGTGGATCTTGGTGTCGACGACGAAGAAGCGGTCGAAGCTCTGATAGACGCCATGAGCGATGTCGTTATTGGCGAGCGTCGTCCACATCTGGCCCTGATAGCGGGCGGCGACGGTGAAGGCCCAATGATCGTCGGGCCGATAGGTCGCCTCCATGGTGGCGCGCCAATCCGGCACGTTGGGCACGCGCTTGCCGGCGACCGAGAGCGCCCAATTATCGTAGTTCGTGCCGCCCGAAGGCGCCCATTTGCTGTCGGAGATGACGCGGGCGTTGAGATAGGTCACGCTGCCGATGAGCTCGAGGCCTTTGACGACGACATTGTCCTTGCGCGCCGCGAGCTCGACGCCGCTGTTGCGGACGCGATCGACATTGGTCGTCTGTGACGCGGTGAAGTTCTGCCCGGTGACGAAAGTGCTCTGCGAGATGATCGCGTCGCGCACTTCTTCGTCGAACAGAGAGACGCGCACCGAGCCGTCCGCGCCGATCTTGCGCTCGACCGCGAGCTCCTTGCTGAGCGCCACTTCCGGCCGCAGATTCGGATTGGGATTGACCACCGTGCCGGTCGCGCCCGGAATGGTCGTCAGATTATAGAGCTCCTTGGCGGTCGGAAAGCGATTGGCGAGGCCGATCGAGCCGGTGACCGTCCAATCCTCGTCCGGCGTCCATTGCAGCGAACCCTTGGGCGAGAAGCGCGTGTGATAGAGATTGGGCTGGTAGATCGGCAGCATGCTCGCCGCCGTCGCCGTCGACCCGAACCCATTGGCGGTGATGCCGCCGAGCGACTGATTATAGCCGTCCGTCGCCGTCCAATGCTCCCAGCGGCCGCCGACCGTGAATTTGAACTCCTTCGAGATCTTCCACGAATCTTGCGCCCATAGGGCCTGGGTGCGGGTCGTGCCATTGCCGATGGAGGCCGCGACGCCATAGGACGACGCCATGCCGCTGGTCCAATTGGTGGTGAGCCATGTGGGATTGTTCAGATGGAACTGATCCCCGTGCAGGCCGAAGCTGATGTCGTGCCCGGCGAGGACGCCGTCCGGCCGCAATATGCCCTTGAGGTCGAGCAGCGTCCAATAGGTGCCGTTGTAGCGGACATCCTTGCCGGTCGAGGAATAGCCGACCGGCGCCGCCGTATAGGGCGAGCGCTGGTCGGACTGGAGATAGGTGAAATGCGACGCCGAGACCTCGAAGTCGAAGGGCCCGCCCGTATTGGATTTCACCGCCAGGGCATTGGTGAGCATCTTCTCCTGGACGCGGTAATAGCCGCCGCCGAAGCTCTGCATCGCCGCGGAGCCGATGCCGCCCGCGCCGCTCGCCGAGCCGAAGGCCTGCGAGCCGCTCGAGAAATAGGGCTGCGGAATCGAGGTTCCGTCATTGCTCCAGAAGCCGAGCGTATAGGTCGCGCGGATCGTCGGCGTGAAATCGTACGCCAACTTCAGCTTGGCGTTGACCATGTCGTTCTCGAGATTGCCGGTGGCTCCGAGAACGGTCGCCGGCCCGCCGAATTTGGTGTTGCCGAAATAGGCGCCCGGCCAGCCGTAGAGGCTGCTCGACGTCACATAGGTGAGCGGCTGTGTCGTGCCATGGGCGTAATTGCCGGTGACGAACCAGGAGAAATCGCCGATCTTGTCGCCGACAGACGCGCTCGTCACTTCGGTATGGAACAGCTTGCTCGTTCCATAGAGCGAGAAGTCCTGCAGCGACACGGTCTGCTTGGCGGTGACTTCCAGCTTGTCGGGCATGCGGGTGGTGATCTGCAGCACGCCGCCCATCGAATTGCCCGGATATTGCGCCGAGAACGGCCCGTAGAGCATGTCGACGCGCTCGATCTCCTCCGGCGCGACGAGGCCCCAGCGCGGCGCGCCGATGCTGTTGTCGTTGCCGATGAGCGCGGTGAGCAGGAGATCGTCCGCATAGACGAGGCTGCGGGCGCTCGACGCCACGCCCCAAGTGCGTGTCTGCAAGACCGCCTGGGTGTCGCCGCTATTGCGTTTGCGCACGAACAGGCTCGGCAGATATTTGACGACGTCTTCGGTGTCGATGACGTTGACCGTCTCCTCGATCTGCTTGCGGGTGACGCTGGAGACGGTGTTCGGCAACTTGAATTTCTCCACGAAGGCCGGCTTGCCGTCGGGGAGCGTCGGCGACCAGACGGAGGTCGTGGCCGGCGCGGGCCGGCGCGATTGCGCGGGTTGTCCTTCCCCGGCGACGTCGATCGTCGGGAGCGCCTCCTGAGCGCTGGCCGGGAGAATCGCCGCCGAGCAGACGACGAAGAGAGCGCCGGCGGAGACGCCGCGCAGCAAATGATGACGATGCATAGTCCGATATCCTTCCCCTGACGCCCTCTTTGTCCGAAGGGCGCGCGTCGAGTTGCGGCGCGTCGGTGCCGCGGCGGTGTCGCGTCAGGAGAAGGAGGGCGGGGCGCGCGTCGGCGCGTTGTCGTCGTCGCGCGAGAAGGGAACGCCGGCGAAGACGGTGTGAACGCTCGCGTCCTCGGCGCGGAACGCCAGAGCGTCGACCCATCCCGCCGAGGCGAGAAGCGGGGGCGCGCCCACGCCGAGCTCGCAGAAGGCGCATGCGCCGTGCCGGTGAGATTGATCGCTCTTGGGGGCCTGCTCGGCACGATTGCCGACGCCGGACGAAGCGCTCGCGTCGGCATGCGCGACGAGGCAGAGCCGCGCCCCATCGCCGCTCGAGGCATGCGTTCTCCAGCCGCCGACAGGCGCCGTCAGCGCCTGGCCCAGCAGGGCGAGAAGAAAGAGGATCTTGGCGATCGTCGCCGCCATCGCGCGCGTTAACTCTATCGATAAACCAGCTGCGAATTAGCGCGCTCTTCCAAATAAATCCAAGACCCCGCAGATTGTCAGAAGTTAAAAAATCCGTTAAGAGACATTTATGTCACAGACGGGGGGACAGCGCATAGAAATGCGTGCGATCTGCGCGATCGCCGCCGTTTGCGCGCTCGTTTTCGCTCTCCTCGTTTCCGGCGCGCCGCATCGGCTTTCGAGCGCGGCCGCCGATGGGCCCGCGGCCGAGCGTGTCGCCGCCCGCAGCGTGTGCCATGACGCGCTCTCCGACGCGAATGGCGGAACGCCCGACAGGCCAGTGAAGAAAGGGGCGCACTGCCCCTGCTGCCTCGCCGCGCATTCCGGTCCGGCCGTGCTTCCCGACCGCATTTCCGTCGCCCTGCGCCGCGAGATCGCAGCGCAGCCCGCCGTCTATCGCGTCTTTGCCGCCTCGCCGCCGCCTTTCGCCTTGTCGCAGGCGGTCAATGGCGCCCGAGCGCCGCCTGTCGGCCGCACTCTCTCCTGACGAAAGACGGATTTCGCGCCCATTGCGCGCGGGATCGGCGAAGCAGAGTTTCGGCGGCTCCTCCCCTCCCTCGCGAGCGGGGCAACGCCGTTGGACGAACAAAATCATAAGCAACAACAATCAACTGATCCGCGGCGGCCGCTGCGCGATCGGGGAACCCCAAGCGCGAGTGCGTCCCATGGATTATGGCTCAATTTCTCCTGTCACCATGTTCCTGAACGCCGGCCCAGTGGGCAAGGTGGTCATGGCCGTCCTGCTGTTGGCGTCGGTATGGACCTGGGTGTTGATCGTCGAGGGCGTCGTCGCCGTCGTGCGTATCGGCAAATCGGCGCGCTCTGCGCGCTCCGGCGGGCCGGCGGGCCTGCTCGCGCCGATCGAGGCGGCCGGCGAGCACGCCGCGGGCTTCGATCTGCCGGGCGAGTCGATCGGCGAAAAGCGCGAGCGCGTCGCCGAGATCATGAGCCGCGTCGGCCGCGAGCTGATGACCAAGGCGGAGGGCGGCCTGCCCAATCTCGCCGTCATCTCCTCCGTCGCGCCCTTCATCGGCCTGTTCGGCACCGTATGGGGCATCATGACGAGCTTCGCCGGCATCGCCCAATCGCAGGACACCAGCCTCGCGGTCGTCGCGCCGGGCATCGCCGAGGCTCTCGCCGCCACCGCCTATGGCCTCGCGGCCGCCATTCCCGCCTCGGTCGGCTATAATCGCATCGGCGCCGCTTTCTCGCGCGCCGGCCAGCAGGTCGCCCATTATGTCGAGGACAAGGCGCTCGCCATCACCAGCGGCCATCTGTCCACGACCAGAAAGCGGGAGGCTGCGTGATGGCCGGACTTCCGACGCGCTTCAAAAATGGCGACAGCCTCTATCAGCCGCTCGCCGACATAAATGTGACGCCGCTCGTCGACGTCATGCTGGTGCTGCTCATCATCTTCATGGTGACGGCGCCCCTGCTCGCCAAGGGCATGAAGGTCAATCTCCCGCAGGCCAAGGCGGCGCAGCCGCTCAATCCCAAGGAGCCGATCGTCGTCGCCGTCTCCAAGGACGGCAAGGTGGCGCTCGGCGCCGATGAAGTGTCGCCCGAAGCGCTCGTCGACGGGATCAAGGCGATGATGGGCTCCGACACGAGCCGCGTCGTCCATGTGCGCGGCGACAAGGAGGCCAATTACGGCGAGGTGATCGCCGTGATGGACAAGCTGGCGACCAATGGCATCACCCATATCGCCATACTCACCGACTCGCGCGCGAAAGGCGCGGCGACGCCCGCGGCGGCGAGCCCGGCTCCGGCGGCTGCGACTGCGGCTCCCGCGGGAGGGGTGGCGAAATGACGGATGCGACCCTCTCGTCCTTCGCGAGCGGCGCGTCGTCGGACGCCCCGCCGCCCGTCAAGCCCGCCTGGCTGCGGCCGGCGAGCGTCGCCGGCGTCGTCGCGGCTCATGCCGTCGTCGGCTGGCTGCTGCTGAAGCTGGCCATACCGAACATCGCCAGCCTCGACGCCGTCAGCATGGAGCTGGTTCCTCAGGGCGATTTCTTCGAATCGCAGGAAATGGCCGCGGCGGATGAAGAGCCGCCGCCGCCCGAGGAGATCGAGCAGCCCGATCTCGCCATTCCGCCGCCGCAGGTGATGGCGCCGGAGGCGCCGGCGCTGCCGCAGCAGAAGGAAATCGTCGAAAAGAAGAAGAAAGTCGTCGAGAAAAAGCGCGAGGTCGAGCACGACGTAAAGCGCGAGGCGCAGGCCAAGCGCCGCATCGGCGCCCCGGAAGGGCAGTCGCAGAGCGAAGGAATGTCGCAGAGCGTTTATAGAGCCCTTCTCGCGAAGGCGATTCGCGAACGTACCCCGGCGAGATCGGCGGTCGGCGGCGGCTCCGCGAACGTCACTTTCTATGTGACCGCGAGTGGCGGCATTACCGGCGTTTCCGCCACCGGCTCATCCCCCGCTCATGCCGCGTTGGCGCGGCAGATCATGGCCTCCGTGCATGCTCCGCGTCCGCCAGAAGGCGGCTTTTTCTTCCAGCAACATTTCAATTTCAGCGACCACTAAAAGCAACGAGAGGCCGAATTATGAGACTGATCTCCTATGCCCTCGCCGCGGCGCTCGTCTCCACTGCGGTCCTTGCGGTGGAAAGCGAGGCGACCGCGCCGACCGCGGGCGCCGCTCCCGCGGCGGAAACGCCTGCCACTCCCGCCGCCACGGAGCAGGCCCACGCGGCCAAACCCGTCAAGTCCAAGGCCAAGACGATCAGCGCCGGGGCCAAGGACGCGGACAAGGACAAGGACAAGGACAAGGACAAGGACAAGGACAAGGACAAGGACAAGAAGCAGGCCGAGAAGGCGAAGCCCGCCATTTCGAAGCAGGCCTATGTCAAGCTGCTCGCCGCGGAGATCAAGCGCCACACGCCGAAGGCGTCGGACGCGCAGACCGGCTCGATTCATGTCGCCTTCACCGTCGGCTCCGGCGGCCGCGTGGTGTCGCACAAGGTGCAGAGCGCCTCGAATCCGGCGCTCGAGCCCGTCGTCAATCAGATTCTCGCCGCGGTCCGCACAGTGTCGCCGCCCGGCGGCTCCTTCTCCGCGGTGCAGGAATTCAACTTCCACTGAGGCGTATGCGCGCGGCGGCCCTCGCGCCGCCGCGCGACGAGACATGTGGACATCAAGATGAAACGCGCAACGCTCGTTCTTCTCCTCGCTCTTCCGGCCGCCGGCGCTTTCGCGACCGAGGCCGACAAAGCCGGCGTCCCGGCGGCG